>JARRBK010000020.1 GCA_029982615.1 Tepidanaerobacteraceae bacterium | reverse complement strand
ACCTTATCAATATGAGGCGCAAAGTCCGTGTCAAATATGTCGAGTTTTCTGTCGAGTATTCCCTTGGCCACTGCAATATCATGGGTTGTAATTATCGGGCCACCGAAAGACTTGCCCAATTTGACCAGGTTGTATCCGACGCTCTCGGGGCCATGGGCTATAACCTCGTTGCCTTTCGTCTTTACTATTGTTCCGCCGCCAAGAGCTATGGACATAAGGTCCGGGCATCTGATATTTGTCTTAACACCGCCAATCGTTACCGTTATTGAAGATTCTCTCGGGAATCCATTTACTATATACGCGACATCTGTCGAAGTCCCGCCTATGTCTACCACAACGCCATTGTCAATGCCAGAAAGATAGACCGCACCCCTGACGCTGGCAGCAGGCCCGGAGGCCACCGTGAAAATCGGGTAATTCACCGCGTAATCCGCAGACATGACCGTCCCGTCATTTTGAACTATAAAAAGAGGCGCCTCAATGCCGCGCTCCTTTGCGGCTTTTTTAAGGGCTTCCACAGCCTTTCTCATAACGGTAATTACCGATGCGTTTAAAATGGTGGAGTTTTCTCTCTCCAGCAAAGAAATGGAAGCAATATGGTTTGAAAGGGTAATCGGTATGTCTCCGAGCTCTTCTCTTATAATTTCCGCAGCCCTTTCTTCCTGATCCGGTATCATGGGAGAAAAGACGCCGGTTATGGCTATGGAATCAACTTTTCCCTTGATTTTGCCGCATGCGCTCCTGATAGCTTCTTCATCGAGGGGAACAACGTCCCTTCCGTCGTACTCTTTTCCGCCGCGCACAATGAATATGTTGTCAACTCCACCGATAGCCTCTTTCAAATCCTCGGGCCATCCCGTAAGGGGCGGAATGGCTGTGGTCGCCGGTGCCCCCAGCCTGAAGATGCCGACCTTGTTCAAGTTCTTCCTTTCGATAATGGCATTGGTGGTATGAGTTGTCCCCAGCGACACCAGGCCTATCTCAGATACTTCGGCTTTTTTTGTTTTCAACAACACATCCAACGCATTTACAATTCCCGTGGTAACATCATCGGTAGTAAGGGCTTTTGCCTTCGCCAAAACCTCTTTGCCCTTGAGCATTACGCCGTCGGTAAAAGTCCCACCAACGTCAAATCCGATTCTTACATCTTTTGCCATATTTCTTCCTCCTTACTTGTGCCATAATCCCCTAATATCGTATTGTTTTTCCAGCTCCCATTGTTCTATTTCAAAAAGCGGCGGCGTTTCAAAGCCATATTTCTTGCTGTGGAGCCACCCGAATTTGTCCTTTAGCTCCACGAGAAATTCCGCATATTTGAAAGGCCCAATAATGGCATCAATCACCGGGACCTTTACATACTCCTGAAGTTCTTTATAAAATCCAAACTGTATTGTGCAGCCGAGTATGATGGCTTCGGCCCCGTCTTTTTCCACTGCTTCTTTTGCCGCATCTTTAAGTTTCTGTATCGTAACTTTTTCATCGGCATGAAAATCGTAAACTCCAAGGCCGAGCGATTTGAACGATGCCAGTTTGTCTTTCAGGCCGTTTAACACCACATTGTCCATCATCTGCGGAATCCATTTGTCCCTTCCTACTATAATGGAAAATTTGTGGCCAAGAGTCGCCGCAATATGCATGCACGCTTCAGCCGGAGCGGTGACCACCATTTTTTCCACTATTTCCCTTGCATCGTGAAGCCCCGGGTCGTAAAAGCAGCCGATTACGGCAGCATCATAACCGTCATTTTCGGCCTGCTTTATAAGATGCAGTGTCTCAGGAATTACCAGTGCTTCATAATACCTGTACTCCAGGTGTTTGGGACCCCTTTTTAAAGAAACCACATCCACCTGAGTTTGGGGCTGTTTAATTTCATCCAGCGCTTCTTTAATAGGCTTATCGAAATCATCAGTGCCGACAGGGTTAATCCATAAAATTTTAGACATGATGCAAAAACCCTCCTCCTAAAAAAATCTAATGATTTTATTATAATTTTTTTAACTTATTAAAAGCCATATCTTTAAACAACAAAAAAATGAGGATTTTTTGTCACATAAGGATAACGAGAATAATAGTCGGTTCACAGCAGAAAAAATTTTCATCTGTCAAGGGCGGCCTGTTGTTTAGATTTTAATTTATAAAATGCTATCAGGAAAGCATCTTCAATGCTTTTATTAGAATATGATAATAAAGTCTTTTCTGTTCATCCTGGAGTATGTCTTCGCCGCTCAATTCCCTGATTTTTTTAAGGCGGTACTTTATCGTATTGGGATGGGTGTAAAGCTTTTTTGCTGTGTCTTTTATGCTCCCGTTAGTGTCCAGAAAAACTTCCAAAGTTTCTATAAGATTCCCGTTTTTGTTTATGTCATGCTCATAAAGCCTGGAAAACCATCTGTCCCTTAATATATCCTCCTTTTTGTCCGGTATGGATATCAATTTATATATGCCGAGATCATCGTAAAAATTAATTTTCCCCTTTCCGAATAATTTAGTTCCGATATCTATTGCGAAAATGGCTTCATTGTATGCTCTTTTTAATTCTTCAATGTTTTCCATAGCAGAACTCACTCCAGCCGACAAGGAAACATCGGGGTTCCTTGCGGAAAATTCAGCAATTGTCTTATAAAACAAATCCTTCAATATTTTTTTATATATCACTTCTCTCATATATTCGAACCTAGTAAACCCCACAAGAATTATGCCTGCGTCGCTTTTTGGAACAAAAAGCAGCACCCTGTTTTTTATATTTTTGCACGCCTCTTCAATAGCCTTTTTTAGGTCTCTCTTTATTTTTTGGATATGTTGTTCGCCTTTCTCATAGTTGTCCCTGCAGTACTTCTCGAAATCGTCTATGTCGAAAATAACGACAAAGTTTTTGTCCAGGAGGTTTAAACCCAGGGTCCTAGCTCTTTTTTTCATCAGTTCATTCGATGTATAAGCATCATTTATAACGTCTTCAAAAAAATCCGACTTGAGCCTCTGTTCCGTTTCCAGGATAGCCAGATTCTTTAATATGTCAATCTTTAAAGCAGTAATCGTTCCGGGAAGTGCAATTTCATATAATTTTTTATCAAATTCTGTCATTTCCCCCCGTTTTATGACCAGTAAGTAATAAGCCGTCTCGTCATTTATATTCATAATGGAGATCGCTAGATTTACGCCATCTTTCCAGGAAACAATGTGAGTTTTATCAGGTTTATTTTTGTTTGTTTTGTGTAAACTATAGGTCTCAATATAACTTTTTACAAAATAATATATCTTTATTAAATCTTCCTCTTTTAAGCCGCCGTCTTTTCCTCTCAAAATCATGTCCAGCGGCTTAAAATTTTCGTCGAGACAAATCACACTGCAATTTATAATCGCTGAGAATTTTTCTATTATCTCGTGTGCGCCGCCATTGGTCAACAATATGTTATTCATCACATTATTTATCTCATGTGCTTTTTTAAGCGCCATTTCTTCCCTGTTCAGCAAAGCTTCGTAGGTTTTTTTCATGATTAGGGAATAAGGTAGTTTTCGGTCTATTAAAAGCAATGGAAAGTTTATTTCATCTGCAAGTTTTATCAAACAATCGGGCACATGAGGAAAATCGTCATTCCCCGGATGTATGCAAATGCATGCAGCTTCACCCTTGCTCAAGCTCTTTATAAGGTTGAGCCTTTCATCAACGGTTTTATACGGATACAGCGTGGTCAGTATCATCTCTCCTCCCTGCAGCCACTCTAAACAATCGGGGATTTCTATAACACTTACTGATTTAATAATCCTATTTTCTCCATTTCTGCCACCAGCCCAATAAACGCCGTCCTCTTTTAAAATTTCATAAGCCTCTTTTACAGTTATGCCTTCCATCAGAATTCCTCCATCGCCCGGCTTTGTCTTTTTAGAATAAAAACACAGCATAAATTTGTTTGCTGCCGCCAAGCCCTTTATTGTCTTATGAGCAGGAAAAAGACCGGTTTTATTTAATATATTACATTTAATATATTATATCAACTTTTTTATATTTTCATCGATACTGAAACCAAGTTTGAAACGGAATAATAAAAAGTTTGCCTTAAACAGCGTGAATCTGTGTGCGGGATTAAAATTTGTCTTTTGACGATTGATGAGCGTTATGATTTGACATCATCCTGCTATTCGTATATAATTTATACAAAAATTAAAATTTTCTCAGGGTGCCCTTTGGGGAGAATAGGGAAGTCCGGTGAAAGTCCGGCGCGGTCCCGCCACTGTAATGGGGAGCGGCCTCACAAATCCACTGGGAAACCGGGAAGGAAGAGCCCGCTATGAACCTGAGCCAGGAGACCTGCCTTGAGAACCGCATATTTCCGGGGATGATGGTAAAGTCCACGGTCTAATGGAGATTAGACTGTGGGCTTTTTAATATATTAAAAAAATCAGGAGGAATGTGTATGGTGAACCAAAAAACAAGAAGTCTTGTACTGACGGCAATGTTTATCGCTCTGAGCGCGGTGGGCGCAGCCATCAAGGTGCCGAGCCCCACGGGGACAGTGGCCTTTGATTCGGCTCCCGGTTACACAGCGGCACTTTTGCTGGGCCCATCATACGGTGCCGCAACGGCAGCGCTAGGCCATCTTTTTACCAGCATGTTTGCAGGGTTCCCGATGACTTTGCCGCTGCACCTGTTGATCGCAGCAGAGATGGCAGTTTTTGCAGCGGTGTACGGCGTTTTAAAAAGGTTCAATCTTCCCCTTGCGGCCATAGCTGCCTCGTTTTTAAACGGCATCGTGGCTCCGGCAAGCTTTATACCTTTCCCCAATTTCGGCATGGGATTCTTCACTGCCATGTTGCTCCCCCTTCTCATAGGGTCGGTAGCCAATGTAATATTGTCGGCCATCGTTTATAAAGCCATAGTAGGGTTAAAACACAATATGGATATCCGGCAGGAACATTAAAATACCGTTGGCTGTTAGTTACGGCGTCAGAAAGAGGTGGTTGTTGGCACTTGCTCGAAAATTTTATTTTTCAACACCTGAGGAGGGTTTTTCGCATGGATTGTGAAAGAACCGAAAGGTATTTGCCTAAAAACAGGGATGTGAGCTTTGTAAACTTAAGCGACGATACGTTTCTTGCTGTGGCCTGCGATTCATCTGGGGGGATAGGTGAAAAGGAAAAAGACGTGGTGAAAGTCCCTCCATACATTGTTGGAAGGTTTACGCTGAGGGTAGCCCTCATGGAAATAATGTCGGTAGGGGCAACGCCGGTCGCCGTAACCGCCGCTGTATGCAGCGAACCGTCGCCTACAGGTGAGGCAATAATAACCGGCGCCCAGGATGAACTTAAAACCGTTGATTTATGTCTTCCATTGGCAATAAGCACCGAAAAGAATATTTCTACGTGCCAGACGGGAGTCGGTGTTACGGTGATAGGTACGGTGAACAAAAAAAGACTTCGCATAAACAGAACCCGGCCAGGCGACCATATATACTGTATAGGCACGCCAAAAGTCGGAAATGAAGTAAGCTTGGAGGACCCGGCGATTGCTGATTCAAAGCTGGTAAAACAACTTCTAAACCATCCTTTAATCCATGACATAATTCCTATCGGCTCCAGAGGGATAAAGGGCGAGGCGGAATCGCTAGCGTCATATCTAGGACTGTCGGTGAAATGGAGCGGCGACCATCCTGTCGACATAATAAAATCCGGCGGCCCCAGCACCTGTGTTGTAGTAACCTGCCCAACGGAACTTGACCTTCCGTGCCAGCAGCCAGTGTTTCTGATCGGGGCACTGCTATAGTATTTTTATAAAGTGAGTCAGGGGACGGTTCCTTGACTCACTGACTCAAAGCCCCCATGGACTTTATGGCGTCCTGCATGTTCTTTTCCGCTATTTGGGCTTTTATTTTTATCAGGTTGGGGTCCTTTTCCTCTATGACCTGTCCCAGTTCTTTCAATGAATATTCTGCTTTGCTCGCCACAGCCACATCTTTTATCTGGGGTTTCACCGTCTCCCATACCCCAAGCGCATTATCTATAGCTTTTTCTGCTTCAGTATCTTCTCCGGCAAGAGCCCTATATTCGGCACATCTCATGTAGTATACCACTATTTTGGCATCCGGAGGGGAGTCGGTTTTAAATAGCTTCTCAAAGGACACTGTGCTTTTAAACAGGTCATTCGCCGCCATCAACCCCTTATACAGTTCCTGCCTGGTAAGGGTCATAGTGAGTTCATTGAGCTTTCGGCTGAAGCTATCCACCATTTCTAGCGTAGCTCCGTTCTTTATGGCTTCAGGCTGAAAACTGTTCCACTGGTTGTGTATCTGAGTTATTTGTTTTTCAAACTTTGCCCAGTCAGGTCCTTTGGTCTGCCCTTCCTGCTGACCCTCACTTTTCTGAGCAGATTGCTGCTCTTTTTGCTGTTGGCCGTCCTGAGACTTGCCCTGTTCTCCCTGTTTTTGTCCATCTTCTAAAGCTTTCGCCAGAGCCTGTGGTTTCGGTGGCGGCGCCTGCCGTTTTAAGTATTCCTTCTCGAATTCTTTTACAAGATTATCCACGCTGGCTTGAAGTTTTTTTAGGTTCAGTGATTCCTGCCTTTCATTCCCGGAAGGCTTTGCTGGAGATTTGGCAGGCTTTTTGGAGCAACCTTCCCCAAGCGCGGCAATCAATATTACAGCAGCCAGCAGGATAATAAAGAAAAACACTCCCAATTTTTTAAAGGCTCTCATAATATCACCTCTAAAAATTCCCTGGGAGTATTTTTCCCCCGCCGTACAATCTTTATCCGTACGTTTTTTTGTTTAATTCATTGTATTTTATGAATCTACCAGAGCGAATATAAGCTCTCCTTCCGCAGCTACGTCATCATTGACTTTTGCAATGGCGATGCCCTTCCCAAAAGGCCCTTTAACTTTGGTGAGCTCAACTTCCATATAGAGTGAATCTCCGGGAATCACCTGGCGTTTGAATCTCATTTTTTCAATACCCGCAAAAAGGGCAAGTTTGCCTCGGTTCGCCTCGGAGCTCAAAATGGCACATGCTCCCACCTGGGCCAGAGCTTCCACTATAAGCACTCCAGGCATGACGGGCCTGCCGGGAAAATGCCCTTGGAAATATGGCTCGTTTATCGATACATTTTTTATCCCAACGGCCCTTTTGCCCTCTTCCAGTTGCAAAATTCTATCCACCAGCAAAAAAGGATAACGGTGCGGAATTATTTTCTGAATCTCCTCCACGTTGAGCATTTATATCATTCCTTTAAATTGATTTTGCAGCTCATACATATTTCGACAGCTGATTGTAAATCTGAGCAGCCAATCCCAGGCCTCCTCCTTTGGAAAGCTCTTCGGCCAGAGCTTCATCGTGCATGGATTGAATTATATCGTATGAAACACCTTGCTCAAAAAATCCTTCTTTCGGAACCGTATCGCGCATTTTCTGCAAAATATAATATACAAATATGGATTCAAAGTCCTCGCAGACCTTTTTCAATTTCTCTTTCTCTCTGGTTTCTGCTGAATTCTCGGTTTTGCCCAGGGTGTAAGAAACTTTTTCGCTCAAAGCCTGGGCAACAGGATAAGCTGCGCTGCTTATTTCAACCATGCTCACCATCACCCCTATTGCCTGAGGTTGTTGGCTTCGCCCAGCATCTCGTCCGAAGTCTGGATGGCCTTTGTATTAATCTCATAGGCTCTTTGCGCTGTGATGAGGTTTACCATTTCTTCTACCACCTGTACATTGGACATCTCCAGAAATCCCTGAAGGATGGACCCATACCCGGTATCCGTAGCATCTTGCTTCATCTGGTATTCCCCTGAAGCCGCAGTCTGTTCGTACAGATTATCGCCGCATGCCAGCAGTCCTTCCGGGTTCATAAACTTCACCAGGCCTATCTGACCCAGCTCTTCAACTTCGCCGTCTTCATTTTTGCCCGTTATGAGGCCGTCAGCAGAAATGGTGATATCCGTATAACCTTCAGGTATGGCTATGTGGTCTTCATCGGCGCTTAAAACATAATATCCGTCGGAAGTTACCAGGTTCCTGTCGGTACCGTCCAGAGATATCTTAAATGCACCATCCCGGGTAAAAGCGTAACTTCCGTCAGGCCTTTCCACCATAAAAAACCCATCTCCATCAATGGCTAGGTCAAAGGTGTTGCCGGTTTCCTGCAAATTTCCTTCGGTAAAAGTCCTGGTGGTAGCCGACGGCCTTACGCCATGCCCCACCTGCAGCCCTACGGGATTCCCCAACCCTTGCTGGTATACATCGGGCCTTTTTAAGGTCTCATAGAGAAGATCTTTGAATTCCACCCTGCTTTTTTTAAAGCCTGTGGTATTCACATTGGCCAGATTATTGGAAATTACATCCATATTGAGCTGTTGCGCCTTCATTCCGGAACTGGCGCTCCAGAGCGCCCGCATCATAATAAAACCCTCCTTTTAAAACTATATACTCACTGCTTCGGTCATTCCGCAGCGGAGGGCCCCTGCTATGCAGTCCGGCCCTTCTTGAGATTATAACCGCGCTATATCGTTTACCGCTCGGGATAAAGTATCGTCGTTGGCTTTTACCACCTTCTGGTTTGCTTCATAGGCTCTAAAAGCCGAAATTAAATCCACCATCTCGCTTATGGGATTGACGTTGGATTTTTCCAGCGCTCCCTGGATTACTTCGCTGTTTGATAAAACGGGCTGTTGATTAGTAGAATAAAGATTATCTCCTTCTTTTAACAGCTGTCTCAAATTGGCAAAGGACACCACCCGCAGCCTGTCCACAAAATTGCCGCCGGAAAATATTTCCCCCCGAGAATTGATGGAAATATCTCTGCCGTCAGGAAGCTGTATGGGGCCGTTCTGTCCCATCACATAATAGCCATCGCTCGTTACAAGGTAGCCCTGTTCATTCCTTGTAAAGCTTCCATCCCTGGTGTAACGTATCCCCGCGGGGGTCTGGACTTCAAAAAAACCTTCCCCCGCCAGTGCCAGGTCGAGTGGATTTGATGTGTTTTCAGTAGTGCCTCTACTAAAATCGGTGCTTATTTCATCCACCATGGCTCCGGTTCCTAGAACTCCTATAAAAGGCCTGGTATCAATTTTATCCTTGGGGGTAGCAACTACCGGATCGTCTATGCGAAGAATGTTCATTTCGGGGAAAGCGCGAAATATGGCTCTGTCCTTTTTAAAGCCGCTGGTGTTTATGTTTGCTAAATTGTTGGAAATCACATCGGTTTTTGCCATTTCCGCCATCAATCCCGACGCAGATGTGTAAAGGCCTCTTATCACCGGAATCACCTCCCTCTACTATCTTTCTTAATTCCTTTACACTTACAAAATTATCCTGTATTTATTTGGTATTGATATACACGTAAATATGTGTTATGCTAAATTACAAGGAGGCGGTACTATGAATAAAACCCAGAATATTACATTGTCATTACCTAAAGATTTATTAAAAAAGATAAAGCATATAGCTATAAATAAACACACATCTGTATCTGGCCTTTTAACCAAAACCTTAGAAGAAATAGTCAAAAAAGAAGATTTGTACGAAAAAGCAAGATTACATCATATTGATATATTAGAAAATAATAATATTGATTTAGGTACAGAAGGTAAAACTATCTGGAATAGAGAGGATTTACATGGAAGATAATGCTAACTTGCAATTTGTTGATACGAATATTTTAGTTTATGCTCATGACGTATCTGCCGGTAGAAAACATGAAATTGCGAAAGAATTATTAAAAGAATTATGGAATACAAGAAAAGGCTGTCTAAGTATCCAGGTTCTACAAGAGTTTTACGTAACCATTACAAAAAAGGTAAAAAGGCCATTACCTCCTTTACAGGCTTCACAAATTATTTCAGATCTTGGGCTTTGGAAATTGGATATACCTGATGTTAACAGTATACTTGAAGCAATCCAAATAAGTCAGCGCTATATGATTTCATTTTGGGATTCTCTTATAGTCTGTAGTGCAATAAATCTTAATTGCGATATAATATGGAGCGAGGATTTAAATTCTGGGCAGTATTATAATAAAACAAAAGTGATAAATCCATTTTCGTAATCAAACTTAAATGAGTTCAGATTTTGTTATCGTAATATCACTTTTATTTTTCACTTTTATTTTGTATATACTGCATTGGGGCCCAGTATATCCAAGTTTTCCAATGCCTTCCCAGCCCCAAGGGCCACACAAGAAATTGCATCATCCGCCACAGTCACGGGTATGCCTGTATGATGGGAAATCAACTTGTCCAAACCTTTTAGAAGCGAGCCGCCGCCGGTCATCACAATGCCCCGTTCACTAATATCCGAAGAAAGTTCCGGCGGGGTCTTTTCAAGCACTCCAAAAATTGCGTTAATAATCTGATCGACGGGTTCCAAAAGAGCTTCCCGGGTTTGGGCAGCTGTAATGTTTATGTTCTGCGGAAGCCCCGTTATTAGGCTTCTGCCCCTCACATCTATGGTCGCAGAATCGTCGCCTTCGGGAAAAACATTGGCAACGCCGATTTTAACTTCTTCAGCGGTCCTTTCTCCAATCATCAGGTTGAATTCTTTCTTGATATACCGCACGATGGCCTCATCGAATTTGTCTCCAGCCACACGGATGGATTCGCCGCACACTATGCCTCCGAGAGACAATACGGCAATATCGGTGGTGCCGCCGCCTATGTCCACCACCATGCTCCCAACGGGTTTGGAAATGTCTATGCCGGCGCCTATGGCTGCCGCTACCGGTTCTTCAATCAGAAAAGTCTGACGGGAACCTGCAGCAGCTGCGGCTTCTATGACCGCTCTTTTTTCCACTGTGGTGATTACAGCCGGGACACATATCATAATTCTGGGCCGGAAAATCCTGCGGGGAACCACTTTGTTTAAAAAATACTTGAGCATGAGTTCAGTGGTGGTGTAATCGGCGATAACCCCTTCACGAAGAGGCCTTATGGCAACTATATTGCCTGGTGTTCTGCCTATCATCTTTCGGGCATCTTCACCCACGGCCAACATTTTGCCGCTGTCCTTGTCCAGAGCCACCACAGAAGGCTCTTTCAATACTATCCCTTTGCCTCGAACATATACCAGAACCGATGCTGTTCCAAGATCAATACCTATATCCATGAAAAATTTGTTACCTCCTGTAAATTTTAACAACAATTTACTATTTAATTCTACATTTTTATTAAAAATCCTTCTATGTGCTGGGGAATATATTAAAGATTTAAGTACTTTTTTTTCGTAGCCTTTCCTCCACGAATGTGCCGCTCAGCTTTATTGAATTCCAAAACTTGCTTTACCATCTTGGCTTTTTCGGGATTTATCTCCAGCAGCCTTTCGGTCATATCCTTATGCACTGTGCTCTTTGAAACTCCGAAAACTTTGGCTGCCTGCCTTACGGTGGCTCTGGTGTCGATTATATATGCAGCAATATTGAGTATGCGTTCCCTCATGTAGTCCTTCACGGCAAATCCTCCTCCAAGCAGTTTTAGTAAATATATATGATGCTCCACGTTTTTATAGAAGACCAAAAAAACAAAAGTGCGGCAATTTTTACCGCACTTTTAAATTCAGTCTATTCTTGGGATGTACTGCTGCGGGTCTATATTTTCCCCACCTTTTAATACTTCAAAGTGCAGGTGAGGCGGGTCTTCTATTTCGTAGGGCGCTGTTTTTCCCACTGCACCAATAATCTGGCCTTTTTTAACACTTTTTCCCTTCTGCACCATTGGATTAGGTGAAAGATTGCCGTATAAAGTCCTGATATCTCCGCCGTGGTCTATTACCACCACCACCCCGAGCCGGGGATCACTTTCTCTTACCTCCACCACGGTGCCTTCCATAACGGCTTTTACCGGGGAACCTTCCTCAGCTGCAATATCTATGCCATAGTGGGCATTCCACTGTTCCAGAGTCTTTGAATATATCAGCCTGTCTACAGCATAGTCGGTTATTACCCTGCCCGTTACCGGCATAGCCATGGTAGCCAGGGCCAATTGGTTTGCGGCAGGCACAGCATTGCTTTCAGACGAGTTCTTGTAAGATTTTTCGGAAAGGTTTGTCTGCACTGCCTGCCCCTTATCGACTGCATTAGTCTGAGTGGCCTGGCTTTTTTGCGTTTTTTCTTTGTCGGTGCGGGAACTTTCCCCTGTTTGTTTTTCAGCAACTTCCGGTGTGCTCTTGGAGCTGGGTAGATTATACTCTTTTTTCAAATCTTCTTCATCCATCCGGTTTTCATTCAGATTTACCTGCCACTTCTCCAATTCTGGCGCCTGCTCCCCCTGCGGGCTTACTTCCCGATGGGTAGCCCTAAAATACCAGAATGCTCCGTTTACCACCAGCAGCATGATAATCAGCGCTGCAAAGACCATAACGCTTCTGGATGTTTTTTGCATAATTGTTGTCGGTCTGGCGTTTTTAACTGTTTTAAAAAGTTTGCTCAAGTTGATTAGAGGGAGAGAAAATTTCACCGGCCATTTGAATCGGTACATAAAATCACCTCATCCATATTATGGCCGGAAATTTCCTTAATTATACTTTTATGGCATGCTTTTCTTTTTAATTTTTTATTCCATAAACATTTTGATGTCGTCTTTCACGTTAGTTATCCCGCCTATACCGAACCTTTCAACTAGCACATTTGCGACATTGGGCGAAAGGAAAGCGGGCAGAGTGGGACCAAGGTGAATATTCTTCACTCCGAGATACAAGAGGGCCAGCAGCACGATTACCGCTTTTTGCTCATACCATGCGATGTTGTAGGCAATGGGCAGCTCATTTACATCATCCATGCCAAAGGCTTCCTTGAGCTTGAGTGCAATGACCGCCAGCGAATATGAATCATTGCACTGGCCTGCATCCAATACTCTTGGGATACCTTCGATATCGCCCAGATCCAGCTTGTTATACCGGTACTTTGCACAGCCTGCAGTCAGTATTACCGTATCTTTGGGAAGTCTTCTCGAAAACTCCGTATAATATTCTCTGCTCTTCATTCTTCCGTCACAGCCGGCCATGACAAAAAACTTCTTTATTTTGCCTGCTTTAACAGCCTCTATCACTTTATCCGCCAGGCTCAGAACCGTATTGTGCGCAAACCCTCCAACGATCTCTCCTTTTTCAATTTCTGCCGGAGGCGGACATTTTTTTGCATGCTCGATGATCTCGGCGAAATCCTTAGTTTTCCCGTCTTCTCTGTCCGGAATATGTTTCACTCCCGGGAATCTTACAACTCCTGTGGTATAAATCCGGTCTTTATAGGAATCCTTCGGAGGTATCAGACAGTTGGTCGTCATCAAAATAGGCCCGTTAAAGCTCTCAAACTCCTTGTCTTGCTTCCACCAAGAATTGCCATAATTTCCAACAAAATGGCGGTATTTTTTAAATACCGGATAATAATTGGCTGGAAGCATTTCTCCGTGAGTATAGACATCCACTCCTGTGCCCTCTGTCTGTTTCAACAGCTCTTCCATATCTTTCAGATCATGGCCGCTTATCAGAATGCCAGGATTGTTTCTCACGCCAATATTTACCTTTGTGATTTCCGGGTTCCCGTAGGTGGAGGTATTGGCTTTATCTAATAATGCCATGACCTCCACTCCGTATTTACCTGTTTCCATCACAAGCCCCACAAGATCGTCGGCAGTAAGGCCGTCATCCAGTGTTGCGGCCAGTGTTTTCTGCATAAACTCATATATCGCATCATCTTCGAACCCCAAAACCCTGGCATGTTCAGCATAAGCTGCCATGCCTTTCAATCCGTACGTTACAAGTTCTTTCAATGACCTGATATCTTCATTCTTGGTTTTTAATACGCCAACGGTCTCGGCCTTTTGTTCAAAGTCCCCCATGCTATCGCCTGACCATACCGCCGCATCGTGGAGGGGTTTATCAATCCCGGCTCCGGATTTCAATAACTGATCTTTGACTTCATCTCTCAATGCCAGCCCTTCTCTTATCTTTTCAACAAAGTAATCTTTGTCAAAGTTGACATTTGTGATGGTCGAAAACAGATTCTTTACAATGAATGCATCGGCCTTTTCAGTTTTTAAACCGGCTTCCCTCGCTTTCACATTGTATATTGCGATGCCTTTCAGAACATACAGCAGCAGATCCTGAAGTTTTGCCACCTCATCGGTCTTGCCACAAACGCCCCTTACCGTGCAGCCTGTGCCTTTAGCCGCTTCCTGACATTGAAAACAGAACATACTCATTTTACATGCCTCCTCTTCTCATTTGTATTGTTTCTACAGGCTTATTATATTATAATGAAAATAAAAAATCGGTATCTGTGGTTACCTATTTGAAGGTGATAAAAATGTATGAAAAAATTGTTGAGAGCTTAAATTCTCCTTTATTCACCGGGATTGCCAAAGAAGAGCTCACTTCGCTGCTGAATTGCCTGAATCCCAAAATCTGCAGTTATAAAAAAAACGACTACATCACAATAGCCGGCAATAACTTTGACAGTGTTGGCATATTGCTTGAAGGTGAAGCAACCGTTAACAAGGAAAATGCCGCAGGAAACCGCACTATGATGACCATACTGAAGCCCGGGGATATGTTTGGCGAAATGGTTGCTTTTTCAAAACGCTCGATTTGGCCTGCAACTGTTCAGGCCCATGAGGACTGCAAGGTAATGTTTTTGGCAAGGGAAAAAATCATCGGTGAATGTGAAAAGGCATGTCCATGGCATAATATGCTCATTCAGAATATTCTGGGAATCTTATCCGAGAGGGCTTTGATGCTTAATAGAAAAGTAGAATACCTGACTATCACCGGCATACGGGAAAAAATCAGCACATTTCTGCTCGAACAATACAAAAAAACCGGGAAAACCACTTTCATGCTTCCAATGAACCGTAAAGAACTGGCGGAGTTTTTAAACGTGTCTCGACCTTCCCTTTCAAGAGAAATGTGCAGGATGCGCGACGAAGGCATTATCGATTTTCATATGGCCACCGTAAAAATCCTGAATTTGGATGAGCTCAAAGAAAGCATGGAATGATTTTATTTCTTGCACTAAAGGACTTTTTTTATTTCTACGCCTGTGTAGTAATGTTTTAATATATCCACAAAGGTGGAGCCGTTTCTTGCCATGGCATTGGCGCCATACTGGCTCATGCCAACGCCATGGCCGAATCCTACACAGGTGAATTTTATGCTCTTTCCGGCCCTTTCCCACTTAATATCGGTGGAATTGAGGTCGAACAACTGGCGGAATTCTGTGCCCTTTATGGTTTTGTTGCCCACCTGCATGGTTTTTATCCTTCCTCCGGCACTGACTTCCAGCACCTTCCACTGCCGTTCGGGATTTTTTGAATCTATGACAATATCCGGCCATTTCTGTCTCAGTTTCATTACCACGTCATCGATGGGAAATTGTTTTATCTCAAGAAATTTTGGCGATGTTTCCTCGTCGGGGCTGGTGACGCTGCGAAGATACGGGATATAGTTTTCCCAGACATCCTCAGAATTTTCTGTTTTACCGTTGCTGGTGGAAAAAAACACCGGATCAATAGGTTTTCCATCATACAGCATAATCATACCTTCGGTAGCGCTCACCGCCTGATTGATTTTGCTGTAATAATGATAAAAAGAAAAAATCCCCCATTTTCTCAGCATTTCGCCTTTTGTAATCCAAGCCTGGCAGTGAGTAGGGTCATCGCATACATCAGCCTCCGGATGGAGGCTGCAGCCGTTCCCCCCCGCCTCCCTCCATCTCAAATAAGCATAAGTCCTGGCTGCCACCGCCTGAGCCTTTATGGCCTCCATTTGGAACCCTGCGGGCATCTCCGCCGCTACCACTCCTTTTACATACTCTTCAAAAGGTATTTTTTCAACTTTTTTAATAGAATTTATGTAAAGTGCCACTGTATTTTCCTTGCGGTCTGGTTTTTCGAATTCTCTTTGCTGGCGTGGCCTTTCCGGTAATATTGTTCTGCAGCTTTTGACTATAAGGCCAGGAATCACTATGACAATGAAAAATACAAAAAAAATAAGAATATAGGCCACCCTTTTCATCATACCCCTCCAGCATGTCAGAAGCTATATCTATATTTTATTTGGATGAGTTACGGGATATGATTAAAAAGTGGTTTTGATTATGGGGTTCTTCGTTCGTATATATTCAATCGCACTTTTTTATTGACGCTCCCAGAGAAGACAGCTTCCCTACTATATCCACATATCCTCTTTCCACGTGGTGAGCGTTCATAACGGTGGTAGTGCCCTCCGCTGCAAGGCCTGCCAGAATAAGGGCCGCACCCGCTCTGAGGTCGGTGGCTTTAACGGGAGCCCCGGACAGCTTTTCCACGCCCTCCACCACTGCGCTGCGGCCTTCAATCTTTATTCTGGCCCCCATGCGCTTTAATTCCTCCACATGCATGAAACGGTTTTCAAATACGGTTTCAATTATCATGCTGGTGCCTCTTGCAAGGCTCAGAAAAGCCATAATCTGAGCCTGCATGTCCGTCGGAAAACCCGGATAGGGCAGAGTCTTGACGTCCGATGGAAGCGGTCTGCCGTCCCCTATGACTCTCAATCCTTCCGGCTCTTCTACAATGCTGGCTCCGCACTCGATAAGTTTTGCTATTACCGGTTTTAGGTGCTCGGATACCACATTCTCGAGGAGTATATTCCCCCCTGTAATAGCGCCAGCCACCAGAAAAGTCCCTGCCTCGATTCGGTCAGGGATAACCGTATAGGATATGCCTCTCAGCCAGTTTGTGCCCTCTATTTTTATCAAATCGGTTCCCGCACCGCGGATATGGGCACCCATGGAGTTTAAAAAGTTTGCCAGATCGATTATCTCTGGCTCTTTTGCTGCGTTTTCCACTACTGTCTGACCTTCTGCCAGCGAAGCAGCCATCATGATGTTTTCTGTAGCCCCAACGCTGGGGAAGTCAAGGTATATGGTAGCGCCCTTAAGTTTTTTGCATCTGGCTTCTACAAAGCCGTGGCCCAGTTCAATCTCAGCCCCAAGAGCAGCAAAGCCTTTTAGATGCAAATCTATGGGTCTGGAACCGATGGCGCATCCCCCCGGCATTGATATACGCGCTTTCCCCAACCGCGCCAGCAGGGGACCCATCACCAAAAAAGAAGCCCTCATTTTTCTGACAAGATCGTAGGGGGCCTCATAAGAATCTATATGTGATGCATTTATTTTGATGGAATCTGCCTCGCAAGTTATCTTAGCTCCCAGAGATCGGAGCACTTGTTTCATAACCCTCACATCTTCCAGTTCTGGTGCCTCTTCTATAACACACTCCGCATCTGTCAAAAGAGAGGCAGCTATCACAGGCAGCACGGCATTTTTTGCGCTGCTTATCTTGACAGTGCCTGAAAGCTTTCTGCCGCCTTCTATAATATAACTCGACAACGTCTTTCCCTCCGCAACTTTTTAGTATTCCACTGAAATGACCGGCGTTCCAATCCATATATAAGTCATATCATCTTCTGAGTTATACCTCATAGCTATGTTCACATTATAACTCTTTTCCAAAATGGTTATGCTGTCCGGAATTTCAGGGGAGTAACCCACCACACTCACAGTATAATCATCCTGCATTTTCTCGAAATTTTCAATTTTCAATTCCCGTGCAAATTTTTCCAGTATTGCGTTCTGCTGCACCTTATTTAGTTTACCATCAAAAGTGCCCGTTATACAAGTGGTAATTCTTGACTGCCCTTTACAGGAAATAATGGCATCCCTGACCTTTGACCGCAATTCTTCAAGTTTCGCCAAGTTTTTCGAAGCGACTGTTACAACTAGATAAGTCTGCGGCTCTTTCTCATAATCTTTCGGCAGCTCCACTGATTGCAGTATAACTTGAAGAAAAGTATCGGAATCCATCCATCCCTCTGTATTTAATATTCGATACATATCGTCGGATTCCTTCGTGGTTTTAAAATTTTGTTCCGGAATGTCAAAAAGTTTTATTACACCGGCTTTAATTTTTTCCATATCCTCGAAATCCAAATAGTCCCGGCTTATCACCGACCAGTCCGTTATGTCATATATTTCCAGGCTGGCCCCGGACGATAAAAAAGCCTGCTTTACCGGATCTTTTTCTTCATAGCTCCACGTTATACCTGGCAAAAATATTGCCAGAATAATTCCTGCAATTATCATTTTTAAGAGTTTCATGCTCCATCCCCCCAAAAAAAATGTTTCTTTATGAGTATTGCCGAAAAAAATGCTATTATGCCCCTGTTCTCATTTTTTATGCTCAAAAAAGTCTTCCCATCAGTTCCATTGTTTCATGCCAGATGTTTATAAATCCTGATCCAATATTATAGTATTCTTTAAAGTCCTAAGCCTTTACTTTTATTTTGTTTTGGAAGCCAGGCCGCTTTGTCTCTCAGGCAACGATCATTTTATAAAAGATTCGAGTATTGCCTAAAAATTTCCTGCAGTGAATCCAGAATGTTTTTGTCAATTATAAAAAATTAAATTTTAACATTTCTTGACTTATTTTTTAAGCCATGCTCTTTTACAACATTTTTTGCTGCTTGCTGACCTGAATGTTTTTAAAAATTCCTGAACTTAGGGCGAAATGGGTTCCAAGAATTAGCGCAGTTTTCTTAAAAAGCGCCAGGGTTTATAAAATTTTCTTAAAAAAATTTTCTCAAAAGAAAAAGCACTGATATTATCAAATCAGTGCCACGGGTCCTGCGGGAATTTCATTATCACCTTTTTCAATATGCTGAGTTCTTCCGGAGTATCATCGTGAAACATGCCTTTTTTCAAACCCTGATATTGCCTCAAACCCGGCCGGGAGCTTATATCCATATCCTTCGTAATCCTGGAAACGGTTTTTTTCCTTGCCTCCTCTATGGAATCTATGAGGCTGGCTCCTCTTTTTATCTGGTTCTTAAACTCCTCAGTCAAGTAGTATGATGCCATCTGGGTGAGAGGATTGCCGCATATGCCGCTTCGGGTCACTCCAAAGACTTCTGGCAGCTTCCGGGCAATGCCAACTTCCACAGACCATTTCAATTCCTCGGTCTCCTTACGCATGCTTTCCCTCAGGGTTTTCGGCGTACATAAAGCATAGTTTTTCAGCGAGCGTATTATGGCATGCTCCACGGTATGAGCCTTTTCTGGCTCTATTTCACCACTCAAGCGGCCCACGATGGCCACTTCCCTTCCGGTCTCATATTCAAAGCCGTAGACTGTTATTTCTATATTTTTTCTATCAGAATCGAAGGTGGTATACCCTCCGCGGGGATGCCAACCCGCTCCGCAAATTACCGGGTAACCCTCATTCCTCATTTTCTGAAAATCAAGTTTCTCAATTCCATGAGCCACAAGCCCCTTGTCCGTAAACTCAAAATGTTTCGCCCTGCATCTTTCTCTGCCCATCACTCTGGCAAACATCCCGGTGCCGTTGCCCCCGGGCAGGGCATCCTTCCATATGTCTTCAATCCTGGCCAGCACACCGACTGGGTATAGCACCCCATCTTCCATTGAAATGGGAAATATAAAAATTTCTCCTCCGATCCCGGTATTCAGAAGCATTTGTGAAAAATAAGGATCCAGAAAAACTCCCTGCAAAACCCCTCCATTCGGGCGCGGAAGCACAGCGTTCACTATTGGAAGTGCATATATATCCAAAGCTCTACCTCCTCTTTGAGATGTGGGATGTGCGAAGTGGGAATCAAATTGCAGAAACGATTTAGAAAGTCTTTAGAGCAAAAACTACCGCAATATTCCCTTGCAGTTCTGAATAGCTATTGCAGGTAACCAACCCCTGTAAAAAATGCGGTAAGCATTTGTTTTATTTTACCGACATCTTTTTCTTCCTGAACAGCCCTTTTTACCGAAGCCGAATGGGGAAGCCCTTTAAGATACCATCCTATGTGTTTTCTCATCTCCAACACGCCCAGGCGCTCCCCGTAGAAATTAAGAGCAGCTTCAAAATGCATTAAAATTGTCTCCAGCTTTTCCTTCATATCGGGAGGGGGCAGCATTCTACCTGTCCTGAGAAAATACGCCGTCTGACGAAAAATCCAAGGGTTTCCCAGAGCCCCTCTGCCTATCATGATGCCATCACAGCCGGTTTGTTCAAACATCGCCAGGGCATCCTTCGGCGAAAATACATCTCCGTTTCCAATCACCGGAACAGACACAGACTGTTTTATTTTTTTTATGATATCCCAATCAGCCCGGCCGCTGTAGAATTGCTCCCGCGTCCTGCCGTGCACAATAATCTGAAAAGCTCCGCTTTTTTCCGCCATTTGGGCAAACTCTACTGCGTTGACATTGTTTTCATCCCATCCTTTGCGGATTTTAACGCCAACGGGCTTATCGGAAGATTCTGCGGTATATTTTATGATCGTCGCGGCCACTTCGGGAACTTTCATTAGGGCGCAGCCGTCGCCGTTTTTAACGATTTTGGGAGTAGGACATCCCATATTAATGTTAATAAAGTCAAAAGGCATATCTTTTATCTTTTTTGCCGCAATGGCAAAATATTCCAGTTGGCTCCCAAAAAGCTGTACCCCGATGGGGCGCTCGCCTTCTTCAGTTTCGAGCAGCCGCCGGGTTTTTTTATCGTTATAAAAAAGGCCCCGCGTGTTTATCATCTCAGTTATGAGCACATCTGCCCCCATTTTTTTGCAGAGCAATCTAAAGGGTTTATCAGTTATGCCTGCCATGGGGGCAAGATACAAAGGAATAGGGGATTCAAATTCACTCAAATCATCTACAGCCTCCATCAACTTGCATACTAAAGATATTTTTAAAGGGAAAACTTGAAGTTTTCCCTTAGGTTTCACAATTTTTTTCGTACAACAACCTGAGGCCCTCCAGAGTGAGCAGCATATCTACCACCTCAATGGTCCTGGTCTCGCTGCATATGAGGGGGGCAAGGCCTCCGGTGGCTACCGTAAAAATCCTTCCACCCCCCATTTCCTGCTTCATTCTGTCCACTATGCTGTCCACCAGCCCCACATAACCATAGAAAATTCCCGCCTGCATGCTGGCAGAAGTGTTCCTGCCTATTATCCTGTCCGGTTTTGCTATCTCCACACGGTACAACCTGGATGCGCTCTTGAAAAGGGCGTCGGTGGATATACCTATTCCCGGAGCAATGGCGCCCCCCAAATAATCTAGCCCAGCCGTCACAGCGTCAAAGGTAGTGGCAGTGCCAAAATCCACAATGATGACTGGGCCGCCATATTTGTGATATGCTGCCACAGCGTTTACTATACGGTCAGCTCCCACTTCCCTGGGATTTTCATATTTTATGTTTATTCCGGTTTTTATGCCTGGGCCCACCACTAGTGCTTTTGTTGAAAAGTACTTGACGCACATTCTCTCCAGCACAGGGGTCAGCGTCGGGACCACCGATGAAATAATAGCACCCTTTATTTTTTCACTTTCGATATCTGCATCTTTTAATAGGGACTTCAAGATTATGCCGTATTCGTCTTCGGTCTGTTCGCGGTGGGTTGCCATTCTCCATGAGGTTATCAAATTCTTTCCCTCATACGTTCCAAAGACTATATTGGTATTTCCCACATCTACTGCCAGCAGCATGCCTTCACCCTCTAAATTTTCTCAGAGTCCTGGATATGACGACCGTAATCGCAACGGCAACGATGATTTCTGGAATGCCGTGCAACAGGGCGATGCCCCACGCTACCGGTCCCGTAAGGTATCCCTTCAATACGGCAAGGCCCAGAACTCCCGCAGTATTGGTTACAGTCCCGAAGGCTGCCGCAAGAGCGTCGCTCCGGGTGACGCGGTAGACGGCGTATGCCACAACGCCTATCATTATTCTCGGCAAGATAGCAATCATGGGGTCAGCAAAAAGAGCGTTCCCAGCCTGCATAAAGCTGTAAAGGCCGAAGATGAGGCCCGTTAAGGCACCCACCAGAGGTCCTTCCAGCACTCCGCCGAGAATGGCCGGGACATGCATGATGGTGGCATGGCCTGCAGCCGTAGGAACGGGTATAAACCCTAAAGGTGTAACCCCCAAAACTATGGAAACAGCTCCCAGCAGTCCTGCCACCGTCAGAGTCCTGGTCCGCCATCCTGATTTTACAGCCGACTCTGCTTTCATTTTATCACCTCCGTTCCAGCTCGCAAAGCGATGCCGGACGATTTTGGGCTTACCGGTACCATTTTACCAGTTTGAAGCCTAAAAAGCAATATTGCGCTTAAATCACAAAAAACCCGGAACAGCGTCCGGGTTTTATATGCCCTCCAGTATGGCTTTTTGCCTCAGATTGAAGAGCATTTCTTCCATATAATTCAAAAATTCATTGATGGCTTCGTCTCTAAGGCTGTAAAATACGTATTTTCCTTCTTGCCTGCTTTTCAATATGCCGCTTTCCCTCAGCGTCCTGAGATGCCCGGAAATATTCGCCTGAGAGCCGCCCAGCTCCTTCACCAGCTGTGTCACGGTCTTCTCGTGCTCACTAAGAGCTTTTATAATCCGTAACCTTGTGCTATCAGCCATTCCCTGTAGAAATCTCACCTGAAATTCCGTTAAGTTTTTTAATGTCAAAAACTCCCCTCCTTATTTAATCCGGCCATTGTGTGCTGTTCCGGATGTTTTTCCTCCCATATTTTGTCTGCGATGCGGGCCCACTCTTTTGCATAGGGTTCAAGTTTTTTTGCAAATTCACTTGCGGTTTCGTCCGCATGAAGCTGTGTGGGATATGCTCCGCTTTCTTCAACAATTTCTTTGAGCATATCCGGGTTGTCAATTATCGGGCAGGGCCTCCTCAAATTCCTGTTGAACGGCTGCCTTTTCTGGTAAGCCTTCATCAGAGGAGAGCCAAGGGCATCTTTCAAAGACATATCCTTTATATTGCATGTGGCATAATGCACAAAGGCGCATGGCTCCACCTCTCCTCGGGCGTTTATATGCAGGTACCTCCTGCCTCCAGCTATACATCCGTCAGAAGCTTCTCCGTCATTCCAGAAATCCATTATAAAAATCGGCTTCGTCCTGCGGTATTCCAGTATCCTGTCGTACATATATGCTCTCTGTTCCGGCGTGGCCATCATGGAAATGTCCACATCCTTGCCGATGGGTATATAGGTGAAGTACCATGCAAATGTCACGCCTTTTTCCACCAGCATATCCACAAATTCTTCGCTGGCCAGTTCTTCCGTATTGTTTCTGGTATATGTGGTAGAAACGCCGTAAATCAGGCCCGCTTTTTTCATCCTGTCCATGGCATCCATTACTTTTTTAAAAACACCCTTGCCCCGGCGGGCATCGGTGGTCTGTTCAAATCCCTCTATGCTGAATGCCAGAGTAATGTTGCCCGCCCGTCTCATGGCTTCAATAAATTCGTCATCCACCAGTGTGCCGTTGGTGAACAGGTGAAAGACCTGGGAGTTGTGTTTATTCGCCAATTTTATTATATCGTTTTTTCTCACCAGAGGTTCTCCTCCGGATACCACTATAAAATATATACCCAATTCCTCTGCCTCTGTCAATATTCTGTCGAGAGTATCATAGTCCAGTTCTTCCTGTCGCTGGTAGTCCCCCGCCCAGCATCCGATACAGTTCAAATTGCACCTTTCAGTGGGGTCTATCAAAATGGCAAAAGGAACAGAGTAACCTAGCTTTTTAGCCATCTCCTGCTGTCTGGGCACTCCTAAGAAATTGGCATTTAAAAAGAAGTTTACCAAAAGTTTTTGCTTGACATGCGGGTCTGTCTGTGACATCAACCTTTCTGCCAAGCGGTACCAATTGCTGTCCCTGTTTTTCAAGAATTTTTTTACATTCTGCAGATCAGCCCTTTGGTGCGGAGCCATTGGTATTTTTTCAACCCAATCAATTATCCTGTCGATGTTGTCCATGGATTGATTGGCAAGAAATTTTAGACCTTGTTCCATTACCTTCTCGCCAAGATATGTATGTGCAAGATCCATTCAAATACCCCCTTGATTTTCATATCGTTATATAACGATTTGTTTATTATATTATACCACATGTACCATTTTTGTCAAATTTGCCATTCACCTCTAATTCAGCAGCATCTTTGCCCCGATGGAGAGAAATATAAGTCCCAGAAACTTCAGCCATGTAAAAGGCACTCTCTCCAGTCCAAAAAAGCCAAAATGATCCACCATACACGCCGTCAGCACCTGACCCACAATAATGGCGGTGGTGGCCACTGCAACTCCTAGTTTGGGGATGCTGATTACGACTGTATAAGTTATAACCACTCCAATCAGGCCGCCAAGGTAGTAATACCATGGAATGAGGGAATAGTTGCCCCAGTCTCCCCGGCTTATGCCAAAAATCAAAATAATAACCATTATGATGGTAGCAGAAAAATGTACCACAAAAGTAGCCTGCGAAAGCCCTATGGCACGGCTTACTGCGGAATTCATGGAGCCCTGCACCGCCATAGCCATTCCCGCCGCAAATGCTATAAGAATAAAAAAAATATCTTTTGTAACAGGCAAAAATATCACCCTATATTATGTTTTCTCATAATGCTATTTCATATTCTTCGATGTTTTCGGCACACAAAAAAGCTGCCGATGATTTCAGCAGCTTTTTGGATGACAAAGTGGTTTTCCCTGCTAACAACTTATGCAGCCAAGTAATATACGGATGTCAGAGGTCGGAAACTAAATCACGCTTCAAACCTCCCGCCTCACACATCCCATTATGCGCTGGCAAATACCTCGAGAAACTCTTGTTCGTCCAGCTTTTCGCGCTCAAGGAGAGCCTGGGCGACTTTATGAAGTTTATTTACGTTTTCGGAAAGCAGGCTCTTTGCCTTGTTATAGCATGCATCTATGATCTTTCTTACTTCTTTGTCGATGGAGGCAGCCACTTCTTCGCTGTAATTCCTTCCCCTTGTAAGGTCCCTTCCCAGGAATACCTCCTCCTGCTTGTGGCCCAAGGTCATAGGACCTATGTTTTCGCTCATTCCGTATTCCATAACCATCCTGCGGGCAATCTCCGTGGCCCTTTCCAGGTCGTTCTGGGCACCAGTGCTCACCTCGTTTAATACCAGTTCCTCAGAAGCTCTTCCCCCCAACAGATGGGTTACCTGCTCCATGAGTTCACTTTTGCCCATGAAGAAGCGGTCTTCTTTAGGGAGAATCATGGTATAGCCTCCTGCCCTTCCTCGCGGCACTATGGAAACCTCGTGCACAGGGTCCACATGGGGAAGAAGCTGCGCCACCACTGCATGACCTGCTTCATGGTAAGCTACAAGCCTGCGCTCCCGTTCCGTCATTATGCGGCTCTTTTTCTCAGGGCCGGCTATAACGCGGGTGATGGCTTCCTCCAATTCGGGCATATCTATTTTCTTCTTGTTGCGGCGGGCTGAAAGCAGAGCCGCCTCATTCATAAGGTTTTCAAGATCTGCTCCAGTAAAGCCTGGAGTCCTCCTGGCCAGGACTGACAAATCGACGTTTTCACTCAGAGGCTTGTTTCTGGCATGTACCTTGAGGATTTCTTCCCTGCCTTTCACATCAGGCCGGTCCACCACCACTTGCCGGTCAAACCTACCCGGGCGCAATAGCGCCGGGTCCAGTATGTCAGGCCGGTTGGTGGCTGCGAGAATAATAATACCTTCATTTACTCCAAAGCCGTCCATTTCCACTAGCAGCTGATTCAGCGTCTGCTCTCTTTCATCGTGGCCGCCGCCGAGGCCCGCACCTCTCTGCCTGCCCACGGCGTCAATCTCATCGATAAACACTATGCACGGCGCGTTCTTTTTCGCCTGCTCGAAAAGGTCTCTTACCCTGGCTGCACCAACGCCCACAAACATCTCCACAAAGTCCGAGCCGCTTATGCTGAAGAACGGAACACCGGCTTCTCCCGCCACAGCTCTGGCCAGCAGGGTTTTCCCCGTACCAGGTGGGCCTATCAGCAGAACCCCTTTGGGTATTCTGGCGCCAATTTCTATGAATTTTTTTGGGTGCTTCAGAAATTCCACCACTTCCTCCAGTTCCTCTTTGGCTTCATCCACACCGGCTACATCTTTGAAAGTCACGCGCCTCTTGTCGTCGGTGTGGAGCTTCGCCCTGCTTCGGCCGAAAGACATGACCCGGCTTCCGCCGCCCTGACTCTGCTGCATAAAAAAATACCATGCGCCTATAAAAAGCAGTACCATAAAAACCGAAGGCAGAATGGATGACCACCAGGGGGTCTGAGGCTTCGGTTCTGCATCAAGGGTCAAATCTCCTTTCCTCACCTTGTCCTGAATACTTTCTACAAAGATGGTGGCATCCGGCACATAACTTACAAAGCTGCGCCCGTCTTTTAAGGTCCCGCTTATGTTATTGTCAACCATTTTTATACTCTTGACTTGGTTCTTATCTATCATCTGTATGAGTTCCGTGTAGTTTATTCGAACTTGGGTGACGTCCTGGCTGGAATACCATTGTACTACGGAAAGTATAAGGATGAAAATCAGCAGATAAAAGCTAATGCTTCTAAAAAAATTATTCAAAAATTTTCCTCCCTTCCGGGATTGTATATTCCCACGATATTTTAACACATAAATATTCTTTTTACAATTTTTAAGATGGCCTTTTACACGCCTGGTTTAAGTTGTTTTGCGCTGATAGACTTCTGGCTTTAAAACACAAATATACGGCAGGTTTCTGTACTTCTCATTGTAATCCAGGCCGTACCCCACCACGAAATAATCTGGAATTTCAAACCCCAGGTAATCCACCTTTATATCAACCTTTCGGCGGCTGGGTTTGTCCAGCAGCGTGCAAATCTTAATACTGGCAGGTTGTCGGGACTTTAATATGCTGTACATGTAGCTCAGCGTCAAGCCCGAATCGATAATATCTTCCACTATAAGGAGGTTTTTGTCTTCCACATTCTCCTCCAAATCCTTCAATATTCTAACCACACCGGAAGATTCTGTAGAAGCGCCGTAGCTGGATACCGCCATAAAATCCACCTGCAGGGGCAGCTCTATATGCCGTATGAGATCCGACATGAATATAACGGCTCCCTTGAGCACCCCTACCAGAAGAAAGTTTTCTTTACCTTTATAATCAGCAGTAATTTTCTCCCCCATTTCTTTTAATCGTCTTTTTATCTGGTCTTCCGATATCAAAATTTTTTCAATATCATTCCACAATTAATCCTCCATCCTCTCCATTTTTAAAATCAAAACCCTCCGGGTTCCCCGGGTAATTTTAAACCTGTCGTCGATCCTCATACCCGCAACCCAGATTATATCTTCGCCGGCTGTCACCACAGGCACCCTATCTCTCTCGCTTCTGGGAATTTTCTCATCTGTAAAAAAATCCTGCAGCTTTTTCAAGTGCCCGCCCAAAGGAATAAATCTGTCTCCGGCTCGACGGTTTCTCACAGTCAAATTTCCTTTTATTTTATCATAATCTAGATGGGCTATCAAGGGATTCGTTCTTATTATCTCCGCCTCACTGCTTGGTTTTACATCAGCCCATATGACAGCCCCCGCTTCTTCGATTTTCACCCTCCCGGGAACAGGAATTTCATAAGAATAATCCCCGATTTGGCGACGATTTTGCGGTAAAATTATTGTGCAATCATATTGCTTCTCTGCCCGCAGCCCTTTTGGCATATCCAAAACGCTGCCCGCCGCAGCGGTTTTTATAAAATCCACCAGCATCACCGTATGCCTGAACTCAAAATCCTTTGCATCTCCAGCCAGATACTCCACCGCTTTCCTCACCAACCGCCGCTTAATGGCATCGTGCAAGGGATTGAATTTTTTTAAATCAACTCTGACCCCTTTCGGCCAGCAGGTAACTGCCTGCTGCCATGCCGCAAAGGTCTGCTCCTCCAAAAAAGACACATCACACCTGGCAATCTCCGACAGCCGCCGGAGGGATTGTCCAAAATGTGGTGCATATTTTTGCTTTATCATAGGTATGAGCTCCAGCCTGAGGCTGTTTCTGAAATAATCGGTCTTTAGGTTGGAACTGTCAATTCTATAGTCAAGATTTACGCATTTCAAGTATTCTTCAATTTCAGACCTTGATATTTCCAAAAGGGGCCTTATGTACACACCCCTGACCGGTTCGATGCCCACCAGGCCTTCTATGCCGCTGCCCCTCATTATATTCATAAAAACCGTCTCTTCATGGTCGTTACGGTTGTGCCCGAGAGCCACTTTATCAGCACCTGCCTGTTTCATCGCCTTTTCGAAAAAGCCGTACCTTACCCGGCGGGCTGCATCTTCCGGGGAAAGGCCGGTCCTGCGGATGTAGGCGGGGACATCTATGGCTTCTTTGAAGAGAGGAACGTTTAACTTCCGGCACAATTCATCCACAAAAAGCGCATCTTCCCTGGATTCCTCCCCTCGAAACATGTGGTCCAGATGGGCAGCCACAAGCCTGATGCCGAGGGTTTGGGCAAATTTCCACAAAAGGTGAAGAAGGCACACCGAATCAGGCCCTCCGGAGACTCCTGCCATTATTGTATCGCCACTTCGTATCATCCTGTATTTAGATATGGTATCCAAAAACTTTTGATTTACATCCATAAGCTTTTACCACTTTCAATTTTATGATTAATTCCCGATTATAAAATAATCATAAAACTTTATCTGAAAAATTTCAACAAAAAACGCCTCCTATTGCAGGCAAAAAAAACATCCCGCCGTTAACAAGCGGGAAGCAAATATCAGGCCAAGCTGAAAATTGAAATTACAAGCCGTATCTTTGATTTTATGTCATTTTTCCCCAAAGCCTAGCAGCCAGGACAGTCATATCGTCTCTGGCATTGCCGCCCAATCTAGCTTTCCTCAAAACATCCTCTGCTATTTCCTGAGGATTGGCGGTGCGGATATCGGCGAGCAGATTTTTAAGCTGTTCCTCGCCATCTTGGGAACCGGAAAGCGCGTCAATTACACCGTCCGTGACCATCACCAATACATCTCCGGATTTTAAATCTCTGCTGGTTATTTTGGGGTTGACCTCATCCATGATGCCCACCGGCAGGCTCCCACCTTTAATTGTCTCGACTCGAGAGCCCCTCTTTACAAAACTCGCTGCAGAACCGGCTTTTATAAAATCCGCAATCCCCGTCATGGTGTCTATTAAAACCATATCCACCGTGGAAAATCTATCATAAATCGATGATGCAACAATTGCAGAGTTTATAATTCTCAGGGCTTTATTGCAGTCAAAACCAGCATCCAAAAAACGCTCCAGCAAAGCCAGGGTTCTTTTGCTGCATTTCGCAGCATTTTCCCCAACTCCCATGCCGTCGCTCAAAGCCAACATAAATTTTCCGCCTTTTAATTCTGAAAAATAGAAATCATCCCCAGACACTCCAAAACCTTCCTTTGCGACCCCGGCTACGCCCACAGCTACTCCAAGATTCACACTTCGCTCCTCATCGGGCAAATTCGGATAATCATCATCCATTGCTCTGACCAGTTCCCTTACCAAGTCAGATGCTTCTTGAAAACTTTCCCATATTTTTTCTCTGCCACATTCTGCTATACTGTAAAGATGCTTTTCGAGATCGTATATGCGTCTCAGTTCATTTATGATTCTTCTTATATCCTCGAGCTTTCCGCACCGGACCCTGAAAATGTTCGGTATGCTCGAGGAGCCGGCAGCTGCGCACGATTTCACAAGTCCGCATAGGGATTTCACAGTCTTATGAAATTCCCTCTCCCAGCATATCTTGTAAAGGCCGCATGAAAAGCATACCCCCTGCCGAACCTCCTGGCATATATATTCCATGTATCCGCCCCGCCACGGGTTACTATTTGAGGCCAGAGGCTCTTTAAAAGCCCTTCCCAATTCTTCCAGAAGCGAAGCTGTTTTTAAAAGCCTACTTTTCGCCGCCTTTACGATGTCGGTTTTGTCCCTTCGACTCTGTCCTGCAGTCTCGTTAAAAAAGATTTCCACTCTTTTAAACAGCCCGGCAGGCATTGTCATCATAATTACGCACGATGCTGCCAACACCTGCCATGGTATCAAACTTTCTCCCATGCAATTTATATAAAAATTATACAGCAAATACCCTAGTGCGAAACCGAAAATTGTTCCCAACTTGCCCAGTTTATTGAACGTGCCTGCTAACAGGCCTGAAAAGGCCAAAATGGTAACAAACCAGGGGGACATAGTAAAAGAAAAACCCATGATACCCATTATTATACCGGTAACAGCACCTGCTCCTGGGCCTTGCAACATCGCCATGACCAATACAGCTAATACGCTTATCACACTTTTTATGCTGATTTTGTAAAATTCTAAATTCCCTGCTATAGATAGGCCCACTCCTGCAAGTATTGTAAAGCATAAATTTTTTTCTTCCTCTCCCACAGGCACCTTAAAAAACCAAGATAGACCGGCAGGTATAATAAACGTAGCTATGCCAGTAAGAATCGACTCCATTCCCAGCAGCAACAGGTCGTACAAGGATATCCCCACGAAAGACAAATACAACAATCCAGCCAGAGCATTCGATGCAAAAACAATGATACCGGTTGCCAATTCCCTGTGGCTCGTTCTGCTTATCAATAAATTAAAACAAGCTGCAAACAAAATCATTGCCCCGAGATAGCGAAAAGCCGCTGGATTTTTTATGGAAATTAATATTCCCAAGAATGCCATAAAACCTGCGGAAATATACTGCTTCCCATGGAGCATTGAAGCCGCCAGATAAGAAAGGCCGAAAGGATATAACCTGTTTATAGAGGCCATTCCAAAAAAAAATGCAGTCAGGTGAAACCATAAACCTTCCGAAAGCAAATACTTTGATTCCAGAAAGCGCGGCCATTGTGGCCCGTTTTTCGCTCCTGCACCGCTATAATCCTTCCATCGAATATGAGCTCTGTTTATCAAGATTTTCACCTACCCCGTTTTGAATGGTAGGTTTTATTATAAGACAAGTTAAAAACAAAATTTGTCATTTAAGGAAGGCAATTAAATAAAATCTTGTGACAAAATCCTTTCAATTGCAGCAAGAGACAGCACTGCTGTAAAACATATATTCCTTCTAGATAATCGAAGGCTTTTCAAATATTGAAAATGCTCTCCCGAGCAATTTGTCGCATTAATTGCTTACAAATTATAACTCAATTTACCTAAAAATTTGCCTCTCCTAAAATTGATAAACAAAACAAACAAAAAAAGTCGCTATGTGCGACTCTTGACTTCTTTGGTGACCCCGGCGGGATTCGAACCCACGTTACCGCCGTGAAAGGGCGATGTCTTAACCACTTGACCACGGGGCCATTATGGTAGCGGCGCAGGGATTTGAACCCCGGACACTGCGGGTATGAACCGCATGCTCTAGCCACCTGAGCTACGCCGCCCCGTTGTGATGTAAATGGTTGCGGGGGCTGGATTTGAACCAGCGACCTCCGGGTTATGAGCCCGACGAGCTACCGGACTGCTCCACCCCGCGTTGTCCTGTATATTCTGTTTTTACTGTCATATTACTGGCGCTTTTATATTGTATAATAAATTTGCCGTTTCGTCAAGAGTGCTCGTTTTGAATTGTTAGTCGGATAGCTTTTCCAATTCAAATAACACTCAACTGCTCATCCTTTACATCGGTTATAAACATGTGCCCCGGTGAATGGGTAATCATTATTTCGGGCCTGGACTTCATAGCCACCGCCTGGGGAGTGACACCACAAGCCCAGAAAACGGGGACTTCCCCATCCCTTATCTCAACGGCATCTCCAAAATCCGGCATACCCAGTGAACGGATGCCTATCTTAGACGGATCCCCTATATGAACTGGGGCTCCGTGGACCGCTGGGAATCTAGATGTCACCTGAACTGCTCTTATAACCAGCTCTTGAGGAATGGGCCTCATGCTCACCACCATATTCCCACTGAAAGCTCCGGCTGGTCTTGTTTGAATGTCAGTTATATACATGGGCACATTCCTGCCCTGTTCGATATGCCTCACCGGTATGCCATTTTCCAGCAGTGCCTTTTCAAATGTGAAACTGCACCCCAAAAGAAACGCCACAAAATCCTCCCGCCAGCAGCTTGTTATATCCTTTACTTCCCCTTCCAGATGCCCTTTTCTATAAATCCGGTATTTCGGTATATCGGTGCGAAGATCCGCCCCCGGCGCCACGCCTTTGGGCTCGGGGCTTCCCACATCAGTGACGTCCAGAATGGGGCAAGCCTTCGGATTTCGATACGCGAATAACAGAAAGTCATAGGCTAACTCTTTTGGGAGTATGACCAGATTTGCCTGAGTATATCCCAGGGCCAATCCACAGGTAGGCCCTGTCCATTTTCCTTCACGAATGAGTTTGCGCGCATCATTTGCTTTTATTTTTGACACATCGGTTTTAGCCTCCATTGCTGTTATCCCCCTTATAAAAGAATCTTTGATTCTAAAATCCTCGGCCACAAGGCCCGAGGTATTAAAATGGTTGATTCTCTTGAAACTTTGTGCGGCTTTCTGCCGCAGTCGTTTTAAAAGAATCTTTGATTCTAAAATCCTCGGCCACAAGGCCCGAGGTAT
>JARRBK010000060.1 GCA_029982615.1 Tepidanaerobacteraceae bacterium | reverse complement strand
GGCGGTGGCAACATATGGAATCCTGTGTTCCAGCATTAAAAGAGGCAAATTTTTTCGGGGCACCTCTTTCCCCAGAGGTGTGGTGGTAGTGGCGGCATGGATGGGTGTAGCCCCGCTTCTTTGCACACCGGTATTGGAATAGGTCTCATTGTTGTAGCAGAAGTGGATAAAGTCATCATTCCTCTCAGCAGCGGCGGAAATGCCTTGAAAACCGATATCATAGGTACCGCCATCCCCGGCCCAATTAAATACGGTTGGCTTTTCACCTTTTAAGCGTCCCTTTTCATAGAGAGCATCCAGGGCCATTGTCAGACCTGCCGCAGAAGCGCCGGCAGAGGCAAAGCAGACATTGAGGACGGGTATAGTGTAACAGGATTTGGGAAGAGGGCCGATACTGGCTACCGCGCATGAAGGAGTCATTATCATAATAGCGTTTTCACCCAGGGCTTTGCCTACAATACGGAGAGCTATTGCTGAAGGGCAGCCGGCACAGGCGGCGGAACCGGGAAGTACATATTCCACATGGTAAATCCTTTATTGTGACGTTCATTTCAACACCTCCATCATTTCGCGGGCTTTCTGGGCAAGATAATGGGCTGGGAGATCCTCGCCGCCGAGCCCCATTACCTGACCGGTAACTTTGATATCGTCTTTTCGATCAAAGAGGGCGGCTTTGGCTTCAGAAAGGAGTACGCCGCCTCCCAAAAACACAAGTAAAAAAGTGATATTTCAAAGGCAAAGGGATGTGCTCTTGAATGCTATTGCAGGGAAAATATCAAGTTACAAGAAAAAGGTTTCTATATTAGGTTACTTTGAAATGAAGCAATCCATCCAACTGGATTATTCTGACAAAGGACGGTTTGAACAGTTAATTGATACAGCAAAGATCGAAAAGAAATTTCTAAAACAGCTTCAATCGCTTAGCAGAATAAAAAGAATTGAAGCAGCGAATTACTTGGGACTGCTCGGATCTGAGCGTGCGAGAAAAGCTTTGGAAGAAGCCGTATTGAAAGAGAAAGACTACTCTGTGAAGCTTTATATGGCCAATGCGTTGTCGGACATTGGGCACAATGAATCCATTCCTGTTCTGGTATTAACCTTGATCAACGCAAACCATTGGTATAGGAGCAAGGTAAACATGCTGATTGCCGATTTTGGTAAGGATTTTCATGCTTACCTGCCGCAAATTATCGAAAATGACCAAATTGAAATAAAAGAGCTGATTGTTGACTTTTCATCCGTATACTATTCCGAAATGCTGAAATCATACCTGATTCGCCTGATAGATACAAGAGAATATGAAATTGAAAAACTGTGCGATGCGGATGTGTACAGAAAATATAAAGCGTTTCCTGCAAATATAGCAATGTCAGAAAACTATCGGAAGCTGGTATACAAAGCGGCCGATATTTTGGCCTGTTTCTATCCACAAGCTATAGGTAATGAAAAATATTTGAATTCGAAAGATATTGGAGTGAAAAATGCGGCGGTAAAAGCACTTTCTAACTTCAATGCAAGTGAAAACTTTGTAAAACTTATTACTCTTCTTAAGGATAAAGAAATTGCAAGAAATGCTGCTAATTCTATTTCGCGGATCGTAGAAAATCATCCAGAGTTTCTCCATATGGTTGCAAAAGCCTTTGAGGGAGAAACGGACTTTGAAGTAAAACAGAGGCTTGCTGAAATTCTTTCAATGAAAATAGAATATTTTATCATGAAATTGAGTACAAAGAACAGGTCGTCTTCCGTGAATATTTTAAAACAGTTATTACTAATGGGCAAGACAAGCGAAATTATTGATTTTTTGAATAAGAATAAGAACATAGACATTGAAAATGAGCTTTGTAGTGTTGTCAAAGAAGCCATTTCGGCTTCTGCTGTACTTGAAAAAGAATTCTCGATGTATAAATGAGAGATTGCTAAACAAATGCAGACTTACCAGGAATGAGGAAGGTGCACACAAAAGGGAAGAGAAAAAAGATACAAAACTTATAAATGCCCTTTACATTTTGATGACATTGACTGTTTTGATATTCCCTATCATATATTTTATCAGGCATTTTGACATCGTATTTGACATGCCTGTTATAGAGCAAATCAAGATTTATATTGTAGATTTTAATTATTACCTTGCTTTTTATGCAATAGCCGTCCAATCTGGTTTATATAATTTTATTGATTTTTTCGCATATCCATGTGAATCAGCAATTGAAACTGTGGAAAATAAAAAGTATGTCACTACTTTTTAAGAAAAATTTACTTCCGTCCATTTCAGTCATAGCTCCTGCTTACAATGAAGAAAAAACCATTATTGAAAGTGTCAATTCACTGCTGAACCTGAAATATCCAGATTATGAGCTGATCATTGTGAATGATGGTTCAAAGGACAATACATTGGGTGTATTGATAAAATATTTTGACCTGACGAGGGTTGATTATATTTATGACTGTAAAATTAATACAAAGCCAGTCCGTGGAGTCTATATGAATAAGTCAATGCCGAAGCTTGTGGTTGTGGATAAGGAAAACGGTGGAAAGGCGGATTCATTGAATGCAGGGATCAATATTTCAAAAAAGGAGTATTTTTGCGGCATTGACGCAGACTCGCTGCTGGAGGATGATGCTTTGCTAAAACTTGCTTCTCTTACCCTGGATACGAGTATTGAAACACCTGCCCTAGGAGGAAATATATTTCCGATTAATGGATGCACGATAGAGCGCGGCATGATAAAAAATATCGGGATACCAAGAAGCAGACTTGCAAGGTTCCAGACCATTGAATATATCCGCGCTTTTATGGCAGGCAGACTTGGCTGGGCATGGATGAACAGCCTATTAATCATATCAGGAGCTTTCGGTCTCTTCAGAAAAGAAAGGGTGATTCATGCTGGAGGATATCTGACAAGCAGTGGCAAATACGCAAAAGATACTGTAGGCGAGGATATGGAATTAGTGGTTCGTATAAGCAGGTTAATGAGAGAAGTGGGGCAAAAATATAGGATTTGTTATGCTTTTAATGCAAATTGCTGGCCGGAAGTTCCAGAGGACGTAAAGAGCCTGAAAAAGCAAAGATATCGATGGCACCGTGGGTTGATAGATACATTGTACTTCCATAAGAAGTTGCTGTTTAACCCGCGGTATGGGAGGCTGGGAGTTATAGCAATGCCCTACTTTTTCCTCTTTGAGATTATGGGGCCTTTGATTGAAATTCAGGGTTATGTGATGGTGGTGGCAGCTTTTCTCCTGGGGTTATTAAACACGGAGATTGCTTTGCTGTTATTTGTTTCAAATGTCTTAATGGGAGTATTTATTTCGCTTTCATCCCTGCTGATTGCCGAAAAAGATATGAATTATTTCAAACTGAAAGATATTACATTGCTGATTATATTCTATATTGGAAAATTTCGGTTTACGACAAATGTTAAGCTTATGGCGGGTTGGAGGTTATTTAAACATGCTAAAAAAGCCTGAAGGCTGGAGCAAATTTGAAAGAAAAGGTTTTTCATCTGCAAATACTGCAATGAAGAGCAATTGATGTATCATTTTACCGTTGCGACATATGCGGCAACCTGGTAGGGTTGATTAAAAACGGAGGCGGACAGCTGGTTTGTTGTGGCAAACCTATGAAGGAGCTGAAAGCCAATACTACAGAGGCATCAACGGAAAAACATATACCTGTTGCTACAAAAAAGGATGGAAAGATTTATGTGGAGGTAGGTTCTGCACCCCATCCGATGACAGAGGGACACTATATAGAATGGATTGCTGTAGTATCAGACGACGGTACAGAGAGGATTTCACTTTCACCGACTGATGAGCCTAAAGCCGTATTCTGTGATAAGAAAAATGCCGATGTTTATGCTTACTGCAACCTTCATGGATTGTGGAAGGCGGAAGTAAAATAAGAGTTCTACCTAAATTTAATTGATAAAGGAGACATGAATATGAAACCGTTAAAAGGCACAAAAACTGCTGAAAATTTAATGAAAGCCTTTGCAGGCGAGTCACAGGCAAGAAATCGTTATACATATTATGCATCTGTAGCCAAAAAAGAAGGTTATGTACAGATTGCCAACCTGTTTACTGAAACAGCAGAAAATGAAAAGGAACACGCTAAAATATTTTTTAAATTCTTAAATGAAAGCCTAAATGGAGAAACGGTGGAAATAAATGCAGGCTACCCCGTTGCTTTAGGTGATACGAAAGCTAACCTGCTTGCAGCAGCCAACGGCGAAAAAGAAGAATGGTCAGAACTTTATCCTGAATTTGCGAAGGTTGCCGAAGAAGAAGGTTTTTCTGATATAGCAGAGGCTTTCAGGAAAATTGCTAAAGTGGAAAAGCACCATGAAGCAAGATATAGGAAACTGCTTAAGAACATAGAAAATGGAACAGCATTTAAAAAAGATACTGTTGTTCTTTGGAAGTGCAATAACTGCGGATATATCCATGAAGGGGACAGCGCTCCTGAAGTATGCCCAGTCTGCGCGCATCCTCAAGGATTTTTTGAAGTGTTTGTGGAAACTTATTAATTTAATAAAACATCAATACATTGTTACAAAGGGGCTAACTTTTGAGTTAGTCCCTTTAATTATGATCTGTAAAAGCAGTGCCGGCATATTATCTCTGTATTCGTGGGCACCGAAGGTGTGACTTCCGAACTCTATCAGGCCGCTTCTCAGCATCTCTCTGATCTGCCGGAATGAGAGGTTTAAATAAAATTGGTTTAAATTTAAAAGTTTTAGTTATACTGTGAAACAGTCTGGAAAATTAACAATACAGGCTGCTGCACGCCATTGCAGGCAGCTTTTTTTTTATATATTGAATGTGTTTTTGAGAATCATGGAACTATGGATCCAGAGGCGGGGCGTTTGCCCTTTTATTTACTGAAGATATTTTCGAGGATCTCAGAATGCTCCTTTAAATATTTCATCAGAAATTCTATTCTTTTCACGGTGCCGGTACTTAAAGTATGTTCCATCTTTTCCACTTCTTCCAGCAGCAAATTTCCGGGTACTTTGAGGATTTTCAGAAATTCCTCCAGGATGTCGTGCCTTTTTATAAGGGCTCTGCCGAGCTTTCTACCCCTGGGCTGAAGAGTTATAATATTGTATTTTTCATAGTTTATGAGTTTGAGTTCTGCCAGTTTCTGCGCCATTTTTGTAGCCGAAGGGGGTTTTATGTTCAAAGCCTGCGCCAGCTCGTTTATCCTGGTAAATCCCGTTTCCTTCGACAGCCGGTATATCATCTCAAGATAATCTTCCATGGCGGCGCTCATGAGGCGCTCTTCCTTTTTCATGTATTCGGTAAAAGTATAAAAACCTTTTCCCTTCATATATTTCACCTGCTTCATATTCCGGTCAATAAATTATATGCGCAGGTCACACATTTAAGACGGAATTCATATCATGGAATTAAAAGAAAAGTTAGATGGGATTAAAACTTTTAACCCGATTTAAAACAATAAGTTCAGTCTGATTTAATTAATTTTAAGAATCCAAAGAAGGGAAGAGAGCCGTTGTCCGAAGATTTAAATCAGGAGGCAATAAATATTAAAATAAAATCCGGGGCGGCAAAACCTGACCCCGGGCGGATAAGCCGGATGGATTTTAAAACTTTTAAAAATAAGGTGAGGATTTTAATTAAATTTCTGGGGCCGGCCTTCGTGGTCAGCGTAGCTTACATCGACCCCGGAAACTTCGCCACCAACATAAGCGGGGGCTCACACTTTAATTACAGCCTTATCTGGGTGATACTGTGGAGCAACCTCATGGCCATCTTTTTGCAGACCATGTCGGCCAGGCTGGGGATCGCCACAGGCTGCAGTCTGCCCGAAATGTGTGCCAGAACTTTCAGCCGCAGTGTAAACCGGTTTTTATGGGCCGCAGCCCTCGTCGCGTCCATGGCCACGGCCCTGGCGGAGCTCCTGGGCGGAGCTCTGGGACTGTACCTGCTTTTTCATCTGCCGCTGGTATATGCCGGCGTTGTTACATGCCTTGTAACATTGGGAATGGCCGGCATGGGAAAATATGGCCAGCGCGCGGTGGAAGTAGTAATTATATTCATGGTGGCTGTAATCTGTGCCGCTTACGGCATCGAGGTGTTTCTGGCAGAGCCTGACTGGCGCCAGGTGGTCATCCACACCGTGGTGCCTTCACTTCCTGACGAAGACGCGGCATTGATTGCGGTGGGAATGCTGGGGGCTACGGTGATGCCGCATGTGATATATCTCCATTCACAGCTGGTGCAGTGCCGCAACACTTCAGGCAGCGATGAGCGCAAGCTCCATCACTTTCATATGGAAAAGATGGATGTGGCCATAGCCATGAACATCGCTTTTATCGTGAATGCCTCCATGCTGATAGTTTCCGCAGCGGTGTTCTACCCTAGGGGCATACTGGTGGATTCCATTGAACAGGCCCACCAGTCTCTATCGCCGCTGCTGGGGCCCCTTTCCGGCGCCGCTTTTGCCGTCGCCCTGCTGGCGTCGGGTCTATCCTCCTCTTCAGTGGCCGCTATGGCCGGAGAGATGGTGATCGACGGCTTTGTGGACGTCAGAATGCCGCAGAACGTGCGCCGCCTCATCATCATGGCGCCGGCCATGGCGGTCATTGCCATGGGGATAGATCCCATGAAGGCGTTGATTTTAAGTCAGGTGACCCTGAGCTTTGCTCTCCCTGCGGCCATCATCCCGCTCATCCTGCTTACTTCAAGAAAAAGCGTCATGGGGCCTCTGGCGAATAAGCCCCTGGAAAACCTGCTGGGCTGGCTAATAACCATTGCAGTAATAGCCCTGAACGGCCTGCTTCTTTTTCTCACACTGTCGTGAACGTGAGCTGTTATGGAGCTGAATCCAGAAGATTTTCGTCCCGCAGGCCGGGAGTGCTACCGTAAATCCTGATAAGTTGTTTGTGATTCCATTTACAAAATATTATTTGGGTGTAAAAACTCAATACGCTCTTTGATTCGAAACAGGCAGAGCAAGGCTGCATACACGGATGTTTAAAAATAACGAATCGAATAAAAGTTTAAAGTTTAACAAAGAAGGATTTTTTAGAGAAGCGTCGAAATAAATATAAAAAGTAAAGATGTGATAATGTAATGACATATTCACGTCTTTATATATATTTGAAAAGGGGGGAATATGTAGAAAGCGGTTTTTAGAAAATTATAGAGTCTACAATACAGGTTAATGAAGAAAGGGGTGGTTTACGGTCAATCTAATAAGAGCAAAGGTGAGCTTTTTTGAGAATATATAATCTATCACTAAATCATGAAATATTAGGGAGGAAAAATATATGAAAAAAGTTTTATCCATTCTCCTGATAGTATTGATGGTGGGTTTGATTCTGGCCGGATGCTCAAGCAAGCAGGCCCAGCAGCCCGCACAACAGGAACAGGCTCAGCAGCAACAGCAGTCCCAACCGCAGCAAGAACAGGCCAAAAAAGATAAATATGAATTTGCAGTCATAGT
>JARRBK010000019.1 GCA_029982615.1 Tepidanaerobacteraceae bacterium | reverse complement strand
AAGGCCAATGTTCGTCTTTTTGTTGGCTTCGGTTTAATATTGTCTTTTTTTGATTGAAATTATTTTGCTTTTATACTTGACTTTTTTTAGCTGGTCTATATTAATATGTTATTTTGTGGGGATGATTTTTGTGATACCTAATTACATAAGTCGGCTGAGCAAAAAAGCTGCCAGAAAACCGGCCAGAAGGCCCAGGTTTTCTAGGCGCGTTCCTATCTTATGGGCTTTAGGAATCATATCGGTGCCTGTCATAAAAAGGATGGAACCTCCTGAGAAAGCCATTATCATACCCAGCCATACAGGGCTCAAGTTCCTTAGAAGATAATAGCCGGTGAGCGCTGCAAAAGGATCCAGAAGAGCTATTAAAAATGCCAGGACCATAGCGGCTCTTGGGGAGAGCCGTGTTTCCATCACTAGGTCACTGGTGGATGACAGGCTTTCGGGGATATTGTGGAGAAAAATGGAAAGAGCCAGCACCATCCCCAATCTGCCGCTGTCGGTGGCAAAACCTATACCCATGCTTAATGCTTCCGGCAAATCATCCAGAGCAGTTCCAAGTATCATGCCAGTTCCTCTTGCTACGCGTTTTGTCAGTTGCCCCTCGATTATAAAAAAGGTAATGCCACCCAATAAGAAGGCCAAAGACGTACAAATGGGTCCGGATTGTCGATAAGCTTCGTGCATGAGTGAAAATGAAAGCACCGAAAGAAGCACGCCGGAACCGAAGGTGAGCACAAAGGCAAGCAGCTTGCTGGGAATTTTTTTAGTACCTAGGTATCCTCCTATTATTACAGCCAAACCGGATATAGAGCTGTATGTAAATATTTTAAAAAAAACGTTCATGTTGACACACCTCAAAAAAATATTTGTTAAATTTAATAAAACCAGCAGGATTTGAAAAAAAAATAGGGAATTATAATACATATAGATATAATAAAAGAGCGAAGCGGAGTAATCAGGGTTAACAGAAGGTTTGGGGGGTCTATAGTGCCTTATACCACATGTCCGTACTGCAATAAGCGATCGTACTCTGCTGCAGACTTGAAAGTCTGGATATGTCCATATTGCGGAAAGAAAATAGAAGAAGATAAAAAACAAGAAAAACAAAAAGAAGAGTCTATCGAAGAGCAGGCTTGAAAAACAGCCCTGCTCTTTGTTTTTTTTACCAAATATGTGTTAAAATAAAATAGCATATGTTCATTCATAATAATAATATAACCGGATGTAAGGAGGGTGATTCAGGTGAATTATAAATTGAAAATTATTGGTATTTTATTGATTGTTGTTGCGGCTGTTTTAATGCTGGCAGGCTTTTTTACAGAAATAATGTGGTTTGATTCCGAAGGCTATTTAAACGTATTCTGGACTATCCTTTATTCCAAATGGGCGGTAAGGCTGGTCAGCGGAGCAGTTTTTTTTGCCTTTCTATACATCAATCTGCTTTTTGCAGGCCGCAGCCTTTCTAGAGTGTGGAGCTTAAAATACAGGGAAGGCATAGTGAACGATGCCATTTCCCGGGCTTTATCTGGGAAGTGGATGAAACTTTTTTTCTTTGCCTTCAGCGCAGTTATAGCCTTTGTATTTACTGCTTTTACGTCCTCTTACTGGCTGACAGCTCAAAAATTTTTGCACGCCGAGAATTTTGGCATAGTAGATCCCGTATTCAAACTAGATATAGGGTATTACATATTCAGACTTCCATTTATGCAGGCGGTTTATGAACTGGCGGTAAGTGCGGTTTCCATAACCTTATTTTTCGTGGCACTGCTATATATATTGACTTATGTTGAGGAAGGGCCCACCCGTTGGCTTTATATACTCGCCAGGGAAAGACAGGTGGCTGTACTTCTGGCTGTATTTTTTGCATTGAAGGCTTACGGTTACAGATTGTCCATGTTTAATTTGCTTTATTCACCGCGTGGAGTGGCCTTTGGGGCGAGTTATACTGATGTCCACGCTGTGTTACCGGGTTTAAAAATATTGATGATAATATCCATTGCTCTGGCTGTTATGCTGCTCATAAATCTTGCGGTAAACAGGCCCAGGATGTTGTTGTGGACTCTGGGGATTTTGGTGGCAGCTTCTGTGCTTCTCCAGGGAATATATCCCGCTTTTATCCAGCAATTTCAGGTGACACCAAATGAGTTTGTGAAGGAAGAACCGTATCTTAAATCCAATATCGAGTTCACATTAAAAGCTTACGGCCTTGATCGGGTCGAAAGGAAGGAATTCCCGGTAAAGGAAACCGTGTCTCCAGACGTTATAATGAACAGCCCCACGATAAAGACGCTGCGCCTGTGGGATTACAGGCCGCTACAGCAGACATATAACCAGCTTCAGCGCATAAGGTATTATTATGACTTCAATCAAGTGGATGTGGATAGATACACCATAAACGGCGAATTGCGCCAGGTGATGCTGGCTGCCAGAGAGCTGAATCAGGCAAGGCTTGAGGAAAGGGCTAAAACATGGGTAAACCGACGCCTTCAGTACACCCACGGCTATGGCCTGGTTATGAGCCCCGTCAACACCGTCACTGCCGAGGGGCTGCCCAATTTTTTCATAAAAGACATTCCGCCGATTTCGACAGATCCGGCGCTGAAAGTGGATGAACCCCGCATATACTTTGGAGAGCTTACCAAAGATTACGTAGTGGTAAATTCCAAAACTCCTGAATTTGATTATCCTTCTGGAGAAGCCAATGTGTACAACGAATATAAGGGAAAAGGCGGTATCCCTCTCAATATCTGGTCGCGACTGCTTTTTGCCATCCGGTTCTGGGATTATAAGCTGCTGGTGTCGAGCAATTTCGACTCCAATAGCAAAATAATGTTCGATAGAGATATAAAAACGATGGTGGCAAAAATTGCACCTTTTTTGAGGTTTGACAAAGACCCATACATGGTGGTGGCAAAAGGCAGACTTTACTGGATGATGGATGGATATACCACAACTGACCGGTATCCGTATTCGGAACCAATCGATGATATAAATTATATAAGAAATTCGGTGAAAGTGATTATTGATGCTTACAACGGTACGGTGGACTTTTATATTGCGGACAATACCGACCCCATAATAAAAAGTTATAGTGCCATTTTCCCCGGCATGTTTAAACCCCTGGACAAGATGCCAAAAGAATTAAGAGATCATATTCGATACCCCGAGGATATGTTTTTAATCCAGGCCAGAATATACACCCTTTACCACATGGAAGATACGAGGGTTTTTTATAACAAGGAAGATGCATGGCAAATTCCCGACGAGATTTACGGCAGTGAGCGAAGCAAGATGGAGCCTTACTATACCATTCTTCAGCTGCCCGGCGAAAAAAAACCGGAGCAGGTGTTGATGCTTCCCTTTACTCCATCCACCATCGAGAACATGAGGGCGTGGATGGCGGCGAGATCCGATGGGGAAAATTACGGCAAACTGGTGGTATACCTCTTTCCAAAGGATAAAACCGTTTACGGCCCCATGCAAATTGATGCCCGTATTAATCAGGATTCTCAAATATCCCAGCAGCTCACGCTTTGGGACCAGAGAGGGTCCAGGGTTATCCGGGGCAACCTCTTAGTAATTCCCATAGACAGTTCCATATTATATGTAAGGCCGATATTCATCCAGGGCGAGCAGAGTCAGCTTCCAGAACTTGCTAGGGTAGTGGTGGCATACGGAGAACATGTAGTCATGGAAAGAAGCTTTGAAGCAGCACTGTCCAGGATTTTTGGCGAACCTACAGTGGAAAAAAGCGCGCCGACGATTCCCACAGAAGAAATGACTGCTGATGAACTGATTAAAAGAGCTGCCGATACTTATGACGAAGCCATAAAGGCCCAGAGGGCGGGGGACTGGGCAACATATGGCCAAAAGATAAATCAACTGGGGGATTTGCTTAAAAAATTAACGGGTAAACCTTAAGTTTACCCGTTTAAAATTATTTTCCACCTAACTGCTTTTCTGCCATTTCTATCATCTTACGGACCATATGGCCCCCTACGGCTCCACAATCTCTGGAAGCTATGTTTCCCCAGTAATCTTCAGACCCCTGATACACGGGTATATTCAGTTCCCTTGCCACTTCATACTTAAAATTATCCATAGCGCGATGAATGCCTTTTACCACATGGGATTTTTTAGCCTGACCAGCTGCCATTTTTTATTCCCCCCTTCATTTTCTATTTTATAAAATATACCGAAGGGAGAAACAATATGTTAGGATATATTGGTCTACTTACCTATCGTGTAAAAGTCTTTGAAATTTTTATCAATGTTCAAAATATAACTGGCAAGATTAAAGGCATGATCTCCCACGCGTTCTAGATTGTTGACGATATCGAGAAAAATTACGCCTGAAGATGGATTGCATGTTCCCTCATTCAATCTTTTTATATGATGAGTTCTGAGCTTGCTTTCCATGCTGTCAATTTCCTCTTCTTTAATAATAACTTTTCTTGCAGTATTTTTATCGCCGTTTAAAAAGGCATCGATGGCCATACGGAAGGTTTCGCTTACTTTGGAAGACATTTGCACCAGTTCTTTGAAAGCTTCATTGCTGAAGAAAAGCCTGTGTTCTTCCTTGTATTCGGCAAGTTCCAGGATATTCATGGCATGGTCTCCTACTCTTTCCATATCATTTATGGCATTGATCATATACGTTACTTGCTTAGATTCATCAGTAGAAAGCGGCATTCTGGAGAGCAGGGCAAGATATCTAGTGGTAAGCCGCGCCAGTTCATCTATCGCAGATTCTTTTTCTCTGGCCACACTGCCTTTCTGCTCATTATAGTAAAGAAATATGTTTATAGTGTCTTCAAGGGTTTCTAAAGCCAGGTCACCCATTCGACAGATTTCTTTTTTTGCCTGAGCAATAGCTATGGGCGGTGTTTCCAGCAGCCTGTCGTCTATGTATTTGGAGCCCTTTTCTACAATATCTGATTTTCCAGGGATTAAATAAGTAACCAGCTTTACCAGCAGAATAGCGAAAGGCAGCTGAATTATAGTGTTTGTTAAATTAAAGATGGTGTGTGCATTCGCAATCTGCCGAACCGGATCTGAAGACGTATGAATCACTACAATTTGAATCAGCGGTAAAATAAGCAAAAAAATAATGGTCCCCACTGTGTTGAATATCAAATGAAGCAGAGCTGCCCTCCTTGCCGTGATGTTGGTGCCTATGCTGGAAAGGAGTGCAGTGACGCAGGTGCCGATATTGTCACCAAACAATATTGGCAGTGCTATGGAAATGTTTACTACGCCCTGGTCTGCCAACGCCTGCAGAATACCGATGGTGGCGCTGCTGCTCTGAATCAATCCTGTTGTCAGAAAACCTACCGCTACACCCAACAAAGGAGTTTTACCAAAATTGGACATGAAACTGATGAATTCCGGCATTTTTGCCAGGGGTTTTAACGCCACTTCCATGGTCTGCATGCCGAAAAATAGGAGGCCGAAGCCCAGGATAACCTGTCCCAGAGATTTTTGGGTCTTATGCTTCGCGAAAAGATGGACTGCTACGCCGATGCCAATGGCAGGCAAGGCAATTTTTGTAAACTTAAATGCAATAAGTTGGGCCGTCATGGTTGTACCAATATTGGCGCCCATGATGACACCTATAGCCTGCATAAGATCCATTAAGCCGGCATTTACGAAGCCCACCACCATCACCGTGGTGGCGCTGCTGCTTTGGATTATGCTAGTAACCAGCACTCCCACCAGCACTCCCATTAACCTGTTTCTGGTGAGGAGTTCCAGGAGATATTTCAGCCTGTCACCGGCAGCTTTTTCCAATCCATCGCCCATGAGCTTCATTCCATAGATAAACAGGCCAAGGCCTCCAAAAAGTGTAAATGCTGAGTCTAGAGACAAAATATCCCTCCCCATAAATACTTTTTCCCTCAATTATATTATACCAGATAAGGCATGTAAAAGATATCATTTTTTAAAATATGCGAGGGAAGGGTTATAAAACTGCAACTTTTGTTCATTTCACAATTTCTGAGTGATTAAAAGTACGCCAATGATGATAAAAACTATGCCGGCGCCCAAATGGATGCAATGCAATGGCAGCGCCTTTGAAATTATGGTTCCCAGATAAACACCAATAAGTGTGTTTGCAATCAAAGCCAGCGAAGCTCCAAGAAAAACACTTATGACAGATTCGTTATGAGCGGCCATCAACATTGTGGAAAGCTGAGTTTTATCCCCCAGTTCTGCCAAAAAAACCAGTGAAAAGGTAGCAAAGAAGGTCTTCCAAAGGAGCAAAATCACAGCCCCCTTCTGAACAGCCTTCTCTTTTTGTGGGGAAACAGTCCGACTATTTTTACTCCGGTTTTTACGAAGTCTACAATGCTACCAAAAATGAAGCCCAGGCCAGCTCCCAGCAGAATGCTGTAAATAAAGGCATCCCCGCGGCCCAGCGAAAGCTCTAGGTTCAATCCCAGGGCAGCCGGTATTCCTATTACATGCCGGATGGTGCCCAAATAGTCAGTATAATAAGGAACCCAGGCGATAAAACTCCAAATTACACCAAATAATACCCCTTTTTTTTGGGAAATAGAGATCATAAAAACCCCTCCTTTTTAACTAAATTTTATTCGAATAAAACGGGATATATTCAATATAAAAAGATTAATCATAACAGATTTATTTGATGAATACAAATTAATAGATAAAGGGCGAGGGGGGAGAAAAAGTGAATAAAAAGCTGTTTTACAAACGCGCTGTCACATGGATTGTGAGCCTTGCAACTATTTTTTCAATTGTTTTTTCCTTAGTATACGCAGGGTTGCCCAAATCGGTAAGCGTTTTCGGAAAATTTGATCGCCTGGTACCCATCTACAGAGTTCAAACCAGAGAAAAGAAAGTAGCCATTTCTTTTGATGCCGCCTGGGGATCGGACATTACGCCTAAGTTGCTGGATATACTGAAAAAACACAATATAAAGACGACTTTCTTTCTGGTGAAATTCTGGATGGAAAAATATCCGGAAATGACGCGATTAATAGCAAAGGAAGGCCATGAAATTGGCAATCATTCGGCAACACATCCCAAGATGGGTCATATTTCTAGGGAAAAGATAATAAGCGAACTGAAAGAAACGCACGATAAAATAAAGGAACTTACCGGCCAGGATGCCAGTTTATTCAGGCCACCCTTTGGGGATTACAGCGATACTTTAATAACCACAGCCAACGAGATGGGATACCATGTAATTCAGTGGGATGTGGATTCCCTGGATTGGAAAGATTTAAGCGTCAGCGCCATATATGACAGAGTTATGAAACAGATAAAGCCTGGGTCGATAGTGCTGTTCCACAACAACGGTAAACATACGGCTCAAGCTTTGGAATCCATCATAGTTGAATTGAAAAAGAGGGGGTATGAGATAGTTCCCGTATCCAGACTTTTAATAAAAGATGATTATTATATCGATAAATCTACAGGTGAAATGAGGAGCACAAAGTAGATTAAAGTAGATTAATGGCAATTTGCAAGAAAATATTGACTTAATATGTACGAAAAACTATAATAGAAGCAGAAATGCGGTCAAGAAATTTCTTGGCCTTTTTTTATAGCGACGGGAAGAGAGGAGGACATGTGTATATGGCGGATATCAGGATACTCATGGTGGACGATGAAAAGCGCATGGTGGAACTGGTCAAACTTTATCTTGAAAAGGAAGGTTACACCGTCGAGGAGGCTTATGACGGACAGCAGGCTCTGGATATGATAAATAAAACGAGATATAACCTCATTATCCTCGATTTAATGCTGCCAGTGGTGGACGGATGGACCGTGTGCAGGGAAATCCGTAAAAAATACGACATACCTGTTATTATATTGACCGCCAGGGGTGAGGAATTCGACAAAGTGCTGGGCTTCGAACTGGGTGCCGACGATTATGTGGTCAAACCTTTCAGCCCCAGGGAACTCACTGCCAGGGTGAAAGCCCTTCTCCGACGGCTGGGCCCAGGCGAGGAGCAGGAAGAGACGCTAGAATTTCCAGAACTTGTAATAGAACCGGAAGCCAGAATGGTGAAAGTAAATGGAAAAGAAGTGGATCTTACCCCTAAAGAATTCGACCTGCTTTATTTTTTGGCCAAGAACAAAGACAAAGTGTTTACCCGAGAAAAACTGCTGGAAGAGGTCTGGGGTTATGACTTTTTCGGAAGCCTCAGAACCGTGGATACTCATATAAAGCAGCTGAGGGAGAAATTGGGCCGTAGCAGGGCGGCTTCATATATAAATACAGTATGGGGAGTCGGATATAAATTTGAGGTGGTTAAATGAACCTCAAAAAGAGCGTTATTTTCAAGCTATGGCTCTATATGATTATCCTCACCATCGTCACTCTTTTGTTTTCAGGGCTGATTTTATCCAGCGTTTTTGAGAACTTTTATTTTAATATAAGACAGAACGAGATGATAAATGAAGGTCAACAGCTCATAACGTTGATTTTGCAGGGGATCGACCCCATGGAACTCGTGGATATAAGTAAGTTCATAAACGCCCATGCAGTGGTAGTAGACCGCCAGGGCCTCATTCAGGCCAGCTCAAACATTTTGAAGTTTAAAGGTATGCCGATGGAAAGCAGGGAGTTTTCGGAAGTATTGAAAGGCAACATCGTAATTCATAAAGGATTCATATCCCAGCTGGGGGCTGCAATGCTGACGGTAGCGCTGCCCATAAAAACCGAGATGGGAGTGATGGGAGCGCTCATCCTTTATTCACCCTTGGCTTCCATTGAAAATTCCATCTGGCAGATTCGCCGCTTCATACTGCTGGCTGCGGCAGGCGCGGTTTTAATGGCGACAGCATTGAGTTTTGTGCTTTCCAAGACTGTCTCTAGGCCTCTGGTGGAGATGAAAAAAATGGCAGAAGGCATGGCTGAAGGTAATTTTGAAGGCAAGGTGGATGTGCCCTCTGAAGATGAAATAGGGACGTTAGCCAAGACCATCAATTATCTTTCAGATGCATTGAAAAAGAACATAAATGCCCTATCCCAAGAAAAGGAACAGCTCAAAAAAGTTCTTTTAAGCATGACCGATGGAGTGGTTAATTTTGATACGAATGGCAGGCTGATAATGGCTAACCCTCAGGCCATAGAAATGCTTAGGTGCGGAACGGATGAAGACGAAAAGGAAGGGGTCAGGCTGCTTTATCCGCTGTTGGACAAAATCCGAGAGACAAAAAAGCCTCTTAATGAAGAATTGAAACTGAGCGGTCGGATCATCAGCGTCAGAATGGCCCCCCTTATGGATGAGGGCATGAATCTTTGGGGAGCTGTGGCAGTGTTGCAGGATGTGACCAGAGAAAGAAAACTGGAACATCTGCGCAGGGAGTTTGTGGGGAACGTTTCCCATGAGCTGCGGACTCCGCTGTCATATCTGCAGGGATATACGGAAGCCCTTCTCGATGGAATGGTGGAAGACCCTGAGGAAAAGAAAAAATATTTGAATATAATCCTTGAAGAAACCCTTAGATTGCGCCGCTTGGTTAATGATCTTCTCGATTTATCCCAGATAGAAAGCGGTCATCTGAATCTGAAAAAAGATAAAATATCCCTCAAAAATTTGATTGAAAGAGTCGTAAAAAAACTGGCGCCTCTTTCGCAGAAAAAGGGAATTAATATATATACGGAATATGAAGATATACCGCTGATTAAAGCAGATGAAGACAGGATAGAACAGGTTATGATAAATCTCATTGACAACGCCATGCGGTATGCTGAAGACAATGGGGAAATCAGGATAAAAGTTAAAAAAGGCGAAAACGGCGTTGTGGTTTCAGTAAAGGACAGAGGCCCGGGCATACCCGAGGAAGAACTGCCTTTTATCTGGGAGAGGTTTTACAAAGTAGACAAGTCCCGAGCGAGAAAAACAGGAGGCACTGGTTTGGGACTTGCTATTGTAAAAAACATCATAGAAGCTCACGGCGGACGCGTATGGGCAAAGAATTGTCCAGAAGGCGGCACTGGATTTTACTTTTCTCTGCCGGAGGGCATTGAGCCAGACGAAACTTAAAAATCCCCGAAAAATCCGGGGATTTTATTCTTTTTACATGTTCTTTAATACATCTTCTACCGAAAAATAAGGAAGATTATGGGCTTCGGCAACAGCCTTAAATGTCACTTTTCCATCGAGTACATTTACGCCCTTTGCCAGAGCGGGCTCATCTGCTATGGCCTGCTTCCATCCTTTGTTTGCCAGATTTAGGGCGTATGGCAATGTAGCATTGGTCAGAGCCAGAGTTGAAGTCCTGGGGACTGCACCTGGAATGTTGGCTACCGCATAATGCACTACCCCGTGTTTTATGAAAACCGGGTCTGCATGGGTGGTGGGATGGTCGATGGTTTCAACGCATCCTCCCTGATCAATAGCGACGTCCACAATGACGCTGCCCGGTTTCATGTTCTTTACCATATCTTCTGTAATGAGTTTTGGGGCTTTTGCACCGGGAATCAGGACTGAGCCGACGACTAGATCGGCGCTGCTTACAGCTTCCATGAGGTTGAATCTGTTTGAATAAAGGGTCTCAATGCTGTTTCTGAAAATATCTTCCAGGTAGCGCAGCCTATCGATATTTACATCCACTACTGTCACTCTGGCACCTACGCCCACAGCCCTCTTCACCGCACTGGTGCCCACAGTGCCGGCACCTACCACCACCACAGATGCGGGAGGTACGCCTGCTACTCCATCTAGCAATACTCCCTTTCCACCATTTATTTTTTCAAGGTATGACGCACCCACCTGGACCGCCATGCGGCCGGCGATTTCGCTCATGGGAGTGAGCAGCGGCAGGCTTCTGTCAGCTTTTTGCACAGTTTCATAGGCAATGGCCACGACTTTTTTGTCCATTAAAGCTTTTGTGAGTTCCGGTTCAGGGGCAAGGTGCAGATATGTAAAAAGAACAAGCCCTGGCCTGAAATATTTGTATTCTGAGGGCATCGGTTCCTTCACTTTTATTATCATATCACTGCGGCCCCAAACATCAGCAGCATCGGCCACTATTTCCGCACCCACTGCCCTGTAACTTTCGTCGGGAAAACCTGCGCCTTCGCCAGCGCCTTTTTCGATAAGTACTTTATGACCAGCTGCCACCATGGAATCAACACCAGCGGGGGTCATGGCCACACGGTTTTCCTGAGCCTTAATTTCCCTGGGAACACCAACAATCATTGTTTTTTCCTCCTCTGAAAGTCGTTGAGTTCATTTTACTTTAACTTTAGTCAATATTTATTGTAGAAAAAATATATGCAAGAAGTGTGCCAGAGATTAAAAACGTGCAGAAAGCAGGTTTTTAGCGCGCAATGGCGCAAAAATGACAATTAAAGCTTAAAGAATAATTTCCATATGGAAATTAAAAGTTCCACATGGAAATTTAATTCGACAGGCCATATTTTTTAATCTTCTTTATCACCGTAGTGTGAGAGACACCGAGTATTTTAGCGGCTTTTCGGGCGCTTCCTCCCTGTGAAAGGGCCCTTATCAGCGCTTCCTTTTCCGCTTCCCTGACGGCATCTTTGAGATGATAATATTTTTCCGGACGCGATGTAATAGATTTTGGGGCATTAATTATAATGTCTCGAGGATTTATTATATTATCTATTGATAGATTCATAGCCCTTTCCATGACATTTTCCAGTTCCCTCACATTGCCAGGCCATTCGTATCGCATTAAGCATTCCAGAGCTTTGGGAGATATTCCGAGGACTTTTTTGCCTAAGCGCTGATTGAATTTATTGATAAAATGATTCACCAGCACCGGAATATCCTCTTTGTGCTCTCTAAGCGGCGGAAGATAGATGGGAATTACGTTTAACCTGTAAAAAAGGTCTTCCCGGAAGTCTCCCCTTACAATCATTTCTTCTAGAGGGCGATTGGTAGCGGCTATAACCCTGATATCCACATGTATTTCTTCCATTTCGCCTAACCTTCGGACACAGCCCTCTTGAAGTACTCTCAAAAGCTTTGCCTGCACATACGGGGGCAGTTCACCTATTTCATCGAGAAAAATGGTGCCGTGGTGTGCGAATTCGAAAAGCCCCTGACGGCCTCCCTTTCTCGCTCCGGTGAAAGTCCCATCGGCATAGCCAAAAAGTTCGCTTTCCAGAAGAGTATCGGGAATTGCTGCACAGTTTACTGCTACGAAAGGCCTATCCTTGCGCGAACTGGCCATGTGAATGGCTCTGGCGAACAACTCCTTGCCAGTACCGCTTTCTCCGCGAAGAAGCACAGTGGAATCGCCGTGAGCGATGGTTCTGGCCAGGTCTATTATATCCTTCATTTTTTTGCTTTCATATATTATGTCGTCGAAAGTCACCATCACCGGTTGAGTGAGGGTGTGAGCCAGGCGGCGCACTTCAGACATTTTTTGAAAGCTCATCACGGCTCCTGCCGGGTTCCCTCTGTCGTCAAAAATAGGCTTTGAATTTAGCATAAGTCTCAACCGTCCCCGCGGAGTGGAAATGCTGATTTCTTTTTGTTCTAGCGGTACCCCTTCCTGGAAAAGCTTTAAGAATTCTGGTGGAAGCTCAAAAACATCGGCAAGAAATTTACCCACGGGCGGTTGCTCCAGTCCTAAAAGCTCTGTTGCCCTCGAATTACAGGTATTGATGATCGAGTTGCCATTTACTGAAATGATGCCTTCCTGGACCGAATTTATCACGTTTACGAGCTGCTGCTGCGCCAACTCGTGGGGCATCCATTCAATGGGAGTAATCTCATAAACATCTTTTATCAAAGCAATAGTCTGTATTATATAAAGCAACTTTTCATCGTGCAATGGTTCCATTTGAAGATAGATTTCGCCGGGGCGCACAGAGAGAGAAAGTATATTGGCACCGCACTTTGCAACTATTTCCGAGATGTCGCGCACCATTCCCACCCTATCATTAAATCTTATGCGGTATCGATATTTATTCAAAACTTCACCCCCACGACCAGGATATAAATATCTATTCGACATTAAATTTTACATATCCTGCATTGATGGAAACTTTGGAAACCAAAAGTTCCATTTTAAAGTCAACATAATTAATGTAGCAGCAATAAAATTGTAAAATAAAATACTGGTATGTAATTTGTAAAAATATAATGTATAATATAATTATTAGCAAAGTTATCTATTATAATTTGGGGAGGTGAATAATAGTATAAAATAGCTCGATCACAATCCCATTGAAAAAATTTGAACAGGGGGTATTGAGTTGGTGGTGTTAAAAAATTTTTTGGTTGCTGTAGATAGCATGGTTTGGGGCCCTCCTATGCTGATTCTTTTAGTTGGCACTCATGTGTACCTAACTTTCAAACTTCGTATAATTCAGCGCTACATAATACCTGCAATTAAACTTTCTATCACAAGGACTTCTGAAGGTGAAGGGGACGTCAGCCACTTTGGGGCGTTGACTACCGCTCTTGCGGCAACTATTGGCACAGGAAACATAGTGGGAGTGGCAACAGCGGTAGGTATGGGCGGTCCAGGCGCTGTGTTCTGGCTGTGGATTACGGGCGTTTTCGGCATTGCGACGAAGTATTCGGAAGCACTTCTTTCGGTCAAATATCGCGTAAAAAATTCAATAGGTCAAATGGCTGGGGGCCCCATGTATGTTTTAGAGAGGGGGTTGGGTATGAAGTGGCTTGGTGTTATATTTGCACTGTTTACTGCAATTGCAGGTTTTGGAATAGGTGTCACCACCCAGGCCAATTCAATAGCAGATATGGTGAAGGCCACCTTTAACATTCCTCCATGGATAACAGGGCTTGTCATAGCGTTTTTAACAGGAATTGTCATTATCGGGGGCATAAAGAGTATAGCTAGAGTATGCGAGGCATTGGTGCCTTTTATGGCAGTAATATATTTTCTGGGATGCATTATCATTCTAGGATTGAACATCTCTGCCTTGCCCGGAGCCGTAGTCATCATACTGAGAAGCGCTTTTACAGGCCATGCCATGGTGGGAGGGTTTGCCGGCGCAACAGTGATGGCTGCAATCCGGTATGGCATTGCCCGAGGCCTTTTCTCCAACGAGTCGGGCATGGGTAGCGCGCCCATAGCTGCTGCAGCAGCTCAGACTCCCAACGCCGCGAGACAGGCTCTGGTCCAGATGACGGGTACATTCTGGGATACAGTGGTGATATGTTTGCTCACCGGACTGGTGCTGGTAACCACTGGCGCATGGCAAACGGGCCTCAAGGGAGCAGAACTCACCAAGACGGCATTTGAACAAATTCCTGTTATCGGTCCAATCACTCTCACCATTGGGCTTTTGACTTTCGTGTATTCCACAATCCTTGGCTGGTCATATTATTGCGAAAAAGCGGTAGAATATCTGTTGGGAACAGGAGCTGTTAAACCTTATAGATGGCTATGGGTTTTTGCTGCATTTATAGGTGCTGTAACAAATCTTGATATTGTATGGGCTTTTTCAGATATTATGAACGGCCTGATGGCCATTCCTAACTTAATTTCCCTTCTGGCATTGAGCAATGTTCTGGTAGCTGAAACCAGAAAATATGTATGGGAGGGTAATATACTGGAAGAGGATAAGTCCATTCTGGGGGTGAAATAGAAGAACTTTGAAAAAAAGCGGCAGGGAAATAACCTGCCGACAAAAACGGGCTTTTGCCCTATAAATAAAGGGGGATTTTAGGAGGATTAGCCTTGCTGTTGGTAGTTCCTCCTGCTGGTTGCAATTATATTATAACCTCGAATTTTGGAGAATGTTTGTCAAATTTGTGATGTTTTTGTGAGGAAATTATTTAGACTGTGGTTGTATGAAAAAACCTGCCTGTCTGATATAATAAAATAAGAATTTGGGATAAAATTTTATTTTACCCGGAGGATTTTATGAAACCCAAAACAATTCGAGGCAAGGACGATTTTTGCGACATCTTCATGCTGAATGAAGATAAGGTAAAAAAACTGGCGGGTACGGTTCCGCCTATGACAGGGCTTGCAGAGCTCTTTAAAGTGCTGGCCGATGAGACGAGGGCGAGAATAGTTTATCTGCTCTCAAAGGAAGAGCTCTGCGTTTGCGATATTGCAGCAATCCTGGGAACTACCGTATCGAATGTTTCTCACCACCTTAGAATCCTGAGGACATCCCACCTGGTCAAATTCCGCAGGGATGGGAAACAGGTTTTCTACACCCTTGACGATGAACATGTGGAACACATTATAAAAGAAGGATTCGACCATGTCAACCATACTGTGTCTGATGGCTGAGTGCCTTTTTGCACAAAGTACAGCAAATCAGCCGCAAAACATGGCTGCGGCACAGAAAGGGCTGGCATCAGAAATTTGTGCGAAGCTGGGCAGACAATGGTCCGCATAACAGTCAGGAATGCCTGCAATCAAACGGGAGGAATATTTCATGTTTAATCCTGAGAGAATAGCGTCATTTCCGGAAAAACCTGGAGTTTATATAATGAAGGATAAGAGAGGAAAAATTATTTATGTCGGCAAGGCTGTTTCTTTAAAGAGCCGTGTAAGATCATATTTTCAGTCGCCGAAAAATCTTCCCCTCAAGGTGGCTTCTATGGTGCAGGCGATAGATGATATAGAGTATATTGTCACAGATTCTGAAGTGGAAGCATTGATTCTGGAATGCAACCTCATAAAATTCCATCGCCCAAAATACAATATTCTTCTCAGGGATGATAAACAGTATCCATATATTAAAATTACTTTAAATGAAAAATTTCCGCGCCTTTTGGTGGTGCGTAGGGTTAAGAAAGATGGCGCAAGATATTTCGGGCCTTATGCCGATGCAGGAGCCATGAGAGATGCCATAGACGTGATAAGGAAAATATTCCCTTTAAGAAGCTGCAAAAAGGATTTGAGCCAAGTTCCCTTGAAGGAAAGGCCATGTCTGAATTTCCACATAAACCGCTGCCCCGGCCCTTGCCAGGCAAATATTGATGAAAACGACTACAATGAAATAATAAAAAATGTAATAATGTTTCTGGAAGGAAAGCAGCAGACGCTTATTAATACGCTCAGACAAAAAATGGAAAAAGCTGCTGAAAACCTTGATTTCGAATGGGCAGCATCGCTCAGAGACCAGATTCTTGCGCTGGAAAAAGTGCTAGAAAAACAGAAAGTTGTGTCTTTAGACATGGCTGACAAAGATGTAATTGCTATGGCGAGAAGTTTTGATGTAGTGTGCGTCCAGGTATTTTTCGTGAGAGAGGGCAAGCTGGTAGAGCGCGAACCATTTATACTAAAAAATACAAAAGATGCTGAAAACAAAGAGATTCTCTCGTCTTTTATCAAACAGTTTTACGACAGCGCATCATTTATACCGAAAGAAATAATAGTGGAAGAAGAGTTCGAAGATATAGAAGCCATTGGTGAGTGGCTCACCCGGAAAAAAGGCTCGAAGGTGACTATTACTGTTCCAAGCCGCGGCGAAAAAAAGCAGCTGGCAAAGATGGTAGCGGAAAACGCCAGGGCTTATCTTGAGCAAAGGGAAAGCGCGGAATATAGAGAGCATATGAAAAATCAAAAAGCTCTGGAGGAACTTAAAACATATTTGGGTCTTGATGAAATTCCGTACCGCATAGAAGCCTTCGACATATCCAACACCCAGGGCGCAGAATCTGTGGCCTCTATGGTTGTTTTTGAAGAAGGTAGCCCCAAAAAGCAGGATTACCGCAAGTTCAGGATAAAAACCGTGGAAGGCCCGAATGATTTCGAGAGTATGAAGGAAGCCGTAACCCGCAGATTTAAACGAGCGCTGGAAGGAGATGAAAAGTTCAGAACCCTTCCAGATTTACTGCTCATAGATGGAGGCAAAGGGCAGTTAAAATACGTAAGGGAAGCGCTCAGGGAATTAAACCTTGAGCATATTCCCACCATAAGCCTTGCAAAAGAATTCGAGCATATTTTTGTGGAAGACAAAGATGACCCTATTATTCTGCCCCGGGATTCTGAAGCGCTTTATTTAATACAAAGGATTCGGGATGAAGCCCACCGTTTTGCCGTTACATTTCACAGAAATCTGCGAACAAAAAGGAATCTTCGTTCTGTGCTGGATGATATCCCCGGCATAGGAAAGACCCGAAGGACAGCGCTGCTTCGCGCTCTGGGAAGCGTTGAAGGCATAAAAATGGCTTCGGTTGATGAACTTGCTAAAATACCCGGTATGAACCGTAAAGTAGCGGAAGAGGTATACAATTATTTTCATAATTAAAATCGAATAAACTGTGAATAGGTATTATTTTTTTATTTTTTTAAGCTTTTCCAGAAATTTCATTTTGAGTATGGCATATATTGTGGTATTATAAGTTATAAATATTAAGGTAAAACTCCTCAAGTATTAAGAAAAATCAAAATACAACAAAACATTCCGCTGTAATGGCATGACTATTGCATAAAATGTTGAAAAGAGGTGATTTCTATGATTAAAGAACGCCTTGTCCAAATCATAAAGTCTGAGGATAAAAAGAACCCTTATACTGATGATCAACTGGCTGGCATGTTGGGTGCCAGGAGAGACGAGGTAACCGTATTGCGGGGTGAATTGGGCATACCGGATTCGAGGGAAAGAAGAAAGCCTTTTCTTATGAGCGCATTGAAGGACTTGATAACAAAAAACCCTAATATTTCTGAAAGAGAGCTAACCAGAGCAATTAATAGGCAGGGGTTTAATGTCTCTAGGTTTATAATCTCACAGATGGCAAAGGAGATAAGGCAAAGCCTGAAAAAAAATGATTATGTTATAAGAATTGATGATAAATCTTTAACGAGTACGAAAAAAGAAATTCGGGATAACGGAAAAAATGAAACTCTTCATGGCATTATGAGTAACAACAGTATAGCGTCGAAAGCCTTTGAAAGAATCATAGGTTATGACGGAAGCTTGAAACCGCAAATACAGCAGGCTAAAGCTGCAATCCTTTATCCCCCACACGGCCTTCATACACTCATACTGGGACCTACCGGAGTTGGAAAGAGCAATTTAGCTGAAGCCATGTACAATTTTGCTATAGAATCGGGGAGGCTTCCGAAAAATGCCCCTTTTGTTATATTCAACTGTGCGGATTATGCAGAAAACCCTCAGCTTCTTCTTTCCCAGCTTTTCGGCCATGTTAAAGGAGCATACACAGGAGCGGATGCAGCTAAAGAAGGTCTGGTGGAAAAAGCCGATGGAGGAATCCTTTTCCTTGACGAAGTGCACCGTCTCCCCCCTGAAGGGCAGGAACTGCTTTATTATTTAATGGACAAGGGCAAATTCCGCCGTATGGGGGAAACCGAGACCGTCAGATCTGCCAACGTCCTAATAATTGCCGCTACCACTGAAGATATAGAATCTTCGCTTCTTTTGACCTTTAGAAGAAGAATCCCGATGATAATTGAACTTCCACCGCTCTCCACACGGCCTATATTGGAGAGGTATAACATCATTAAGGAATTTTTTGGCAAAGAGGCAGACAGAATAGGTGTACCAATAAAAGTAACCCAGGAGGCGATGAGAGCTTTGCTGCTCTATGATTGCCCGGGAAATATCGGGCAACTCAGGAGCGATATACAGGTGGCCTGCGCAAGAGGTTTTTTAACCTATGTAGGCGGGCAACAGCAGAAAATTGAAATAGACCTTATTGATTTGCCCATACATGCACGGAGGGGGCTTCTCAAGATACAGAACCGCAGCCCCGAAACTGAAATATACCTGAAAGGCGACTTTGTTGTAAGTCCCGGACAGATGAATACTAAAAACATGCCGAAAGAGGACTTATATATTTTTCCGCAGGAAATCTATCAATATATTGAGGAGAAATATCAGGAACTTCAAGAACAGGGATTGACCCAGGAGGTTATAAACAGGGTAATTGGAGGCGAACTGGAAATAAGGTTTCAGCAGCTGGTAAAGCAATTTGAGACAAACCGGCAGCTCTTAGGAAAACAAGAACTGGTAGGAATAGTGGGTGAAAAAGTGGTGAACATGGCTGAGAATATGGTTAAAATCGCCGAAAAAAAACTGGGCAAGATGGACAGCCACCTGTTCTACTGCCTGGCCATTCACTTGAGCGCGACGCTGGAACGGCTGCAGCATAACAAACCCATAATAAATCCGCAGCTAGAAAAGGTTAAAAATGAATACAGGCTAGAATACAGAGTGGCAAAAGAGATGGTGGAAGCCGTAGAAAAAATAACTGATTACAAAATGCCGGAAGACGAAGTCGGATTTGTGGCCATGTATCTTCGTACTATAACCCATCCGACAGATGTAAAAAAAGGCCGGGTAGGCGTGGTGGTGCTTACCCACGGCCATGTGGCTCAAGGCATGGTGGAAGTTGCAAACAGGCTGCTGGGCGTAAACCATGCGGTGGGCATTGAGATGTCTCTGGATGAAAAGCCAGAATCAGCGCTTCAAAAAGCCATGGAAGTTGTGCGGAAGATCGATGAAGGCAAAGGAGTTCTTTTATTAGTAGACATGGGTTCCCTTATAACTTTTGGAGAAATCATCACCCAGAAAACCGGAATCCAGACAAAAACCGTCGGCAGGGTAGATACCATCATGGTGCTCGAAGCAGTGCGGCGGGCCATACTGCCTGATACTGATTTGGATGAAATTGTGGCAAATATTGATAAGGATAAGGTGGGCCTTGGAAGGTTTATCCCTGTCGAAGACTTAAAAATAGAGGATAAAAGAGAATATAAAAAGGCGATTGTTACATTGTGTATTACTGGAGAAGGAACTGCCATAAAATTGAAAAAACTCATCGAGAAAATGATTCCTGATATTTTGGAAAGTGCAGATATAATTCCCATAGGCATAATTGGCAGAGAAGACGGTTCAAAACAAATTGAAAAAATAAAAGCTGAAAGATGCCTGGCAGCTATTGTTGGGACTGTGAATCCGAAAGAAAGTGACATTCCTTTTATTTCTGTTGAGGAATTGATAAGCGGCACAGCGATAGAAAAGCTCAGAGACGTGCTGAAATTAAAAAGCAAGCCACATTCACATCCGATTCAAAAATCAGTCGTTTTGCCGCTGGCAGAAGTTTTATTCAACGATTTGATTCTGGTTCAGGCTGATTTTGCTACAAAAAACGATGCAATAGACGGGCTTGTGGAAGTGTTGCTCAAAAAAGGGTATGTCAATGAAAAATATCTGCTTGATGTTTACAAGCGAGAAGTAATGGGTCCTACGCTCATAAGAAACCATATAGCCATACCGCATGGCAATTCAGAAAATGTATTAAAGCCTGCCATCGCTATAGCTTTTTTGAAAGAACCGGTTGCATGGTCGGCAGATAAAGAGGCAGACGTTGTTTTTATGCTGGCATTGAAAGAGGATTCGAAGGATATATTGAATGATTTATTTTATGTAGTAAACGATGAAGATTTGATTTATAAGTTGAGTCTATTAAAGGATGGCGATGAGGTCAAGAAAGCTATATTGGAATATATAATAAGTCGCAACTAAACCTGCCATTTGAATTGGTACGGTATTTGCTTGATTATTATTTGTGAAATTGAAATTTCATGCCAAATCTCATTGAGTTATATTTATTTCGCCCAACACTCCAAATATTTAAGTTTTACTAATCAAAAAACAGCTTAAAACTTTCCACAATTTGAAGGAGGCTAAATAATGCCACAATTAAACTTTTTAAATCCAGAACTCATACAAATCGATGCAGAAGCAGAGGGAAAAGAGGAAATAATAAAAAAGCTGGCAAGTTTATTGATTTCTAAAGGGTATGCGAAAGAAAGTTATTTAGAGGCGATTTTGGAGAGAGAAAAGGTGTTTCCTACAGGCCTTCCTACAGAAGGTGTTGGAGTAGCAATACCGCATGCGGATATAAAACATGTTATAAAACCTGCTATTGCTGTAGCAATACTTAAAAACCCTGTGCAATTCAATGTGATGGGGAATCCCGAGGAAAAAGTAAACGTTAAAATAATTTTTATGCTGGCAATAACAGATCCGAATGTTCAATTAGAATTGTTGCAGGATTTAATGGAAGTATTTCAAAACAAAGAGCTTTTATTGAAACTATCGGTTTCAAAAGATGTGGATACTGTTTTAAGGCTTATGACGGCAAAGGATGATGACAACGCAGAAAAAATGGATATGGCTGGAAACTATTAAATAAAATCCACTTCACTATTTAATTAAGGAGGTGATGGATAAAAGTAAGAATAAAGAATTTCAGTATAATAAAAAGCATAATGCAAAAAAATAAGGAGGGTGTTTATGAGCATTAAAGCAGCGGTTGATTTTGTTTTAGGTTTGGGTCCCTCGGTCATGTTGCCAATTATTTTAACAATATTTGGCATGGTTTTGGGACAGGGATTTAAGAAATCTTTCAGAGCAGGTCTTACCATTGGCGTTGGTTTTGTAGGGATTAATCTGGTAATCGGTTTGCTGACGAGCGCTTTAGGACCCGCAGCCCAAGCCCTGGTCAAATCCCTGGGTTTAAATCTTGACGTTCCTGACGTGGGCTGGCCAATTGGTGCCGCCATCTCGTTTGGGACACCTGTTGCTCCATTGTTGATTCCCATCGTACTCGTATTAAATGTTATACTGCTGGCTATTAATTTTACAAAAACAATGGACGTGGATTTGTGGAATTACTGGCATTTCATATTCGCCGGTTCAATTGCTTACTATGCTTCCCACAATATGTTCTTCGGCATTTTGGTGGGTTGCCTGACGGCAATAGTCATTTTCAAACTGGCGGATTGGACCGCACCGGTTCTGGAGCATCACTTCGGCCTCCCAGGCGTATCGCTGCCCCATACGGAAACTGTAGGTTGGGCTCCGCTTATGTATGTGCTGGAAAAGATAGAAAGCAAAATACCGGGTTTGAACAATATTCATGCCAGCCCGGAAGATGTTCAGAAGAGATTCGGTCTTTTCGGCGAACCTCTTTTGATGGGTCTTATCCTCGGTTTGATAATGGGTGTTTTAGGGAAGTACGACCTCAAGGGAATATTGACGCTGGGCGTTCAGATGGCGTCGGTATTGGTTCTGATGCCCAAAATGGTGGCTATTTTAATGGAAGGGCTAATACCTCTGTCCGAAGGCGCCCGTGAATTCATCCAGAAGAGATTTCCTGGCAAAGAAGTTTATATCGGACTGGATGCGGCCATTGTAATAGGGCATCCTGCCGGCATGGCTGTTGCGCTGATAATGGTACCGATAACAATTTTGATGGCTGTGGTCCTGCCGTACAACCGCATGCTTCCATTCGCCGACCTGGCTGTTCTGCCGTTCATAGTAATTTGGGCTACCGCTGTATCAAGAGGCAACATCGTAAAAGGTATTCTGAATTCGATCATTTGTATGGCGATAATATTCTTCATAGCCACAAACTTTGCAGAATTGGCAACCACCATGGGCAAAGCGGTCGGTTTCCAATTCCCTGAAGGAGCCAATATGATAAGCGGTATAGATCTAGGATCCCATGTGGTACCGTGGATTATCATAAGAATATTGCAACCCGATAGCCCTGCGATATTTGTCGCAGCCATAGTTTGTGCCATTGTTTACGCAGCACTGTGGTGGTGGGTAAGAAACGATATAAGGAAGCAATATGCAGAAGAAATTAATGCAAGCAAATAATAAAAATTATTAAAACTTTTGGAGGTCCTAATCATGGCTAAAAAAAGAATTTTAGTCGCATGTGGAACAGGAATTGCGACCTCTACCATGGTCGCAAAGAAAGTGGAAGAAGCTTTGAAAGCACGGGGCTATGATGTATTGGTTGAACAGTGCAAGGCTGCCGAAGCTCCTGCAAAGGCTCCGAACTATGATCTAATTGTTAGCACAACCACTTTGCAGAACTGTGGTTCCACACCAGTCATCAGAAGCATATCATTTTTATCCGGAGTAGGCGTCGATAAAGATATTGAAAAAATCGTAGCAGCTTTAGGAGATAAGTAATTTAAAGAAGCAAATTCACTCTAGCTTATTACAGCTAGAGTGAATTTGCTTAGGTTTCATATTTTAAAAATGCCTCACTGAGGAGGATATCGCTTGAAGGTTTATAAGTATAAGTATTCTTATTATCTTATATCCCAATTAATTCCTGCAATTTTAATAATCGGTGTTTTTGTGTGGTCCATCTACCAACGCATATATTTCCCGGAAAATATTCTGTACAGACTGCTGATTGTAGTGATGCCGGTAGTCATTATATCGACTTTTATAACCTTAAACACTCCTCATAAAGTAATAATAGATGGCGACAATATACATTTTTTCAGTTTTGGAATGAAACATTCTTATGACCTGTCTAAAATAAAGAAAATAAATGTCAACGAATTTATTTTCAGCGACAAATATCTGGTAAGGTTAGGAGAACCCAGCGTTCTGAGGGGGCGCTACTGGATCAGCAACAATATACTAGGGCATGATGAACTTCTAGCTTTCTTTAAAGAAAAAGAGAAATATTTTAATACAAAAAAGCAATATGATAGCAAAAAAACAAAAAAAAGAAAATAAATCTGCTTCAGGAGTGGTTATAATGAAAGCAAGTGTTTTTTATGATGTAGGAGATTTCAGGTATGAAGACCTTCAGGTTCCAAAAATCAACGATGATGAAGTTTTAATTAAAATGAGAGCATGCGGATTGTGCGGAACCGATGTCCACAAAGCTGTGGCTAAAACCGTTACTCCCCCAATCGTGCTGGGTCATGAGGTTTCCGGTGATATTGTAGAGGTGGGTAAAAATGTGACGGATTTTAAAGTGGGCGACAGGATATTTGTTGCACATCACGTTCCATGTTTTACCTGTCATTATTGTCTCCACGGTCACCACACTTTATGCCAGCAGTTTAAGACCACTAATATAGATCCAGGAGGATTTTCGGAATACATCCGCATACCCGCTCTAAATGTAAAGCATTCGATGCATAAAATTCCTGATGATATGACGTATGAAGAGGCTGCTATGGCTGAACCGGTGGCATGCTGTATCCACGGCCAGAAATATGTGAAAATAATGCCTGAAGATACGGTCCTGATCATGGGAGCAGGTCAGATTGGAATAATCCACGGCCAGCTGGCTAAAGCCCAGGGAGCCGGAAAAGTATTTATCAGCGATATATCGGATTTCAGGCTGCAAAAGGCTCTGGAATTTGGCATGGATTTTGCAATAAATGTTGCGAAAGAAGATTTGGCTGAAAAAATTAAAGAACTTACCGGAGGGTTGGGCGTCGATTTAGTCATAATTTCTGCAGGGGTTTCCAGCTTGCTTACTCAAGCGGTTGAAGTTGTGAGAAGGGGAGGAAGCATTATAGTTTTTTCGCCTTTTGACAAGAATCCCATGATTAATATCAATTCGCGCAGATTTTTTGAAGATGAAATATCGATTATAGGAACTTATTCTTCCACTCCTTTTGAGTATATTGAAGCTCTGAAGATGATTCACGACAAAAAAGTAAAAGCAAGAGAAATGATCACACATGTCTTTGATTTAAAGGATTTGGGGAAAGCCATAAATCTTGCATCCAATCCAAAAGAAAAATACTTAAAGGTAATGATTCGAGAGGATTCGTAAATCAATAAAAGATATTAAGGAGATATCCAAAATGAGTTTTACAGGCAATACAGCAGTGATAACCGGTTCCGGCAGCGGCATAGGGAAGGAAGTGGCAATCTCCCTGGCCTCTAAAGGTTGTGAAGTGTTCTGTATGGATATTAATGAGGGAGACGGCCAAAAAGTGGTGGAAGATATCAATGCTGCTGGCGGAAAAGCTTATTTTTATCATGTGGATTTAACAATTGAAAGCGATGTGGAAAAAACCGTTGAAGAAATATTAAAAAACCATAGCAAGATAGACATTCTTGTGCATAGCGCGGGAATATCTACAAAATGTGCACTGGCCGATGTAACCCTGGAAATGTGGAATAAAATATTGAATGTTAATCTGACCGGTACCTTCCTAATTACAAAAGCAGTAAGTAAGGCTATGATTAGACAAAATTATGGGAGGATTGTAATCATATCTTCAGGCTCTGCTATAACGGGGTCGGGTGGCGGGCCGCATTATGCCGCTTCCAAAGCAGGCCAAATAGGGCTTACCCGAAGTCTTGCCAACGAACTGGCGGGTTATAATATTACGGTTAATGCCATTGGTCCCAGGAGTATAGATACTCCGTTGCTGGATAAGCTGTATGGCGAGGAATACAAGAAGGCTATTATAAAAAAGATTCCTGTGAGGAGAATGGGGACAGCGAAGGATGTGGCGGAATTGGCGGTATTTCTGGCATCGGATGTCAGCGGCTTTATAACCGGTCAGTTTATTTTGGTGGACGGCGGCCGGACATTTTCAAATTGACTTATATAAACTAATAAAATTGACTTATATAAACTAATAATAGGAGAGTGAAAACAAATGAAACTGGCAATAGGTTGCGATGAAGCCGGATTTGATCTAAAACAGGTGATAATGGAATTTTTAAAAGAAAAAGGTATAGACTTTGATGATATGGGGTGTTACTCGAAAGATCCTGTGCTATATCCCGATGTGGCGGAGAAAGTGGCACTGGCGGTGGCTGAAGGTAATTATGATAGAGGAATATTAATCTGCGGAACGGGAATAGGGATGGCGATTACCGCAAATAAAATTCCAGGTGTGCGTGCGGCATGCTGCCATGATGTATACTCTGCCGAAAGAGCCAGAAAAAGCAACGATGCCCAGATAATGACAATGGGTTCGAGGGTAATCGGCCCTGAACTTGCCAAATCGCTGGTGGCTGTGTGGCTTGAAAGCAATTTTTCTGGAGGCAGGTCTATACCAAAGGTTGAAAGAATGAATGAAATAGATGCGAAATACAGGGCTACAAAGAAGGTGGGATAAGACATGGGCAAAGTAACTGTACTGGGTGCAGGAGTGATGGGAACAGCTCTGGCAATTCACTTGGCGAAACAAAAAAATGAGGTTAAATTATGGGGTACTAGGTGGGATACCAGTACTATTGAAAATTACAGGGCTACCGGAAGATGTGAAAAATTAAATTCCGATATTCCTCAAAGCGTGGAATTTTTTATGGCCGATGAACTGGAAAAGGCACTGCAGGACAGCAGTATTATAATACTGGCGGTCACATCCGATGGAATCCGAGACATAACCAATTCCATTTCAGGTTATATTGACGAGAATGTTATCATAGCAAACATTGCTAAAGGTATTGAGGAAGAATCCCTGATGACCATGTCGGAAATTATAGAAGACTGCCTGGCCGGGCAACAAAAAAATATTCCGGTAGTAAAAATCGGAGGCCCGTTGAGAGCGATTGAAGTTGCCAATGAAGTTTTTTCCGAAGCAATTTTTGCCTCAAAAAATATTGAAGCCGCCAGAGTTCTGCAAAAAGCTTTTAAAGCGCCATACTTCAAGTCGAACGTTACTCAGGATATTATTGGGGTTGAAATCTGTGCAGCTTTGAAAAATTCTTACGCTATAACAATAGGAATTTGTGAAGGAATGTATGAAAATATGGACAATCCAAAGGCAGCATTGATTGCCAGGGGATGTATGGAACTTGCTGCGTTGGTAAAGGCAAAAGGCGGAGACGTAGAAACGGCTCTGGGGCTTGCCGGTGTCGGAGACCTTTATGTGACATCCCAGGGGGGAAGGAATAGAACTTTAGGGAAACTGCTGGGGCAGGGCAAAACCATGAAAGAAGCAGTCGAAGAAATGAAAAATCAAACCGTAGAAGGATACCCGGCGGCAAAAGTGGGATATAAACTGGCAGCAACCCTTGAACAACAGGGAAAATTAAACTTAAGCGATGTTTCTTTGCTGGTAGAACTTTACAGGATTTTATACGAGGGCAAACCCGCCGTCGAGGCATTAAAAGATTACTGGAGCAACTAAAAAATTACCTTAATAAAAGACAATAAATCCCCGTTATCCTCAATAACGGGGATTTTTAAAGAAAGGCGGTGGCCACCGTGAAACTTGTAACTATAGATATCGATGGGACTCTCATTCGAGATGATCTTAGCATATCGCAGCAAACTGTAAAAGCAATAAAAAAAGTGATGGATAAAGAAATATTAGTCGCACTTTGTACCGGTCGGCCCCATGTAGCGGCCGAACATTTTGCGAAAATGCTTGGCATAGAGGGTTTTCAGATATCTCACAACGGCGCTTATATAAAACATAACATTAGCAAGGAAACGATACTTCACGATACTTTGCCAAAGGGCGTGGCGGAGGATATAAACACAATGTGCAGGCGGGATCCAAGACTTTGCCTCTCGCTCTTATATGGAGATTGCTGTTATTATGAGAGATATGATGACTTTGCAATGCATGTAAACATCGATGTCAATTTTGTAACTCCTATAAGAGTAAAAGATATTAATGAGCTAGTTGCACAAGAGGAAAAAAACCCCACAAAAATATTAATAACCGGTGAAGAAAGGCCACTGGATGAGTTCATGGCTGCGCTGAAAAAATTGTATGACAGTCAGGTAAATATATTGAAATCAGGGCCACGTTATCTGGATGTAATAAATAAAAAGTCATCCAAAGGGAGAGCATTGAAAATATTATCTGCGAAATTGGGAATAGATAGAGATGAGATAATGGCTATAGGTGACAACTTTAATGACATGGATATGTTGGAATTTGCAGGGATAGGAGTGGCGATGGGAAATGCTCCGGAAGAGGTAAAGAAAATGGCTGATTTTGTGGCCCCTACAAATAATGAAGACGGCGTTGCATATGCTCTGCAGAAATTGCTTTCGTGAAAGATTATTTGCCGACATCATATAATCGTATTGCATATGAGGCAAAGAAAATATATGATAAATCAAAGGAGTTGATGACAAATGAAAATTTTATTGCTGGGCGGGACATCAGACACCAAGGCGGACAAACTTTCCAAGCAGTTGATTGATGGATGCAAGAAAAAGGGAGTGGAAGTTGAGATTATAACAGCCAATATATTTGCCAGTGATTTAAAAGAAATCGAGCAAAAGGAAAAACCCGATGTGATTGTTTTGGTTGGCACGAAAAAACTGGAAACGACGCTTCCTGTAGTCAATGGTCTGCCTCTTGTTTATCCATGGATGGGAGCAGAAAAAGTAATTGATGAAGTAGTGAAGTACAATAAGTAAAGACGGGGGAATTTTCACGTGATTGTCATCGGCATTGATGTGGGAACCCAGGGGATACGCACGATAGCAGTCGATGAAAGAGGAAAAATGATTTTTACAGCCCACGAGGCGCTGCAGCCATCCGTTAGCAGGAAAAACGGATGGAAGGAACAAAATCCGGGCGACTGGGAGAAAAAATTCAAGATTTGTTTTTGTAGATTAATTGAGGGAATAAAAAAAGAAGGATACCATTTGTCAGAGGTCAAGGCTATCTCAGTGGATGGCACATCCGGCACTGTTATCCCCATTGACAGGGAGAAAAAGCCCCTTACAGATGCCCTTATGTACAATGATTCCAGGGCGACGGAGGAGACAAAGAACATACAAAGACTGGCTGCCGATTTTTCTGAAAAAGTTGGCTATAGCTTCAACTCATCCTTTGCGCTGCCAAAAATACTTTGGATTAAAGAGAAGTTGCCGGAAGTGTACCGCAATACATGGAAGTTTATTCATCAATCCGATTACATTGTCGGGGTTATGACCGGAGTTTACGATATTACCGATCATTCAAATGCCCTTAAAACAGGATTTGACCTGGTGGATTACAAATGGCCGGAAGCTATCATCGAAAAATTGGGTCTTGATATGGAAAAATTCCCGCAGGTTATCAGGCCAGGGTATAGGATAGCGAATATAAATAAGGAGTTTGCGGAACAATCGGGGCTTTCCACCGATACAGCAGTGGTAGCTGGGATGACCGACGGGTGTGCGGGACAGGTGGCCTCTGGAGCTGTAAAGGAAGGCACATGGAATTCCATTCTGGGGACTACGCTGGTGGTAAAGGGTATCACAAGGGATTTGATCAAGGACCGGCAGGGCAGGATATATTCCCACCTTCACCCCGAAGGATTCTGGATGCCTGGCGGAGCCAGCAACACCGGCGGTGAATGCCTTGAAAAAATTTTCCCCGGCATAGATTATAAAGAATGGGATATTAAAGCCGAGCAGTATTTTCCTACGAATCTGATAGTGTATCCTCTGGTGAAGAAAGGAGAGAGATTTCCCTTCATAGATCCTGGAGCTGAAGGGTTTATTGATGGGAATCCGAGAGACGATATTGAACTTTATGCAGGATATATTGAAGGCGTTGGCCTTTTTGAAAGACTGTGTTATGACATGCTGGCAGATCTTGGAGCGAGAATATCCGATGAGGTCTATGTCACTGGAGGCGGCACCAGGAGCAAAATCTGGATGAAAATAAGAGCCGGCATTTTAAACAAGACCCTTCTGAAGCCGGAAATCAGCGACCCATGCATGGGGAGCGCTGTAATTGCCGCATCCAGAACAGTTTATAGCAATATTGTAGAGGCTGCCTCGAATATGGTAAGGCCGGGGGAAGTCATTCAGCCGGATCAATGTTTTGTAAGCATCTATGAAGAAAAATATAATAAATTTAAACACATTATGAAACAAAAAGGTTTCATCCCATGAGGAGGTCTTTATGAGCATATTTAAAGCCTGTGATATTAGAGGAACATATGGCAAGGATTTGACAGCAGACGATGCGTTCAATATAGGCAGGGCTTTTGGCACGATGATTGAAGGCAGAAGTGTGGCGGTAGGCGGAGATGTAAGACTCAGCACACCCGCGCTGAAGCGGGAATTGATGAAGGGGCTTTCCATGAGCGGATGCAAAGTAATCGATATCGGTACTCTGCCGACACCGGCTTTTTATTATGCAAAGCGCCGCCTTGACACATACGCCGGGGTCATGGTGACCGCATCCCACAACCCCGCCCGCTATAACGGATTTAAGATAGCATTCGGTACACTGCCTGTGCAAGAAAAAGATATCGAGTATCTTGAAAAATTGACCAAAAGTAAGGATTACAAGCCTGGATACGGCTCTATTGAGAATAATCCGATGCTGGAAGAATACCGGAAATATATTAGAAGCCTCTTTAAACCAATCTCAGGTAATTTTAAAGTTGTAATCGACGCAGGCAATGGGGTATGCGGCCCGGTTGCTTTGAGACTATTTTCGGAACTTGGATACGAGACGGTACCGCTTTTCTGCGAGCCCGACGGAAATTTTCCAAACCGGGAGCCCAATCCTGCCATTGCCGAAAATCTGGAACATCTGCGAAATATGGTTATTGAAACAAAGGCGGACCTAGGGATTGCCTTTGATGGAGATGGCGATAGAGTTGCCTTTGTAGACGAAAAGGGCCATATTTTATCCAGTGAAAGAGGCATAATAATTTTTGCAAAGCATTTATTTGAAAAATATGGTCCCGGCAAAGTAGTCTATGACCATAAATGTTCCACCATAGTAGAAAAAGAAATTCTTAAAGCTGGGGGCACCGCCATAAGGGAAAAATCCGGGCATGCCTTTATCAAGCGGAATTTTCTCATGCAGAATGCAGTGATGGCGGGGGAAATCAGCGGCCATTACTTTTTTAAGGAACTTGCCGGCGATGACGGGATTTACGCTGCCCTGCTGATGGGCGAAATATTGAATACAAAGGGGGTAAAATTGTCCCTGCTTTCATCACAGATACCGGATTATTATATAACCCCTGATATTCGCATACCTTATCCTTATGATGATAAAGGAGAACTTTTAAAAAGCGTAAAAGAAAGATTTAAAGAATACCCCATCGATACACTGGACGGAGTGCGGGTGATATTCCCCAAGGGCTGGGGGCTTATCAGGATTTCGGTTACGGAGCCCATGATTACCATGAGGTTTGAAGGAGATACCCCTGAAGCTCTCGCTTCAATAAAAGAAGAGTTCATGGGGGCTGTCCCAAAAATAAAGGCACTTGTCAAGGACTAAATGGTAAACCTCCACCAATCGGATGTCGGATGCCAGATTAAGTTAGAATTTGCGACTCGCAAATTCCTTCTATTCCGACTTCTGACTTCTTAAAAAAAGCGGCAGAGAGCTGCGGTGCCGGGTCATCTACGGCAGGAAAGTGATTTATTGCACAAAATCAAGATTGATTTTAGAGTAGGAGGATTTTTTTCATGATAAATCTCGAAATGAAAGAAGAAGTGGTGAAAATAGCTAAAAAGGCGGATCAAATGGAACTGTGCCGCCACAAGTCAGGCAATTTCAGCGTGATAGACCGAAAGGAAAAGCTTATTTATATAACGCCGTCGGGCATATCCCGGGAAGATCTTACACCTGAAAAAATAATCGTAGTGGACATGGAAGGCAATATAGTGGATGGGAACCTTCAGCCATCAATAGAAACTTCCATGCACATTACGGCGTATAAAATAAAGCCGGAAGCCGGAGGGGTAGCCCATACCCATTCCAGGTATTCTACCATTTTTGCATGCATGGGAAAAGAGATTCCTCCCGTGAGCATAGAGGCTATTCATTATGGCGGAAAACCCGTAAAAGTGGCTGAGTTTGCGCCTCCCGGGAGCAAGAAACTTGCCCAAACCATAGTTGAACCCATGAAAGAATCCGATGTGTGCCTGTTAAAATACCATGGAGTCATTGCCGTTGGCGAAGACCTGGAAAAGGCGCTCATAAAACTGATTTATGTGGAGGAAGTGGCTTTTCTTTACTATCATATGCTCGCCCTGGGGCAGAAAGAATTCATGCCTTTAAATCTTTTCGATGCGATATTGAATGGCTGATATTATATATTTTATATTTCTACCTCATAATAGTTTTTCACTTGAATCTATTTGGCAAATTGTGATAAAATAAAAGCGGAGGGAGAGTAGATGGGTATGCCGCTGGAGGACATGGAAAAAGCCAAAAAAGAAGCTGCGAGTGGAGTGGACGAGCAGCCGCAGAAAATGCCGGAGATGGGATATTTTCTTTTGGCTCAGCAAATCAATTCTTTGAGTCAGCAGATGAGTTCTTTTCGCACGGAGTTGAAGCAGGATATCAATTCTTTATGGACTGAAACTAAGCAAGATATTAGTTCTATCCGTGCGGAGATGAGTTCTCTGCGTGCGGAATTAAAACACGATATAGACTCTTTGCGGGCTGAAACAAAACAAGATATTAGTTCTCTCCGTTCAGAAATGAAGCAGGAAATAAATTCTTTCCATTCAGAACTAAAACAGGGATTAGATTCACTGAGCAATCAAGAAAAACAAGACATAACAGAACTAAAACGTGAAATAAATTCTTTCCATTCAGAACTAAAGCAGGGATTAGAATCATTGAGCAATCAAGAAAAACAAGACATAACAGAACTAAAACGTGAAATGAATTCTTTCCGCTCAGAAACGAAGCAGGATATATCAGGGATAAAAAGTGAAATAAATGAATTGAGGTCAGAAATGAAAACGTATATAAACACCATACAGGCAGAAATTGCAAGCCTCCGCCTGTGGTCAATAGGAACAGTAGTGGCAATATTTATTGCTGCCGTAGGATGGTTAATAACATGGATAGCAGCAAAACCGTAATCCTATACAACTGCTCCCATTACATCTTCTATATATTCTTTAATTATCTTAGCGGATTTTTTAAGGTCCGCTTTTTCGCTGTTGGAAAGCCTTGGTATCAAAACTCTATCAGCTCCACGTTTATTTACCACGCACGGCAGGCTGAGGTACACATCCAGGACCCCGTCCAGGTCCTCGACATATGTGGATACGGTGAGAATGGAATTCTCATCTCTCAGGATGCTCTTCACTATCTTGGCAACAGCAAGGGCTATGGCATAATTTGTGGCGCCTTTTTTCTCTATGACGGTATATGCCGAGCTGCGGACTTCATTTTCAATTTGTTTTTTAATGTCAGCCCTGCAACCGGGGATGTAACTATGACAGAATTCATCAAAATTAATTCCCATGACGTTGGTGAGGCTCCAGGCGGCAACCTGAGAATCGCCGTGTTCACCCAGGATGTAGCCGTGAATATTTCGTGCATCCACCCCCAGCTTTGCGGAAAGTGCCGCCCTGAACCGGCAGCTGTCGAGAACCGTCCCGGAACCGATTACCCGGTTTTTGGGAAAGCCCGAAAGCCTGAAGGCAGCATAGGATAGCACATCCACCGGGTTTGTGACGATGAGCAAAATACATCTATCGTTGTATTTTATTATCTTCGGTATTATCTCTTTAAATATTTCATAATTCTTGCCTGCCAGATCAAGCCTTGTTTCATTTTTCCCAATGCTAGGCCCTGCGGATATTATAACGATTTCGGTCCCTGCTAGATCGCAGTAATCACCAGCGTATATTTGTACGGGATGGACGAACGAAGTGGAGTGCGTAAGGTCCAGTGCTTCACCTTCTGCCTTGTCCATGTTTGCATCAATTAATACCATCTCCGAAGCTATTCCCTGAAGCAATAATGCATAGGCTGTAGTGGCACCTACATAACCTGTTCCGACCAGTCCGATTTTCACATTGAACCATCCTTTCTGATATATTGTTATTATAATATTCCATAAATGAGGCTTTTTAATTAAAGTTTTTCCAGTGAAACGATTGTAGAAAAACTTGACTTGCCATTGTGGATAGTATATTATTCTTTATAGATTGAAAAAAAGTATTCCGCAGAAGTCTTTTTTCACTGCATAAAGCGAGCGGAGGATGGTGGAAGCTCCGCAGCATAAAAAAGGCGTGGCAGCGGAATATAATTTTCGCTTCTGAATGCTGTGAAACATTGGCGAAATGACCGGTTACAGCTTCGGAGCGGAAAAATGCTAAAAAATGAAAAATCGTAAAAAATCGTTTTTAAAAGCGGCAGGCAGTAAATCCCTTTAAACAATTTTTTATTTGCCTGCAACTAGGGTGGAACCGTCCGTGCAAATTGGACCCCTAGGCCGTAAATTTGGCCTGGGGGTTTTAATAATGTTTCATCAAATTTTAGAAAAGACGCCGGCCGACATTCGGCCCTTCAGGCGCAATTAAAAAATAATAGGAAAGGGGAATTTTTGTGGCAGAAAATGGCGAAAAACTTATGAACAAGATCATATCCCTATGCAAGCGCCGGGGATTCGTATTTCAGGGTTCCGAGATATATGGGGGTCTTGCCAATACCTGGGATTACGGCCCCCTCGGAGCAGAACTCAAGCAAAATGTGAAGCGCATGTGGTGGAAAAAG
>JARRBK010000059.1 GCA_029982615.1 Tepidanaerobacteraceae bacterium | reverse complement strand
TCGCCCTCACCTTTTGTAATATTAATTTATTTTTTGAATTCTGGTAATATTATATCCCTTTTGCCGTCGACAGTCAACCGAAAAAATGTCAGGACAAAACTTCCACCTGCATTGCTTCATTTACCAGTATATTATAAGCATTATCACCGCTAAGATTTGCTATAATTTTTTCTTCAAGACTTAATGAATCTGTCAACCACTTGAATGACCCACCTGCAGCAAGGGTATATCCGAAAATATTCCATTCTCCCGGTACGCCTCCTCTGAACAGTTGTAATGAACCTCCGGGATTCCTGCCAAAATGGTAACAACCCCGTAAAATAATACGAGGTTGTTATTATTATATATCTTTCCTTATAAGTTTTTAAATTTAGACTGTTGCAAACAATAATATTCCTCCCAGTATGCCGCCAAGAATTCCTGTGAGTATGACTTCCCAGTTAAACTTTTTGCCCGCAAATAAATCCGCCACGAACAATCCCCAGAAGCAGGTTAAAGCCTGATCACTCCATGGTCCTGGAAGGTTACCGCTCATCTGGGGCTCATAAATCAGTCCGATCCCGTGGTTTAAAAGCCATAATGTACCTATCACAAAGAAACCTGCTAATACTCCACCGAAAGATTTGTATTCTTCCGCCAGTTTGCCCCATATTATCCCAATGGCTATCGGAAATATAGCGGCTCCAAAAAGGGTAGTTATTACGTGCTGCCAGGTCCACATCTATACATCACTCCTTCTGTATTTGTAGAGTAAGAATCCACCGATGGTAGCCCCTACGAGCTCCAGTATTATGGTTGGGAATGCACCTCCTATGTTTGCTCCATGAAACATACCATATGCTGCTCTTACTAGACCTTTGTCAACAGTCAGCATTACATTGCCGCCTAAAAAAGATGAAAGCCAAATGGGTAACGCCATATCCACCCACGCTCCGTCACTTTTATTGGGCATAGCGTTGAGATAATGGTTCACCAACCATCCTGTGGTTATAATAATACCTGCTGCCAGCCAACCTCCAAGCCAGTTCCAACGCGCCAGGGCTGACGGCCAGATGGTGAAAACACCATATCCGGCAAAGGCTCCTGTGCATGCGCCCAAAAATATACGGTTCCAGTTCATATGTTTTTTAACCTCCTTTTTATGATCTACCGGCCGTTTCGTAAATTTTATATGCGGAACGGCCGGATTTGATATATTTTTAAATATATCTATATTTTTATATACAAAATTTATTCAATTATTAGTTCTTTGAAATAAGCCTCAATTTCGTCTATGATTTCGGGAGCCCTTCTCGTACCTAACCGAGTAGCACCTGCGGCTAAAGCCATAATGGTCAACTGCGCCGGGTTATAGCTGCCATAGCCAGAAAACTTTACACCTACGTTGGAAGGTACAGAAGAACGCATGATTTTTACATGCTTGATAGAAGGATTGCCACCACGGCCTGTAGATGTCTTGACAAAATCCACACCTGCTTTTACGGCGCATTCACAAGCAGCTTTAACCTCGTCATCGGTAAGCATGGCAACTTCCAGAATGGCCTTTACCTCGATACCCGCCTCATGGCCGACTTTTACCACTTCTGCTATATCATTGGTATATAAGTCATAATCTTTGTCCTTCAACCTGCCGATGTTTGTCACCATGTCGATACAACCAGGCCTTTTGTTCAGTATTTTTACCAGTTCCTTTGCCTCATGGACTTTGAATGAAGTAGGGTTGGCACCAAAGGGGAAACTCACTACCAGACCTGTCTCAATACCTGTGCCCTCCAGCTCATCGGCCACCAAGGGTGCCCAATATGGATTGGGATGGACGCCTTTAAAACCATATTTCTTCGCCAGCTCACACACTTCTTTTATTTTGCTCTCGGTGGTATTGGGGTCCAATACCGCGTAGTCAACGATACCTGCCAACTTTTCTTTGGTGTATTCCACACCTTTGATTTTCAACGTAAGGACCTCCTTAAGATTCTTATTGAACTAATTTTGGCACGACACCGATTTCTCTCATCTTATCCAGGGAGTCAACTATTTCCGGTGCTGCACGGGTTCCGATACGGTCAGCGCCTGCCATGATAAACACATAGGCATTCTGCGGCCTGGGGAATTTGACGCCAGCCACTTTCAGTTTTACACCAGTACCCGCAAGGGTGTCTTTCATAAGTAAGAACTGTTCAAGACTGGGGCCTTCAAATTGACCTGAAGATGTTTTGGCAAACTGAATACAGCATTCGGCTATAAGTTTACAAGCGGCCACTATATCTTCGTCTTTCAAGAAATTGACTTCTAAAATACACTTGGTAACCGCGCTGCCTGCAGCATTTTTAAAATCTTTTAGTTCCTGTCTTATTACATCATATCTTTTGTCCATCAAAGCACCAATGTTCATGACCATGTCTACCGCAGTGCATCCCCGGCGCACCGCATCTTCTGTTTCGAAAGCTTTGACAGCTGATGGAGCGCTTCCGAAAGGAAAGGCTATTCCTGTACCTATTTCCACATCTGTTCCTGCCAATTCCTCTTTTATTATGGGTGTCCAGTAGGCACTGGAACTATAGAAGGCTGCAAAACCATACTGGCGGGTCAACGCACACCCCCTGCGGATGTCTTCTTCCCTAGTATTTTTCGGAAGTACCGAAAAGTCAAAGAGTTTTGCTACTGCTTTTTTATCCATTCTGGAAAGATCAACCATGACTTTCTCCCCCTTTCTTTATAGCTCTTAAACTGTACATCCTTCTCGAATCACTACTTCAGCCTCAAATAATTTAAAATACTTTTCCATTGGCAAGAGCTTCATATATGGATACAAATCGGTGGTAACCTTCATTATATACCTCAGCCAATTCAGGATTTGGTTCAAATTTATCTTTAATGTGAACAGCAACTTCCACAGCCTCTTTATAGCTCTTATACACCCCAGCTCCAACACCCGCATAAAGGGCTGCACCCAAAGTTCCGGTTTCAGAGGTTTGCAATCTATATATAGTTTGTTGATAAATATCCGCCTGCATCTGGCACCATAGAGGAGCTTTAGATCCTCCACCGGTTAACCGAATTCCTTTAATATTTATTCCTGCTCTTTTTTGAGCTTCTAAAATATCTCTCATCTCATAGCAAATTCCCTCCATAACGGCCCTCGCCATATCGGCTTTTGTTGTCCCTAAAGTCATTCCGACAAAAGCACCTCTAGCATTACCGTTTTGTCTGGGCCCGCCTGCACCTTGTAGATAGGATAAAAAAGTTATTCCATTGGCTCCCGGTGGCACTGTTTCTATTTGTTTATTAATCAAATTATATGGATCGTCATATAACGTCTTTGCAGCAGCCTTCTCTAGGTCGCCAAAGGTATCTCTATACCACCTGTAGCTACTGGCCGCTGCAGTGGCGAAGGCTTCGATAGTCCAGTTCTTCGGGCCCACGTTTCCCTTAACAATCAATACTCCGTAAGGGTCCCTAATGGGTTTATCAGAAACGACAAAACAAGAACCGAAAGTTCCCAAAACCATTGCGGCCGTGCCATCTTCTACAGCACCGCATCCAAAAGTGGAACAATTTTGGTCATGAGCTCCTACGCATAAAAGAGTGCCTTCTGCCAATCCGGTTTTTTCAGCTACACTTTTGGGAATTCTCCCCACCGGTTGACCACCTTCTGCTATTTTTGGCCGCTTGCTCATATCTAGATCCAATGCATCAAAAACTCTTTTACTCCAAACATGATTATCCACATCAAAAAGGCCTTCTCGGCTGGCTGAGGAAATATCCGTAAAATAATCCTCTGCTCCAAATTCTTTTAAGAAATAGTCCTGGTTGGTAGTAAACATTGCGGTTTTTTCATAAATGTCTGGCTCATTATTGCGTATCCAAAGGTTTTTTGTAATACTAAATACCAAGCCCAGAGGGTAACCAGTAATTTTATAATACTCTTCGAGGGAGATCTTTTCCTTGATTTCTTCCAATTCTTTTACTCCTCTTAAGTCCTGCCACCCAATAAAAGGTCTAAGTAATTTACCATTTTTGTCCACCGGGCCTGTAACACTGCCTTGACTCGAAAGACCCACTGCAATAATTTCCTTCGGGTCAATTCCTGATTTTGCAATGGCTGCCTTGCAGGACTCAAATAATGCGGGAGTTATCTCTTCAGCATACTGTTCTACCCATCCGGGTTTTGGATAATAACATGGATATTCCCTGTAATCACTGCCTACAAGTGTGCCATTTAAATCAAAAATACATGTTTTGCAACCGGTAGTCCCTTCATCTATCCCTATTAGATATTTACCCATATATTTTACCTCCTTAATTTTTAACTTTAATAATAATTAAAATATTTTAATAGAACATAATTGATTAATTTAATAAAAATAGTTCACTAATTTCATCTACAATCCATGGAGCATTCCTTGTTCCAATACGTTCAGCACCAGCAAGTATGCACCCCAGAGCAACCATCGGTGTCCAAAAGCTACCAGTGCCTGCTACTTTTACTTTAATATGAGGAGGTGAACTTTCGCGCATTAACTTTACCTGCTTGAGACTGGGACCACCATGTCTGCCTGTGGAAGATTTAACCCAATCAGCTCCAGCTTCTGTGGCTAATTCGCATGCTATTTTTATTTCTTCATCAGTCAACAATTGTACTTCTAATATTGCCTTGCATTCTACTCCCGCATCATGCGCAACTTTTGCAACTTCCGCAATGTCATTTTTGTAATATTTATAATCCTTACTTTTTAATTTTCCTACATTGGTCACCATATCGATAACCCATGGTTTGCCTTTAAGAATGCTTGCAGCATATTCAGCTTCGGCAACTTTTAGGTTGGTAGGGTTAGTTCCAAAGGGAAAACTTATGACATATCCCGTTTCTATGCCAGTACCTTCCAGTTCTCTAGCCACTACTGGTACCCAGATTGGGTTGACATGAAACCCTTTGAAATTATATTTTTTTGTTATTTCGCAGCATTTTAAAATTTCATCTTCTGATACGTCTGGATTTAAAGAAGAAAAGTCCATCATCTGAGCCAGTTTTTCTCTTGTAAGTTCCACATTGCCAATTTTCATGCAAAAGATTTCTCCTTTCTTTAAATCTTATTTTTATATCAAATTTTATTATCATTTATCCTGCAGGGAATAGTCTATTTATACCCTGCAGGATTTTATAATTAATTCCCGTAGACGTATCTACCGCCATTAATATCGAGTGTTATGCCTGTCACATACCTACTTTCATCGGATACCAAAAACATAACACCACCAGCGATATCTTCCGGAACTGCTACCCTGCCCATTGGTATATTTTTTAGCATCTCTTCAAATGCACCTTTAGGCGCTTCAGGGTGTCTTCCAAGAGGAGTATCAGCTATACCAGGACAAATGGTATTAACCCTGATATTATCTTTAGCCCAGCGTCTTGCAGCATACTTTGTCAGACTTATAACTCCTCCTTTAGCTGCTGTATAGTGAGGACCGCCAAAACTGCTGCCGCTTTTGGCAGAAGAAGATGATAGCTGCACAATCCTTCCTCCACCACTAGCTTTCATATAAGGATATACTTCTCTTAAGCAGTAAAAATAACCAGTAAGATCAACTTTTAATACTTTCTCCCACTCTTCATCGGAGCATGTTTCGATTGGACTAAACTTAATATATGCTGCACCGTTAATCAAAATAGTGATTTTCCCCATTTTATCGTAAACGTATTTCATTGCCTGTTTTACCGATGCCGAATCGGCTATATCTATGTGAACCGGGAAAGTCTCTCCACCAGCTTGTTTTATCATATTCACTGTTTCCTGGTTTCCCTGATCATTGATATCTGCACAAGCTACTACGGCCCCGTTCAATGCAAGTTTCATGGCTATACCACGATCAAGACCTGAAGCAGCCCCTGTTACAACTGCCACATCTCCTGCCAAGCGTTGACTCTCTAATGCCATGGTTAATTCCTCCTCAAATTTATCTTACAATAGAATCATAATCTTTCCTGAAAACCTGCAATAGACGGAAACGCTTTTTCCTTAAGTGCTTGATAGGTGTCTCTATAGATGCCGAACATCTCATTGTAAACCTTTACATTTTCCTCTATGGGTTCCCATCGACCCACTACATGGACCATGTTATCAATGGCCTCATGAATGTCTTTATAGATACCAACACCAACAGCGGCCAGCATTGCCGCTCCAAGAGCAGTAGCTTCACTGGTTTTTACCGTTTCTACAGGTTTTCCGTACACATCAGCTTGGATTTGATTCCAAAGTGATGACCTTGCAGCCCCTCCTGTCACCCTATAGCATTCGAAGGGAGCAAAATTGGCTTCCTGCAAGGACTCCAGCATGTCTCTCATTTCATAACAGATTCCTTCCATAGCTGCCCTAATCATATCTCCTTTGGTATGAGCGAAAGTCATGCCTACAAAAGATGCCCTGGCATTGGAATCATAATACGGACATGCGGCTCCAGCGAGCCATGGCAGGTAAACCGTACCCTTCGCTCCCGGAGGCGACTGTGCAGCCTGTTGGGTCAGCAGGTCATAAGTATCCCCTCCAAGCATGGATGCCGTTGTCCTCTCGATGTGAGCAAAGGTGTTTCTGAACCAGCGGAAACTGCTGGCCGCTGCACTGGCATGGCCTTCCATCTGCCAGTGGCCGGTCCCTGCATGGCCGAGAATGTGGTTCTTCCCAGACGGATGGCGGATATGATTTTTGGAATATCCTATGCAAAGGCCTGCAGTTCCAAGACATACCGAAGCCAGACCTTCCCTAGCGTTTCCAACCCCGATGGCACCGCACTGCTGGTCGCCGCTACCTACTATTATGGGGGTTCCAGCTTTTAATCCGGTCTTTTCAGCTATTTCTTTAGGTATTTCTCCTACTCTAGTCGCAGGTGGATAATTTTTCGGATATTTATCTATATCTACTTCAAAAATCTTAGCAAGTTTCGGCACGTATTCAAAAGTATCGGCATCTACTATCTGCCACCAGCCTGCATCTGTATTGTCATCATAATAGTCATCGGCCCCAAAAGCTTTGATAAGTAAAGCCTGAGGCGTGATCATCTTATATGTTTTATCGTAAAGGTCCGGATAATGCTTTTTGTACCAGTATACTTTCGAGGAAGGCCAAACCGCACCTATGGGAAAACCGGTGATGTTGTAAAGGTCCATTTCTGTCATACCGTTTTCCGAAAGCTTCTGGCGCATCCATGGGAACATTTCTGTGCCGCGCAGATCCTGCCATACAAAAATCGGATGCAGGAAATTGCCATCCTTATCCACAGGTACAAAAGTAGACCTCATATTGGTAAAGCTGACCGCAGCAATTTCTTCAGGCTTTATGCCGCTTTTTGCTATAGCTTGACGGGTGGATTTGTAAGCTAAATCGATCACATCCTCAGCTCTTTGCTCCACCCATCCCGGTTTAGGATATTGTGTGGGTGTCTCATAATAGGCACTGCCAATTTCATTACCTTTCAAATCATAAATTACGCATCTGACGCCCATAGTACCTGCATCTATGCCTACTACATATTTACCCATAATTTTTACCTCCTTTCACCTATAGTTATTATTTTCTATAATATTTGCATATTTTTATAAACCTCTTCCATTAAAGGTAGTTCATCAACAATTTTCGGTCCGCTCCTGGTACCGATC
>JARRBK010000001.1 GCA_029982615.1 Tepidanaerobacteraceae bacterium | reverse complement strand
ATACGCGGTTGGCAGACTATTCAACGAGCCTTAAGGCTCAGCCAGTAAATGCCCTTATAGGGCTAGTGCAAACCACCCGCTAAGCGGGTGGTGATGATTCATTTTTTAAAATTCATTAAGTCATGGGAGGGGTTTTATGTCAGAGGTAGCTTATCAAGAAAAAGTTTTAGAGGTTGAGCCTTTCGGGATTGAACCTATCCCGAAAGAAGAGCGGCACGGGCGGCCAGGGCAGATGTTTACACTCTGGTTCGCTATCAGCCTCAACGTGGTTACGTGGTTTACCGGATTCTTAGGGGTGGAGTTTGGGCTGTCGCTGGGCTACGCCATTCTGGCGATTGTCATCGGGAATGTGACGGGCGCTGCTTTTCTTGCACTGGCTTCGGCCATAGGCCCGGAATTAGGCCAGCCCCTTATTCCAGCCAGCAGGAAGACTTTTGGAAAGAACGGGGTAGTGGGGCTTTCCTTTTTGAACTTTGTTAACAACATCGGTTGGCTTGCTGTGAACCTTGTGCTTTCTGTGATGGCCCTTCAGAAGATCCTGCCCCTTAGCTATCATTACGCACTCTTTTTGATTATGGCAATTACGCTGCTTATAGCAGTATTTGGGTACAATTTTATCCATAGCCTTGCTCACTGGATGTCCATTGTAATGGGTGTGCTTTTCGTTATCATGACAGTTATTACCGTTAAAAATTTGCCTGTGATTTTGGGTTCCTCAGCACAACACGCTGGCAGCTTTAGTCTAGGGATGTTTATTCTGGCAATTGCTATCGCATTTTCTTATCAGATAAGTTACTGCCCCATAGGATCTGATTATTCGAGATACCTTCCTCAGAACATACCTAAGAAAAAGGTATGGCTGTCGAGCTATTTGGGCAGCCTGACTGTCTGCATCTGGCTGGAGATTCTCGGTGCCCTGACGGCAAGCCTGGGAATGCAAGCCGGACCTATGGAATTTTTTAGCAAGCTTATGGGGCCCTTTACGGTACCCGCTATCATTACAGTCATTCTAAGCATTTTCCCGGTTAATGCTACGGCCATCTACAGTGGCGGCCTTGCCCTTCTGGCGATGGGTGTTCCCATGAAGAGATGGGTCTCAGCCCTGCTTACTGGGGTTTTGGGAGCACTGCTCGTTTCTTTTGGTCATGGGGAACTGGCAAATACGTATAAAAACTTCCTGCTTTTACTTTCCTACTGGATCGCTCCGTGGCTGGCTGTAGTCCTGTGTGACTTCTTCAGCCGCACTAGATTGCCTGGCGCAGAAAAGAGCAGTATTTCTGGCTGGGCAGGCATTGTTTCTTTTATCTGTGGAGTGGCGATTTCCATACCTTTTATGAGTTCTGCCCTGTATGTGGGGCCATTGGCAAAAAATTATCTGGGAGGTGCAGATATCAGCTACTTCTTAAGTATGCTGGTCAGCGCAGCGGTCTACAGGGTGCTGCTGAGGTTTGAAGCTGAGACTGGGCCTGCTGTTTCAAGTGTATCGAGTTGTTGTGCCGTCGGAGGGATAGGCGACAATGGAGCTGGCTTGAATGAACACAAGGCCTGACTTGGCAAATGCATCAGTTGAGATGATGCAGGATGGCGGCTGTAATGCGCCTTGTAAGGCTCAAGGTGCGCTGTTTGGGGTTTCATAATGAAATAAAATAGCTTGATAGGGAGGAATAAAAAATGGCGCTTGATTTATTACAAGTAGTGAATGGGATCGAGCCTTCTGATGCGGCATGGCGGCGGAGGGCCAGGGAGCGGCTGAACAACCTGGCTATTCCGCTGGGGAGCCTGGGACAGCTGCTGGATTTGGCAGAACAGCTTGCAGGAATTAAAAAGACAATGAATCCATCCGTGAAGAAAAAAGTGGTAGTAACCATGGCCGGTGATCATGGGGTGGCAGAGGAAAATGTCAGCACCGCCCCTCAGGAGGTTACCCGGCAGATGGTTTACAATTTCGTAGCCGGAGGGGCAGGGATCAATGCCCTGGCTGGTGTGGCAAAAGCTGAAGTTGTTGTAGTTGATATGGGAGTGGCTGCGGATTTCAATGACCTCGTCTCTAGCGGCAGGATTATTTCTCGCAAGGTGGGTTATGGCACCGGCAATATCGCCAAGGGCCCGGCAATGACTCGCCAGCAGGCGGTGCAGGCGCTGGAGGCAGGTATAGACGTGGTCGCCGGGCTGGTTGAAAAGGGCGTGGAACTGCTGGGTACGGGGGACATGGGAATTGGAAATACAACTCCCAGCAGTGCTATTTTTGCTGCTTTTTCCGGTCTGCCGGCAAGGGTTGTAACGGGTAGAGGGACCGGGATCAGCGATGAGGTGCTGGAGCACAAGATTGGTGTGGTTCAGAGAGCACTGGAGGTTAACAAGCCTGATCCTTCTGATGCCATCGACGTGCTGGCTAAGGTGGGAGGTTTTGAGATCGGCGGTATTGCTGGAGTGATCCTAGGCGCGGCATATTTCAAGATTCCGGTGGTGGTGGATGGCTTTATTTCTACCGCGGGTGCGCTGCTGGCACAGCGCCTTGCCCCCTTCTCGGTGGATTATATGATCGCAGCGCACTGTTCTATGGAATACGGCCACAAGCGGATGCTGGAAATGCTGGGGTTGAGGCCGCTACTGGACCTGAAACTGCGCCTCGGCGAGGGAACGGGAGCAGCGCTGGCAATGGGTATTGTAGATGCAGCAGTGGCAGTGCTTACTAAAGTCATGACTTTTGAAGAGGCTGGTGTGGCCAGAAATGCTTCGATGGCATATTGACCCACAGGACTGCTCCCCACAGTACCTGGAGGATCTGGCGACGGCCTACTGGTACTCAGAAGTTCTTTTCGCGGCGATAGAAATGGACCTGTTTACACTGCTGGAACGAACTGGTAAGACTGCTGCAGAGATTGCGGATGCACTTGGTTTTAGCTGCCAGGGAACCGAGCGTTTCCTGGCAGCCCTGCGCGCTCTGGGGCTCGTAATGGAAAGCGGGGGATATTATTACAACGCCGCTGTATCGTCGGAGTATCTGGTGAGGGGAAAGAACGGCTACCAGGGCAATTCCATTCTCTGGCGCAAGATGCTTGTTCGTTCATGGAGAGGTATCATGGATTGCCTCAAGGCTGGCGGAAGGGTTGACTATCCTGAGGACGAAGATCCTGAGGAGCAGAGAAGTCGGATACAGCAATATATCCGCGCCATGGACGATGTGGCGAGGGAAAAAACGAAGGAAATCGTTCCCTTTTTCGAAAATATCTTTTCGGAAGGAGAACTCCTTGATGTGGGATGCGGTTCGGGTGCTGTTGCGGCAGGATTTTTGGAGCGTTTTCCCTCATTAAAGGGGACACTTGTGGACCTTCCCGTTGTTCTCGAATTTACGAAAAACCTGATCCAGGAGAGGGGTTACAGCGGCAGGGTGTCTTACTGCGGGTGCAATATATTGGAGCTTTGGCCACTTCCGGTGGAGCATTTTGACCTAATTATCCTCTCAAATATTGTTCATGCCTATTCTGAAAGGGAGATACCGCAGATTCTTAAACAGGCTGCAAGATGCCTGAACCGGAGGGGATTTCTGCTGGTTCACGACTTTTTCCCCGAACACTACCCTGAAAAGGCTGCACTTTTTGATCTCAACATGCTGATCAATACCTACAACGGCAGAATATTTCCTGCTGATTGGGTAAAAAGCAGGCTTGCTGATGAGGGACTTTTTGTCACAGAGCTTGTGCCTTTGAAGTCCGATACTGCTCTCATCGTGGCTTCGAAAGACAGGAGCAGGCTGGAGGGGCTCAGGCTTGACCCTGTGAGCCGCCTTGTTCAGAAGATTTACTCACTGGGTTTTAAGAATGTAGTGGCAATTTCTCCCTGCGACGTGCAGGTCTCGGATTGGGTGGACCTGCGCTGTCGGTTTGGGTGTTCTTCTTACGGGAGCCCTCACTGCCCGCCGAACAGCCCGACACCGGAAAAGACCAGGAAAGTCCTCGGCTGTTACAACTCAGCACTTTTGCTGGAAGGAGAGCCTCCTACGGGAAAATTTCAACGGCTGGTGCTGGATGCGGAACGTGAGGCGTTTCTGGCTGGCTACCATAAAGCCCTGGCCTTTTGGGCGGGGCCGTGTTCTCTCTGCAAGGAGTGCGCTTCTGATGGGAAGTGCCGTAACAGCAAGCACGCCAGGCCGTCCATGGAGGCTTCCGGGATCGATGTTTTCGAAACCGTTAGGAGAGCCGGCCTTTCTGTCAGGACATTAAAAGACAGGGCAGAGTACGTTAAATATTTTGCCCTGCTGTTACTGGAGTGATGAAATTGCGCGTTTTGCTTGTGCAAACACCTTCTGTCGAAGGAATATCTTCCGAGAGGGTCTATCCTCTCGGCATAGTTCTGCTTGCCACGCACCTGAAGAGAGCGGGTCATGAGGTAGAGATCGTTGATATGAACATCGGTTTCGATCCTTACGGCGACCTGCAGGAGAAGCTGATGGGTTTCCGCCCCGAGGTGGTCTGCCTCTCTTTACGGAATATTGACCCGTTGGCGAATAAGACGAGCTCCTTGGTGCCTCCTTTTCTGACGGTTATACGCTTTATAGCAGCCGTCCTCCCGGAGGCCTGGCTTATTGTCGGAGGCACAGGGTTTTCTCTTTTTCCAGAACGCCTGTTGTGTGAAGCACCTCAAATTCACTTTGGTATTGTTGGGGAGGCGGAGTATTCCCTTCCTGCCCTTCTTTCCTCTCTCGGTCCCTATCCTCCCCCTGTCGATGGGCTCTGCCGGAGGGAAAGTGGTAGAGTGCTTGTGACTCCTCCCTCCTCGACTTTTGATATGTCCCGCTACCTTCCACCCTCACGCGACCTTTGGGACATATTGCCTTACCTTGAGATAAACAGCTATGTGCCCGCTGTTGGCATCGAGGCAAAGCGGGGCTGTCCTTTTAACTGTGCTTACTGCGTCTACCCCGGGCTGCAGGGCAAAAAGCCGCGCTGCAGGCCTGCCCGGGATGTGGTCGATGAGATAGAAGTTTTGCGCAAAGAGTACGGTGTCAATAGCTTCCACTTTACGGATCCTGTTTTAAATATACCCGGAGGCTACCTCGAGGAGATCTGTCAGGAGATTTTGCGAAGAAAACTCCGCGTAAAATGGGATGGTTTTTTCAGAGAGGCTCACCTTGATGAAAAAAATGTCCATCTTTTTGAAGAGGCAGGGTGTGAGTGCTTTTCCTTTTCTCCTGACGGCCTCTGCCAGGAGGCGTTGGATGTTTTGGGCAAAGGATTAACCGAGGGCGAAGTCCTGCGGGCTGCAGAGCTGGTGGCGGGAACTGAAGTGATCAGTGTCTATCATTTTATGGTAAACTTCCCTGGGCAGACCGAAAAGACTTGCGAGAAGGGGATGCGCATGATCGAGCGCTTATACGAGATCCATGCCAAGAAGCGGAACCTGGGCACGATTGTTTTGAATAACATCAGGATCCTGCCCGGCACGCTCATTGAAAAGATGGCCAGGGAAGAAGGGTTTATCGATGAGCAAACAGATCTCCTTTATCCTGTCTACTATAATCCTAAGCCCTTCGAAAACTTCAGGTACCGCTTGGAGGCTTTAAGCCTCTGCGAAAATGTTTTTATGTGGAAGGGAGTGAAAACCGCAAAATGAGAATACTCTTGTTCGAGCACCCGAGGAAAATTGCTCCTGACAGGTACAACGATATAGCTAATACTCCCCTCACATCATGCCTCCTGACTGGTTATGCAGCGGGAATGCTGGTAAGCAGGGGGCACGAGGTGGAGATCGTTGAGGGATATTTGGATGACCTGAGCTACAGTGAGATTGAAGAGCGGATAAGCACTTTCAGCCCCGATGTTCTGGGAGTGCATATGGTTTACCACTGGAAGGGAGACAGCGAGCTTTTCAGTTTTTTGCGGAAAGTAAAAAATGAGGGCATGGCGCGATATGTGGCTGCATATGGCTTCTATCCCACCTTCGCCTTTAGGGAGATCCTGAATGCGTGTGAGGCTATAGACTCTGTAGTGGTCGGGGAAGTAGAGGCCACCTTTGCTGAGCTGGTAGAGAAAGTCTCCAGGGGTGAGTCAGTGCAGGGGATGCCAGGGCTCGCTACGCGAAGTAGCGACGGAAGCGTTTCTTGGACAAGGCGTGAGTTGATTGAAGACCTTGACAGCATTCCTTTTCCAGTGCGCACAGATGCCATGTTCCGCCTTCCAGAGGTCAACATTCAAGGAAGCCGCGGCTGCTACGGTGCCTGCACCTTCTGCTATGTCAACCCCTTTTACAGCGAGTGGCCACGCTGGCGTGGGAGGAGCCCGGAAAACATTGTTGCCGAGATTGATCAGGTTATCGAGGAGCGAGGGCTGAGGAGGTTTTATTTTGTTGATCCTAACTTTTTCGGGCCTGGTGAGCGCGGGCAGAGAAGGGCGCGGCACTTGGCTGCCCTGTTAAAGGAGAGAAACATCACCTTTGGGATCGAGGGGCGCGTAAACGACATTCACGATGAGACCATCAGCGCCCTTGTGGATGCCGGCCTGCGTCACATTCTTATCGGGCTGGAGAGTGGAAGGGATGCCTCTCTTAAAAGAATGAATAAAATGACCACGGTCGCTGACAATGAAAGGGCGTTAAAAATACTCAGAAAGAACGGTATCGAGCCGAACATCGGCTTTATCATGTTCGAGCCAGACTCGACACTGGAGGATGTGCGGATCAACTACGAGTTTTTGCAAAGGAACGATTTGCTGAAAAACCTTCCGGTAACTGCAAACCTGTTGTATCATCATCAGATCATCCTTAAAGGTACTCCTGCGTACAGAATGCTGCAGGAACAAGGAAGGCTGAAGCTGGTTAATGAATCATCCTATGAAGGGGTGACTGCCTACAGGGATAAGTCGGTTGAGGACCTCGCCTGGGTGATGAGAATGATCACCAATTTTTTGTTCTCCCGTATGGCCGGGCTCTGGAGCGGCAGGGCGGCCGAACCGCCGGGGGCGAGCAAGATGTACAGCAGGATCAACGATTATCTCGTGCAAAGGTTTGAATCCCTTTTAAGGAATCTGGAGTCCGGCAAGAGGCTTTCTGGAGAGGAAAGGGAGTCGTGCATCAAAGATGCTGAGATAGAAATAGACAATATTTTGAAGAGCTTAATTCAGCCTCCTGCCTTATATGCCGGACGGCGGACGTAGTATCTACAACTGTGTCAATGTTTCGATAAAGCTGAAGAGTATCGGTTGTAATGAAAAACCCCGGATTGCCGGGGTTATGCCTTTTTTATGCTGAATTCCGCTATTTCCCTGGTTCGGGGGGTTTTTATCCATGCCCGGGGCTGGCTGTTTAAAGCCCTCAAGACCAGCGCTCCAGTATATGGCAAAGGCAGGAGGAATCCCGCCGCCGGCAGGACCAAAAGCGATATAAGTGCGAACAGAATGCTTGCAAGGCTGCGTTTTACCATGAATTGGTAATATTTAACAATATATAGGTAATAAGTGAAGCCGAAATAAATAAAAAGGAAGGATTTTAGGAAAAGCCGGAAACCCTGGGGTAATACCGAAGGATCAATCATACCTTTGTAGGAAAGCCATATTACTGCCACGGGAAGCAGTACAGCAATTTGGTATAAAATCCACTCCACTTCGCCTTTTAAAAGCAAGGTTTTAATGATTCTTGCTTTTTTCGGGCCATTAAATTCGGGATTATCTTTAAATTTTTCGATAACTTGAATGTGACCAGCAGCCCAGCGTAGACGCTGCCGAAAAAAGGAACGATAAGTTTCGGGGGTTTGTTCGGTGCTTATACAGGGGAAATATTCAGGCCAGGCATTTTCTGCAAGATATGCCCTGACTCCTATTTCAAGATCTTCGGTCAATGCCTTGCAATCAAAGCCTTTAATTTTTGTCAATAGATTTGTTTCGATGAACAGATTGGTACCGCCAACAAAAGGCAGTATTTTCATAAGAATAGGCATGTACCATTCATGAGATAGCGCCTGGTATAACGATGCGATCTTTGTTATGGGACTTAAGTAAAAAAAGTTTCTCACCTGAAAAACCGGTCCCTGCCAGATGCGCTTGGTTTTTTGCGACTGTATCCAATCCCAAGCAATATATAAAAGCACATCGAGCTCTGGATGGCTTTCGGCATCGTAGAAACCGCATATATCTGCTGCAGAATTAATATAAGCCAAGCCGAAGTTTAGAGCCCGACCTTTAGTAGAAGGCACCGTTTTTCCAATACATTTTCCCGGGAAACTGCCATCAAAATCATATGGCACCACGACATGCTTTAGTACGGGGGCGTTTCCTCTGGACTTAAATTCTTGGATCTTTTCTTCCACCACCTGCTGAGTGGTAGGCTTTTTGCCGGAAAAAAGCTCTTTTTCATCGGTGATGACTATTATTTCATACAGGTTTTTTGGATAGTTTAATTGCCCAAGATGTTCTATGGTGTTTCCGATCACGTCCGCTTCCTCTCTGGCAGGCACTAGAATTGAAAATATGGGCATTGTCATGCCCTTTTCCCTCGCAAAGTTTTCAAGCTCGGCGGATGAAAGCAACCTGCTTTTTCTTTTGGACCAGTAATATTTGACGGAGTAATATCTCCAAAGAAAATATCTTAAAAAAAGCAGGAAGAATAGTATGTACAAAGCTACAATACACAAATAAATGAGCTGTGGAAGCTCCATGATTTTCCCCCCAAAAATACAAAATAACACAATTATATATTATAAACTTAAAATGATGTAAAATAAATTTGAAAACAAGGTCTAAAAATCCAGTCTAAGCATAAATTTACCAAACCATATTGGACTGTAAAGTCTATTTATACAATCTCTCGAAAATATGTTTTATTCCTCTGGCTTGCTCGACGAATCAATAAATTTATCGATACAGACTTTTCTATACGTTATGAAAAAAGCGATTATTTTTTGAAATTAAAGCATTAGGCAGGAAAAAATGAAAAAAAGTAGAATAATATCATTATGTTTAATTATACATAATGAGATTTTAAACAGGGGGGTAAACTTATGAAGTCATTTAAGAAACCGTGGTTAATACTTATCGTAATGTGTATCATGATGTTGAGCCTGATTTTATCAGGGTGCGGAGGAAAAACCGCTACGACAAAAGAGGATGAGCCTAAAAATTCTGCAGAGCAAAGCCAGCAGCCCAGCTCTCAAACGCCTACCCCGGAAAACAGGGAACTCATCCTTTCCACGACCACCAGTACACAAGACAGTGGTCTGCTGGATGTCTTAATACCAATGTTTGAAAAAAAGACAGGTTATCAGGTCAAACCCATTGCAGTGGGTACAGGCCAGGCTTTGGCAATGGGAGAAAAAGGCGATGCTGATGTGATGCTAGTGCATGCTCCCCAAGCTGAATTGGAATTGGTGAAGAAGGGAGCGGCTATGAACAGACAGCTGGTCATGCATAATGATTTCGTTATAGTAGGGCCGTCAAACGATCCCGCCGGCATAAAAAATGCTAAAGATTCGGTGGAAGCTTTTCGGGCCATTGCTGAAAAACAGGCGTTGTTCGTTTCAAGGGGCGATGATTCCGGTACAAACAAAAAAGAGCTGGAGATATGGAAAAAAGCAGGAATTGAAAAACCTGAGGGAAAATGGTACCAGTCTACAGGGCAAGGCATGGGCGCGACATTAGACGTGGCCTCAGAAAAGGCGGCATATACCCTCACCGACAGAGGCACCTATCTTGCAAAAAAGGACAAGCTGCAGCTTGAAATACTGAAAGAAGGCGATCCATCCCTTCTCAATATATATCACGTAATGCAGACAAATCCCGATTATGTAAAAAAGAATAATCCCAATGCCGCCAGGATGATAAATGGGGAGGGAGCAAAGGCTTTTGTGGATTTTATGGTAGATGAAAAGACGCAAAAAATCATCGGAGAGTTTGGAAAGGACAGGTTTGGGCAGCCGTTGTTTTTCCCGGATGCAGGAAAAGATGAGAGCACGCTGGGGAAATAAAACCTAACACTGAGCATGCCTCAAACTCAACAGCTGTGAGGGTGGGTTTTGTGAGTGCCTTTGTCCATCTCCGGCAGGAAAGTGAGCCATATAATTTTTTTTATAATTGGTGTATAATATTTTCGGGTGAAATATTCCCCTGTGCGGCTACGCGCAGGGGAACTCTATATTAATGGGGGTGGATTTTTTTGGATACTATTATAGAGGGATTGAAAAAAGGCCTCATATCGATTTTTTCGCTGGATAAGGAAGTTTTGGGCATAACAATTTTTACGTTGAAAGTCACTGGAAGTGCCACATTGATTAGCATTGCTATAGCCCTGCCTCTGTCGTTTTTTTTGACTCTTAGGGACTTTATAGGCAAAAGGTTTATCATCAGCCTTGCAAACCTTGGCATGGGTTTGCCGCCAACGGTGGTAGGGCTTTGGGTAAGTCTCATGCTCTGGCGCAGCGGTCCCTTCGGGAGGCTCCATATAATGTATACCCCCACTGCCATGGTTATAGCTCAAACGGCAATATCGGCACCCATCATATTGGCGCTTTCCACAGCAGCGCTGCAACAGATAGATAAAAAACTCCGATGGCATATAATAGCACTGGGGACCTCTCCCCTGCAGATGCTTCTATTAATGTTGAAGGAAGCGCGTTATTCATTGCTGGCAGCGATAATGGCTGGCTTTGGTGGCTCTATATCTGAGGTTGGGGCATCCATGATGGTAGGCGGCAATATTCAAGGCTATACTCGGGTGCTAACTACAGCCATAGTGCTGGAAACCAGCAAAGGGCATTTCGACATCGCTTTGGCTCTGAGCTTTGTACTTATGCTTCTGGCTTATGCAGCCACGTTGTGGCTTACTTTTATACAACAGCGGAGGTACAAAAATGTATATTATTGAAGGACAGGATATACTGGTCACAGCAGGGGAAAGCCGCATCCTGCAATTGAATAGGGTGGGGCTGGAGGAAGGCAAGGTGTTTTCGGTCATAGGCCCCAATGGATCGGGCAAAAGCACTCTACTGAGGGTAATGGCGCTTTTGCAAAGCCCCCATAGTGGGAGCGTGAAATTCAGAGGCAAAAAGGTTATGCCCCGGGATAGAATAAAAATCCGCCGCCGCATGGCCGTGGTGTTCCAGGAACCGCTGCTGCTGGATGCCACGGTGGAGGAAAATGTTGTAATTGGCCTCAGAATACGGGGAATGGATACCCTTTCAGCCCGGAAAAGAGCTAAATTTTGGCTGGAAAGGTTTAAAGTGGCGCATTTGTCGAAACGCTGGGCCAGAGCTATCTCTGGTGGAGAAGCTCGCCGCGTAAGCCTGGCAGGGGCATTTGCATTGGAACCTGAAGTGCTTTTTATGGATGAACCCTTTGCCAATCTAGATGCACCCACCCGAGAGTCACTGCTGATGGAGCTTTCTGAAGTGCTGCATTCTACAGGCACAACTACTTTTTTTGTAAGCCACGACTTCAAAGAAGTTGCATACCTGGCGGACAGCACCATGGCCCTTTTCGACGGGAAGCCGATACAGCAGGATTTGCCCCAAAATATACTTGAACGCCCGGCAACTGAACGGCTTGCCAAGTTTGTGGGCATAGAAAACATATGGCCCGCCAGGGTGATTGAGGCGACTCCAAACAAAATAACGGCTGATATAAAAGGCAAGAAAATTGTTGTGGCAGCAGCGGGGGTGCAAGAAAACGGTGTCAGGCTACGGGAGGGGGATGTGATAAAGATTGCCCTTAGGGGTGAGAAAGTAGATTGCGCGCACTGGAGTTCAAAAAAAGCCAATCATAATTATGATTTTGCGCCTCACAACCCTGCAAAAGATAACCGTTGGGAAGGCACGGTGAAGTCGGTTTTTGCCTTCGGCGATATAATCAAAATCACGGCGGAATGCGGTATAGAAGTGAAAATATCTGTTCCATCCAGATTTTTAAATGAATTCAGAGTTGGCGACCCTATCATTATATTTTTTTCTGCTGAAGCTCCTGCTATAATAAGATAATAAAATAAAAAACCGAAAACATTTTTTTATTTTTTACGTATATACATTATGTGATTTGAAAAATTTATAAGTGGTGACGGCTTATGAATGGAATTTTGGAGTTTTTAGCAGGAACTAAAGAATTTTTTTTGCAGAATGGCACTATAGGGCTTTTTGTTCTTGCCTTCGCGGAAGCATCTTTTTTCCCCATACCTCCTGATATAGTGCTGATTCCCCTCGCTATAGCATACCCGGCTGGTGGAATATGGTATGCGGGCATAACGTCCATAGCTTCTACATTGGGCGGGCTGTTTGGGTATTTTATAGGCGCTAGGGCGGGCAGGCCATTGCTCGACCGATTTGTAAAGCAAAAAAACGTACATAAAATAGAAAACATGTTTTCCCGCTATGGCGGATGGGCGGTGGCAGTGGCGGGGTTTACCCCCATTCCGTACAAAGTTTTCACCATTGCATCTGGAGTTTTCCGGATGAATATTGCTACATTTTTCATAGCAGCTCTGCTGAGCAGAAGCGCGAGGTTTTTCCTGGAAAGTGTTGCGATAATGGCACTGGGGGAAAATGCGACGGCCTTTCTGAGTAAATTGCTGGGGCCCGGCTCTTTCCTGGTGGCGGCGGCAGTCTTGATATTGTATTTTGCTGCAAAAAAGAGTCATATACAAATGAGCGCTTTGCCGGAAAAAGTGCCAGGATATGGTCGTGTAAAAAAAGCAGTGGAAAAATATATCGCAAAATACGGCGAGTTTGGTATTTATATAATGGGAGGCATTATAACAGCGTGCATATTCGGAATGATGTTTGTCAAACTTGCTTCAGAAATGCTGGAAAAAGAGCTTGGGTGGCTGGATTGGGGTATTATTTATTTTTTTCGTTCCATAAAAAGCCCCGCTATAGACGCAATAATGAATGCGGTAAAAATAATCCAGCATCCCATAGCGCTATTTATGCTTCTGGCAGCGGGCATGATGCTGGTGGGTTTTTTAAGTAAAAGCATAAGGATGCCTGCCCTTACGTTTGTATGTTTTGCAGGGAGCTTTCTAATACAGTGGAGCTTGAAATCTTTATTTCAAAGGCCCAGGCTGGCACCCCCGATGCAAGCTGTGAATTTTTTAACTTATGGTTTTCCCAGTGGGACTGCTTTAGTTTTTACGGCGTTTTTAGGTTTTTTGGCTTTTGCCGTTACCAGGAAAGCAAAAAAGCAGCGTAAAATATTGGCAGCAATCGTTTGGATTGTGTCAATTGCCGCTGTTGGTGCGTGCCGCATATATTTCGGCGCAAGTTATCCCACAGACATTTTGGCGGGTTTTCTGGTAGGTGTGGTGTGGCTTGCCAGCTGTGTGGTTATCAGCGAAATAATGGAATATTATTTTTAGGTAAATTTTAAAATAATTATATTGACTTGAGATAGGAAAATTAATATAATATTTCAGAACTGACCGGTCGGTCGGATTACATAGATAATTTTTGAGGGGGATAGCAGATGCATTCAAGAATGTGCAAAATCAGTTACATATTGCTGGTCCTGGGATTAATTTTTATAGCTGTTGGATGCGGGCAAAAACCTGCCGCGCAACAATCTGAAAGGGTCGTGCCAGTAAAGACGGCATTTTCTAAAATAGAGGACCTGGCAGAATATCAATCCTTCCCCGGCAGAGTTCAGGCTGCGGGAGAGGTAGGCGTTTTTGCAAAGATGAATGGAAGAGTTGAGCAAATATTGGTTCGAGAAGGCGAAGAAGTAAAAAAAGGCCAGGTGCTGATAAAACTTGAGCAAAAAGATGTGCTTTCCCAGATAAACCAGGCGAAGGCTGGATACGATGCAGCGGTAGCGCAACTGGACAATTTGAAAAACGGTCAAATGCCTCAGCAGATCGCGCAGCTGGAGTCGGCATTAAATCAGGCTCAGGCCAATTTTAATAATGCTGAAGCAAACTATAACCGCATGAAAAGCTTAATGGAAGAGGGAGCTATATCCAAGCAACAGTTTGATAGTGTAAAACTGCAATACGAATTGGCGAAAGAGCAATTGGAATCGGCAAAAACCCAGCTAGCCCTCGTCAAGGGAAAAGTAGCTCCTGAAAGCATATCCGCTGCTGAAGCCCAGGTAAGCCAGGCAAAGGCTGCACTGGAGGCAGCGCAGAATGCTCTTGATAATACGCTTATTACATCCCCCATCGATGGGACTGTCGGGTTCATTAACGTAAAAACCGGTCAGATGATAAGCGCCGGTATGCAGGTGGCTACAGTGGGAGACCTAAAAAATGTCGAGATTGAAATAGATGTAACAGAAGACAGAATAAGTGCGCTGAGTATCGGGCAGGAGGCGGAGGTCACAGTTGATTCGGCAAATGTTCGGTCGGCAAAAGGTAGAATTGTCAGCATAAGCCCGTTTAAGAACCCGACAACTTTTGTGTATCCCGTTAAAGTGCAGGTGCCCAACGAAAGTGGAACATTAAAATCGGGCATGTTTGCGAGAGTAAAACTTGTTGTAGGTTTTTATAAAAAGGTTGTGACGGTACCGGAAGATGCGGTGGTGGCTTATGACGGCTCAAAGCTCGTTTATACCGTAGAAAATGGCAGAGCTAAAGCATGCAGGGTTGAAACGGGTACCGAATCCATGGGCAAAGTGGTGGTAACAAAAGGGATTTCTGCGGGTCAGGAGATAGTAGTGGAAGGCCAGGAGATGTTACAGGACGGTGTGAAAGTAACCGTTGAAAATCGGGGTGATACGAAATGAACTTGACGAGTTTTTCAATAAAGCGCCCCGTGACCATGCTAATGTTGATTTGTATTGTGCTCGTACTGGGGTTTATTTCCTTAACTAGGCTGGGGATTGACCTGTTTCCAAATTTTGTATATCCCGGTGCAGTGGTTATAACCCAGTATGAAGGCACATCGCCGAGAGAGATAGAGACCATGATTACGCAGCCCATCGAAGAGGCCCTATCCACTATTAACAATGTTAAAAACATCCAATCATTCAGCAGCGAAGGCAACTCAACCGTGTACGTGGAATTCAACTGGGGCACCAATATGGACATGGCATCTCTTGACATCAGGGAACAGGTGGATTTAATAAAGCCTTACCTTCCAAAAGAGGCAAAATCGCCCATGGTCATAAAATTTGACCCTTCCATGATGCCGGTGATGCAGCTTGCCTTATACGGAGGAAACGATATTGTCCAGCTGAAAAAAATTGCCGATGATGTCATAAAAAACAGGCTATTGAGATTGGAAGGCGTAGCTGAAGTAAGCATTGTAGGCGGGCTGGAGCGGGAAATAGACATAGTTGTCGACCCGGATAAGCTGGCCTACTACGGGGTTTCCATGTCGCAAATAGCGGCTAAACTACAGGCAGAGAACCTAAATCTTCCCGGAGGCACTGTATCTCAGGGCAAAAAGGATTACCTCATTCGGACTACTGCTCAGTTCAAAGACATTTCTGACATAGAAAACCTTCCGCTGTCCCTGCCCCGGGGAGGCGTAATACCGCTTAAAAACCTGGGCGAGGTAAAAGACACTCACAAGCAAGTTTCTACTATAGCAAGGTATAACGGAAAGCCCAGCATTACGCTGATTATCCGAAAACAGTCTGGCTACAATACCGTTCAGGTGGCCCGAAACGTGAGGGCCGAAATGGAAAGGATTAAGAAAGTGGTGCCGGCAGGCATAGGATATGTGTCGGTGATGGATCAGGCTGAATACATCGAAAAATCCATCAGCAATGTCACAAGTAACGCCATTACCGGGGCACTTCTTGCTGTGCTGGTGCTTTATCTGTTTTTGAGGGATTTAAGGACCACAGCTATAATTGGAATTTCCATCCCTATATCCATAATAGCCACCTTTGTGCTGATATATTTTAACCGGCTTACGCTTAACATGATGTCGCTGGGCGGTCTTGCTCTCGGCGTGGGCATGCTGGTGGATAACTCCATTGTGGTGCTGGAGAATATTTTCAGGCACCGTCAGGAAGGCGAAACTCCCATTGATGCAGCCCTTTCCGGTGCCAATGAGGTGGGCATGGCGGTGACGGCCTCCACACTGACTACTGTGGCGGTATTTTTGCCCATTGTCTTTATCCAGGGAATAACGGCTCAGTTTTTCAAAGAAATGGCGTTGACGGTAACTTTTTCGCTACTTTCGTCCTTGGCAGTGTCTCTGACAGTGGTGCCGCTGTTTTCATCAAGACTGATACATGTTGTCGGAACGCCTGGAGACAAATATTTAGGTAACTATTCAAAAAATAAATTTTTTAGAGCTTTAAAGGCACCGCTGGATGTGTTTTCAAGATATTACGAAAAGGCTGAAAGACTCTACAGCAGGCTTTTGAAGTGGTCGCTTTTTCACAGGAAAACAGTCGCCCTGGTTATAGGAGCTTTGTTTATCCTGAGCTTGATTCTCATTCCTTTTGTGGGGACGGAGTTCTTGCCAAAGTCTGACACAGGTATGATTACAGTTTCAATAACGTTGCCCGACGGCACAAACCTTGAAAAAACAGACAGTTTTGTTTTACAAATGGAGAAAAAACTCAAGGGCATCGAAGAGGTAGAAGGGGTATTGGCCAATATCGGCTCGTCTTCCTCTTTTCTTGGAAATACCAGCCACAATATCGCGAATTTGTCGGTGGTGCTGAAACCTATTTCGGAACGAAAGCGGAGCGCTGATGATGTGGCAGAGGAAATTAGGAACATCGCAAAAAATATGCCAGGAGCGGAAATAAAAGTAAACGTAATGAGCAGCATGGATTTTGGAGGCGGCGGCAGCATGAAGCCCATCTCCATTTCTATCAAAGGGGATGACCTAGACGAGTTGAGAAAGCTCAGCGACCGTATTGTGGACATTGTAAGGTCCGTGCCTGGTACCCGGGAGGTGGAGAGCAGCTTGGAGCGCGGCGAACCGGAGCTTGAAATAATAGTGGACCGGGACAAAGCGGCGCTATACGGGCTTTCTACGAGCCAGGTGGCCCAGGCGGTAAACTCTGCTGTGCTGGGCAGTACTGCCACCAATTATAAAGTGGGCGGAGATGAAATAGATGTGGTGATAAAAGCCAGGGAAGATTTGGTGGATGATATTTCCAAGATAAAGAATCTATTGATCCAGGGTCCATCGGGAGCAATGATAACCCTTGGGGATGTGGCCCGAGTGGAAAAAGGTGTCGGCCCTGTAGAAATAGACAGAGATGATCAGACCAGGGTGGTAACCGTAACTGGAGACATAGTGGGAAGAGCTGCGGGGACCGTAAACAATGAGATTCAAAGGAAGCTTTCTACCATCACCTTCCCGGAAGGATACAGCTATAAAATGGGTGGCGAACAGGAACAAATGGTGGAATCCTTCCGAGACTTGTTTCTCGCATTGATATTGGCGGTGATACTGGTTTACATGGTGATGGCCGCTCAGTTCGAATCTTTGGCCCAACCTTTTGTAATAATGTTTACTGTGCCGCTGGCTATAATAGGCGTCGTATTCGCATTGCTTCTAACTGGTAGGCACCTTAACATGCCTGCGTTTATCGGGATAATCATGCTGGCGGGAATTGTGGTGAACAATGCCATAGTGCTGGTGGATTATATAAATCAACTGAGGCAGAGGGGCATGAGCCGAGAAGAGGCTATAATAAGAGCCGGCTCCATCCGGTTGAGGCCCATTCTTATGACTGCCCTTACCACGGTTTTGGGCCTAATTCCGCTAGCGCTGGGCCTCGGTGAAGGAGGAGAGCTTCGGGCACCCATGGCTACAGTGGTTATAGGAGGGCTGGTCTTTTCCACATTGTTGACCCTGGTGGTCATTCCCGTGATATATACAATAATGGAAGATATCGGGAGCATATGGAAGAGGATACGGTTTCGGAAAAAGCAAAAGCTGATTTCAGGATAGTTGAAGCGGGGAAAAGCTAACCACAATTCTATAGGTTATTTAGGAGGATTAAGATGTCAAACATGAGGAAAAACATATTAATAGTTATTCTGATGGTATCAATTATTCTGCCGGGCGGTTTTGCCTTTGCCCAAGGAGAAACCAAGCCTGAAGAACCGCATGTCATCGAACTTTCCCTGGCTGATGCGTTGAAAATGGCGGAAGAGGCCAATCCTCAGGTGGCGCTGTCAAAACTGGCGGTAGAAAAAGCACAGCTTGCTCAGCAGGAGATAAAATATCAGGATAAAAAAGGTAAAGAAGAGGAAAAAGAAAACAATTCATTATATTCAAATCCATATAAACTCAGTCCGTCAGATTTCGAATATAAATACCAGATTGAAATGGGTAAAAAGAATGCCGAATTCGGCCTAAAAATGGCCCAACTGGGCGTCGACGCCACCTTGAGGAACATAAGATACGGTGTGGAGGCAGCGTATTATGCAGCCCTGGCGGCAGACGACAACCTAAAAATATGCGAACAGGCTCTGCAGAGGCAGCAGGAAATGCAAAAGATTGCGGAAGCAAAGCTTAAAGCCGGCGTTATTGCAAAAAGGGACCTGATGGATGCCCAGGTTCAGGTGGCCAGCGCCCAGGCTGCAGTCGCGGTGGCGGAATCGGAGAGGCAAAAGGCTTATATAAATCTAAAAAAACTATTGAATATTGATGCTGACCAAGAGATAAAACTTACGGATAAATTTGAGTTTAAACCTATGGAAGACGTGCCAGATGCGAAATTACTGATAGAAGAAGCCCTGCAAAAGCGTATGGATATTGCCGAGGCGCAGGGGAAGCTTGAAATCGCGCAGCTGGATTTCGACATGACGAGCAGCGTATATCCTTCCAATACTTTCAAATACAAAGAAAAAGAGTATGCCCTGCAGGAGGCGAAGATGAACCTGGAGAACAAGAAAAAAGATGTGGAGGCGGAAGTCAGGGGTATATTGCTGGACCTGGCGGAGGCACAGTCCAACATACCAGTGCTGGAAAAATCCATGGAGACGGCAAAGGAAAGCCTGAGGCTCGCAAGGCTCAGCTATGAAGCTGGGACGGCGGTTAGAGTGGATGTTTCCCAGGCGGAAGAAATGCTCAGGCGAGTGGAACTTCAAATGAGTCAGGCAGTTTATAATTACAATCTTGCAAAGATAAAACTCGAAAACGTGGTCTATATTCCGGTGACGGCAAATACCTCCGGTTCCGGGAACGCTCAGTAAATTTTGACGGAGGAGATGAAAAGAAATTCAATGCAGTCAGAAAACCTAAGCGAAAGAAAGGCAGAACGTTATGAAGAGATAATACGGGCAGCCTTTGATGTGTTCATAGAAAAGGGTTTCCATCAGACGAAAATGGAGGAGATAGCTCGGAAAGCAGGTGTAGGGAAGGGGACCTTATACGAATATTTTCCGGGAAAAAAAGAACTCTTTTGCGGCATGGTAAAGCAATGCATGACGTGGTACTTCGAATCCATTAAAAAAAGCATTGAACTAGGGGAGAATTTCAGACAAAAGATTGAAAACATGATGGATGTCCACATAAAATATGCTGTTTATGCAAAGAAGCTGACTAACCTCATGTTTCACGACTTTACATACATCAGCCGCGACCTTCACATGTGGATTATTCAGAGCCAGAAGAAGATTGTAAGACTGGTGGAAAATGTATTGCAGCAGGGCAAAGATGAGGGAATACTGAGGCAGGTGGACGTGCACTTGGCAGCAGTAATGTTTTTGACTTCATGGAGAATATTTTTTGCGGAGAGCATTTGTAACGATGGTGAAGATGCCGAATCTTTGGAAAAAATAAAAGAAAAAGCCCTGGACATTTTATTCCACGGGATAGCGTTGAATATTTGACAGGAATATTACAATACTGTTACAATATTGTTACATTTTCCAGATAACCTCATATTTTCCATATTATTTTACGATATTATATAGTGAAAAACAAATCCGGTTCCGGAACCCGGGGGAAAAGAAAAAAGGGAAATAGGAGGGTGAGTATGAAAAGATTGACCGAAAAAATTATCACCGTGCTGTTAGTAGTGCTGGTGGTTCTGACAATGGCGGTGCCGGCCGCCTTTGCCGGAGGGGCCGAGGGTAAAAACTTAAACGTTTTTTCGCAGGGCAAAGCCCGGTGGAAAACAGGTTTTTCAGATGTAGACGAAACCCTGAATTGGGCCAGGATGGCCATTGAAAAAATGTATGCAAAAGGGATTTTCACCGGATATCCCGGAGACTTTTTTAAGCCAAGGAACAATGTTACCAATCTGGAGGCTGTTGTGATTGCCCTCAGGATTATGGGCTGGGAACAGGAAGTCGACAATGTGAAAAACCTTCCGAAATCAGTAAAGAATCTTAATGTCAAATGGTCAAAAGGTTATTACTATATTGCCCTGGCCGTTGAAAAGGGCCTGGTAGAACCCGACGAATTGAAAGGTTTCAATCCTAATGCAGCGGCCAAGCGATATGAAGTGGCAAGGCTGGTGGTAAGGGCCCTGGGCAAGGAAGATGAAGCGCAAGAACATATGAAAGATAAGCTGCCCTTCAAAGATGCCAATGCAGTTCCAAAAGATGCCGTGGGATATGTATATGTGATAACAGATTTGGGGCTGATGAAGGGTGACGACAGGGGGTTGTTCAAGCCGCAGGAACCCATCAGCCGGGCGGAAATGGCGGTGCTAGCAAGCAGGCTCGACGGTACACTGGAACAGGAAGATGAAAACCTTCTGGTAGGCATAATAAAAGATGTGGATACGGAAGAGCTGACCATAACTATAACAAACAGCTATGGAGAAAAGACCTATGATATAATAGAAAATGCGCCTGTTTACATTGATGAAAAATATAGAGAACTGAAAGACCTGAATGAAGGAGACAAAGTGGAACTTGTTATAAATTCCGATGGAGACGTGGTGTTCATTCAGGTGCTTGAAGAGGACGCTGAGCCGGTCACAGTGAGCGCCAGAGGACTTGTTACGGATGTGGATGAAGACAACGGGACCGTATCGCTGTTTACCTACGTCAACGATGCTGATAAGGGATTTGTGGGCGTCCTGAAAACGAGCGATTTGGAAGGATGGCATTATGAGCTTTCCACCGGTTATGGCACTTTTGTACTTACAGGGGATACCGACGGCCTGGAAGATTATGTGGGGGAAAATATAGTTGTGACGGGCACATTGAAAGTCGGAGCCTCGATATACATGAGTGGAGACCTCATAGATGTGGAAGACTTTTACCCTGTCAGGACAGCCAGTGTGGTGACATTCAAGGTGGATGACGATACAAAAATCACGGTAGACGGTAAAACCGGAGAACTTTCAGACATAGAAACGGGAGACTTTGCGAAGATAAAATCCCAGGATGGGGAAGCTTTAGAAATCGAAGTCTACAGTTTCCGGGATAGGATCCGGGAACAGAACAGGGAAACGGAAGAAATTAAGAACGGCAGATTGGAAGGCAAGGTGGTATCTTTAACGCTCAGGTCTCAATGGGAGATAACCGTTGAAAATGAAGACGGAGTATATACATTTCTCCTGGCGAGCGATGTAAACCTGGACGATATAGATGAGCTTTCGGATATAAGGGCGGGCATGAAAGTTGAACTGAGGATAAAGAACGGCAAAGTTATAGAGATAAAAGCCGAATAAATTTAATATAAATTTAGGAAAAGGGCGGAAATACCGCCCTTTTTTGCAAAAAAAAGAAGGATAAATTCTGTATATGTAGAATATAGAAAATAGAATTTATGATGAGCGGAGGGAAACCCATGAAAAAACCGGGAATTTTTTCGAAAAAGGCATTCCTGGCGGCCCTTATAATGGCCGGCTTGGCCATGACGAGCTTTACCCAGGCCTTTGCGGCGAACATGAATTTCAAGGATATCACAGCCTCGAAATACGATTGGGCAAGACCGTACATAGAGAAAATGTACCTCAATGACATAGTAAAAGGCGTGGATACCGCAGGGACAAAGTTTGCTCCGGACAGCAGCGTAAAGCGGGACGAGATAGTGACCATGATAATAAGGCTTATGGGTCTGGATACTGAAGCAGAAGCCAAAAGCCTTCCGACGGATTTTCCCAATGCTTCTTCCGTCCCTGCATGGGCCAGGGGTTATGTGGCGGTAGCTGTTGAGAAAGGGATCATTTCTGGAAGCGACCTGACGGATTTCAGAGCCGAGGAAAACGCAAAAAGATACGAGGTGGCCATTTTTGCGGTGAGGGCTCTGGGCCTTGAAGAAGAAGCCAAGAACATGAAAAACGTGGATCTGACATTTACTGATTTATCCGCCATTCCGTTGGAGGCCAGGGCTTACGTTCAATTGGCTTTGGAAAATGGTATTATTAAGGGGTTTCCGGAAGCCGACGGCAAGTATAGCTTCAAACCGAATGATAACCTCACCAGGGCTCAGGCTGCTGCGATCCTCAGCAATCTTTCGAAAAAACTGGGCAACAAAAACATGATTACAGGCATTGTGCAGGATGTGGATTCGATTTTTTTGCCGTCTGTTACGTTACAACTTTCGAATGGCAGTTATGCTACTTATAATGTAGAGGATTCCACATCCATATATAAGGAAAATGACCAGGGTTCTCTGACAAAGATATCGCTCAGCGGAATAAAGGTGGGCGACAGCGTCGCCATCATCGCTGCTGCCGAAGGAGGAACAAAAGCAAGATTCATTGAAGTATATTCTAAAGATAATACATCAAGCAGTGGTTCTGTTGTTGGTGACGGCAGTAATACACAAACCACAGAGACAAAAATAACAGGAATTTTGAGAACTTTACCGGTATCTGTAGGAGATGTTCTTATCATAAAAAACAATGATACTGACAAGAATGAAACTTATACTGTTGCCAGCAGCGCTAGCATAAGGAAAGATGGTAAAACCGCCAGCCTTTCAGACCTGAGAATAGGGGATTTTGCCACCATCACCGTAGCAGGGAGCAAGGTTATAAAGATAGAAGCCGAGAGCGAGACAAAGTATGTGAGCGGCACTTTCAAAAGCGTAAGTTATTCGGGTAAAAACCCGGTAATCACAATAGAGGATGAAGATGGCGATGATGCGGACTATGAAGTGGATGAGGATGTATATATTAAGAGAAACAGCAAATCTGCAAAAATCAGCGATTTGAAAAAGGGCGATGCCGTGGACCTCACGCTGGAATACAATGTTGTGATAGAAATCAAAGCAAAAAGCGTGAAAAGGGATATAAGCGGGACCGTCAAATCCATAACTATTGCCGATACTTCTCAGGTGACGATAACAGATGAAGAAGGCGAAGATTATACATTTAATATAACGTCAGATACTGAAATTTTGCAGGATAGAAAAGAAATAACAGTATACGACCTCAGAGCTGGATATTATCTTGACATGGAAGTTGAAGGCGACGATGCTCTGAGCATAGATGTTACTACTCGCCAGGTAAGAAGCAAAATCGAAGGAACTGTGCAGTATATTCACAAGGATGCAAAAGTTATCGTGGTGAAAGATACTGACAAGAATACGAAGGAAATTCACTATACCAGTGATACGGTATTTTACAGGTCAACTGATAAAATCAGTATAAATAAGGTGGATATAGGGGACCAAATAATCGCCACGGGAAAGTATGACAATGGGCTATTTTTTGCAGAAACCATTATTGATTTGACGGTTTCCGACTGAGAAGAGGATAAGCATGAAGACCACAAGAAAACAGCCAATACTGACAGCGGGCGGGCAGACGAACCCGTCCCTGCTGGCATTCATGCTGACATTGATTATTATCTTTGCTGTAAGTTCTGAACATGTTTTAGCTCAAAGGTTTTCCGACACCGAGGGCAATTTTGCGGAAATGGAGATTTATATGCTCCTGGCAAAAGGCATAATAAACGGCGACGGAACAAACTTTTTTCCGGGGAAGCCTGTCACCAGAGCGGAATTTGCTAAGATGCTGGTAACCGCCCTAGGTTATGAGGACGATGCCGGGGAAATAGAAAATTATCCCGCAGCTTTTTCGGATATCGAGGGGCACTGGGCGGCGGGTTTTGTAAAAGAGGCATGGGAGCTGGGCATAGCGAAGGGCGAAGGGACACGCTTCTATCCCGACAGGAGCATAAACAGGGCCGAGCTTTTGACAATGCTCCTCAGGGCTTTCCGTGTGGCTGTAGAGAGCGACGCTGAAAAAAACCGACAGATGCTTGAAAAATTCGGCGACTGGACAAATATTCCCTCATGGGCCGTACCCTATGTGGCCCGGGCTGTGGAAAAAGGCATAGTTGAAGGCACGCCGGAGGGGTTGTTTGAGCCCCTCCGGCGTGCTTCCAGGGCGGAAGCGGCGAAGGTCCTGGCCGCTGTGGCGGCTCAGAACGGATATATCTACGACTACCTCGGCTTTCTTACAGTCGCTGGTGGCAAGAGCGGACAAATCCATTTGAGCATAAACGGCACTACAGCGGTTTTTCCGTTGTCACGGGATACAGTGGCGTATGAGGGAAGGAAAAAAGTGAATGTAAAAGATTTGAACGGCAAAAAGGTTTATATAGTAATAAAGGATGAAAAGGTGGCATTTATAAAGGAAGCCGGTGAAGAATAAGCATGGTGAAAAGATCTAAAGTTTTAATCATATTAATAACAGTGACTTTAATATTTTTTATTTCTGCACCGGCCCTGGCGGTGGAAATTCCGAATAACCATATTGCATACGATGTAAATGCCGGAATGAAGGAAGCCCTTGCAGCCATCAGGGCAGACGTTTTTAGAAAGAACACGGGTGCAGACGGATGCGGGATAAAGGTGGCAGTTGTAGATACTGGCATTGATGTGAGCCATCCCGACCTTAGAAATACTCCCGACGGGAAGGCAAAAGTAGTGGACTATGCAGATTTTACTGCTGAAGGTTTGGTGGACACCAAATTTTCTGCTGTGGCAATGGATGGTATTATTTCATTTAAAGGCAAAAAATACAGCGTATCTGGAATACCGTCAAAAAGCGGCACATTTCACATCGGAATATTGCCGGAAAGCCAGTTGGAGGAGAAAGGATATATCAACCAGGATTTGAATAGAGACGGAGACAGCCGGGACGCATTCGGACTTCTGGTGGCGGATCAGATACTGTCCGGAATTTATGATACGGTTTATGTAGATACCAACTTAAACGGCAATTTCAGCGATGAAAAACCGTTGAAGGTATACAGCACTGGACATCAATGGGCGTATTTCGGAAAAGACAATCCGAGCACTGAGTACGTGGAAGAATCATCTTTTGTGGTTTCAGAAATAAGCCCCACGGGAGCCATGGCAAAACTGAGCTTTGACGGAAACGGACACGGTACCCATGTGGCAGGAATCATAGGCGCGTCGGGGAATTTAGTGGGCACGGCGCCTGGAGTGCAGATAATAGCAATAAAAGCCTTGGGTTCGTCGGGAGATGGGAATTGGGATAGTATTGCAGCCGGGGTAAATTATGCCAAAAAACACGGAGCTGATATAATAAACATAAGCATAGGGAATATGTCGTCTTCCATGGAAGAGCAAATAGCCCAGTCCAAACTTTTTAAAAAATTAAACCTCGACGGCAAGACGCTGGTGATAATGGCGGCTGGAAACACCGGTCCCGGTCTTTCTACGGTAGCCGATGGGGGCGATGGCGAAGGCGTGATGACAGTCGGAGCTTACATGTCACCTGCTCTTTGGGAGATAAATTACAATGTAAAAGTTCCGGGTGACTCAATATGGTATTTTTCGGGTATGGGGCCGGCGGCTACGGGTTCATCTGCTCCTTCGGTAGTGGCTCCTTCAAGCGCTGTTTCCACAGTGGCTGTATGGGATAGCGGTGGATATTTTTTAATGGACGGCACCAGCATGGCTGCTCCGTACGTATCGGGAAGTGCGGCGCTTTTGCTTCAGGAAGCAAAAAAGGAAGGAATAGCTGTTTCAGCCGCTAAATTGAAAAAAGCTCTGGAGCAGGGGGCAAGAAAGCTGGACGGCTATCTTCAAATAGAACAGGGGAATGGCCTTATAGATGTAATAAAGGCATGGAACATATTGAAGAATAGTGGTTCCAAGCCATCGATGGCGCACAGGGTGGAAATAAAAATTCCTGAAAGCCCTGGATATAGAGACGGTGTATTTTTGCGAAATGTTCTGGCTGGAAAGTTCGATATATTTTTAACGAATCTGTCTGCATCTGCGTTGAAAGTAAAATTGGAGCAGGACCAGAAATGGGTGGGAAGAGACAAGGACTATTTGATTCTCCCTAGAGGAAAACCCCGCAAGTTAACGATATCTTATAATTTTCCCGAAAGGCCCGGCCTTTACACCGCAAAGACGTCAGTATATTCCTTAGACAAAAAAGAAGAAGCAAGCTTTTTGACGACAGCGGTAGTACCCTATGACCTTAGCGGTTCCGGTTCAATGAATTTTAAGGGCTCGCTTTTGCCAGCAAGATGGCAGCGATATTTTTTTAAAATCCTGCCGGGTACGTCAGAATTGAACGTCAGTCTTGGCATAACAAAACAAAAGAATAATGTCCTGGGGCGGGCGATTTTATACATCTATGCCCCAGATGGGCAAAAAGTTTTTGAAGGTTACGCTGGGTCAGATTATATTTACTCGAGGGAAGGAGTTTCAGATAAAATAAAAGACCCAGCTGCTGGAGTTTGGGAAGTAGTGGTAGTATCAGATTATAATTTGTCCGATTTTGGAGCGGATAGGACTTCATATAATTTGACAGCGTCGGTTTCAGGGACTTTTGCAAACAGCGGTGATGTGACTTTATACGCCGCTAAAGGACAAAAAAGAATTTCCCGGGAAATATTGTTGAAAAATGTTGGAAATGCCTTTCGAGGCCATGTGGTCGGATTCGGATTAGCGGAAGAAAATCAGAATGTTGTGTCGGAATCTATAATAGTAAAGCAGGGGGAATTGACCCGGAGCTCGCCTTTTACGGTGCCTGCAAATGCCATTACACTAAAAGTGGAATTAAAGCCGTCAGCTGAATTTAATGGAGATGCAGATCTTTATCTTTACCGAAAAAATGACAGTACCGGTGAGTACGAAGAAATAGCGTCTTCATCCATAGTGGATGTATCTGATGAAAAAATTGAAATAATGGAACCAGCACCAGGAGAATATATGGCTTATGTTGACGGATTTTTTATCCCCGGAGGCAGCGACCGAATGGTAATAGAGAGGCAGGTGCTCTCAGACAGCGGAAATATTGTTGTCCGAGACCCTATCGGCTTTCATGAGTCGGGGGGCACATGGAAGGTGAGGATGGATATAAATGTCCCTGAAAAGGGAACGAATTTTAGCGGATTTCTGGCAGTAGAGGATGAAACAGGAAGCGAGCTGTCAAGGATTCCGGTGAAACTTTACGTGCGGCAAAGAGAACTGCTTGTTCAGGCACTGCCCGAAGGGAACGTTACCGTGCAGGAAAAGCACACTTTGAAACCTGTGGATGCCACCGTAATCGTAAACGGCATAGCATACCCTGTAACGGGGGGAAGCGTTCATGTTCCGGAACATACTAAATTTAAATCTTTGGAGATACACGATGCTGAATTTATGCTATATATCCAATCACGATAAAAATATGTTGTGTAATATATAGTTAAAAAATTAAATAAATTTCAAATGGCAAGGAGGAAATTTCATATTTGTATAGAATAATATACATTATTGGTACCGTATAATATATTGTGCATATATTTTAGAAATTGCTAGGAGGCGATGGATTAAAGGATAGAGAAAGAATTTTTATAGAGAAAAAGATTAGCCAAAAAAGGGGGACAGAAGTCTGTGGAAAGATGCAAGGTAATGGTTGTGGATGACCAGCTGTGGGTGAGGACCATGCTGCTGGAGGCACTTTCATCTTCAGGGTATTTGACCTTCGGTGCTGCAGACGGCAGGGAAGCTTTACATATGATGCATGAGGAAAAACCGGACATAGCTTTAATAGACATGACCATTCCGGGAATTGACGGCTTCACCCTTTTGGCACATTTAAAGGATGAGAAACCCGAAGTGGCCACAATATTAATGTCTGGAAATTCTGATATAAATTACATAAACCGCGCCAGAAAAGAGGGGGCATGCGGATATCTTGTGAAGCCTTTCGATATGGAGGAACTTAAGAGTCTCCTTGCAAGGATTTCGACAACTTTAGATACGGCAGCGAGAGGAGAAGGCATATGGGCGACGGAGTACTGGGAAGGTCAAATGATTTCGTGAATTATGTACGTGCTTATGAGGAAACATTCACTGACAGTGTTTATTCAATAAGCGAAGACCCTCCTATCTTAATCAAAGAAGGAAAACACTTGGTTTTCATCGAAAGCAAGGATGATAATGATGATGGGGGAAAGCCACTGGTTTTTGATGTCACAGCTGCTGTGGTGGAAAGATCCGGATGTCAGCTGGGAGCAATAATAATGTATGAAGATAAAAATGAACGTGAAGACGTTCGCAATAATATATCGAGACTGAAAAATTTGACGGCAGTGGGGGAACTGGCCGCCAGTGCGATTCATGAAATAAAGAACCCTATATTTTCCATAAGAGGCTTTTTGAGATTGCTTGAAAATAGCCTGATGCAGGACGACAAGCGAAGAGAATATACTAAGATTATGATTGCTGAACTGGATAGACTTTCCAAACTGGCTGATGATTTTCTGATGATCGCGAAAAGCCAGGAAAAAAAGGGCGAAAACGTTTTTATACACACATTTTTGGAAGAAATATTGAAGCTTTTCAATCCAAGGTTTGATGTAAAAGGAATCACATGCCATTTTCAGGCGGATGATGACATTGCCCCGGTTTTTATTGATGCGGATCAGCTAAAGCAGGTATTTATAAATATCATGCAGAATGCCCTTGACGCGATGAGCCAAGGAGGAAATATTTATGTAAGCGTTTCTTCAAAAGAAAATAACGTAATCACTGAAATCAGGGATGAAGGGCCGGGCATTAAAAAAGAAGATAAAGGTAACGTATTTAAGCCGTTTTTCACTACAAAAGAAAATGGCACGGGCCTTGGCCTTTACATATCCAAACGAATCATCTCCAACTATGGAGGTACTATAGACTTTGAATCCGAAGAAGGCTGTGGGACGAAATTTATTATAAAGTTGCCCACGAGTAGAAACATTACAGAATAACCACAGCGTAAATTATCAGATATTGACGCTTGACGATAATAATGGTATAATTACTATCAAAAGGCAAATCCTCCTCGGTGTATCCATAAAAAGGGAGGCCCGTGAGAGGGTCTCTTTTTTTGAAAATTACTCATTACTGCATATTTTTCCCGTCTGTGTGTATAATCTCTGATAGAACCTCCTTTCACATTCTCCCGCTTTTAAAATCCAGATTTTTGCGAGAAACTGTCCGGGCCAGGGGCACAAAAAAAGCCCACTTTAATGCTGTTTCCCAGTCTATTGGTGGATATAGGCACGAATTGCAAAACTTTAAAAACTTGAAAAGGAGTGAAATTTTGTTAATTACTGAACTGGAAAAGAAAACCATAGCAGAACTACATGAAATTGCAAAAGAAAAGAAAATTCCCGGATACTATAAATATAGAAAGCGAGAGCTAATAATAAAAATAATGGAGACCTTGGCCGAAGAACCTGGAGACGTCATGGCTGAAGGCGTTCTAGAAGTCTTGCCGGACGGTTACGGATTTTTGCGAATAGAAAATTATCTTCCGTCGGATGATGATATATATATTTCACCTTCTCAAATCCGCCGTTTCCACTTGAGGACAGGAGATATGATTTCCGGCAAGATAAGGCCTCCCAAGGAGGGAGAGAAATATAGGGCCATCCTGCAGATATCAGCAGTAAACGGACTGGACCCGGAGCATGCAGTAGGACGTTTTCACTTCGATTCGCTCACTCCAATCTTTCCCCAGCCCAGGCTAACCCTGGAAAACGACCCTCAGGACCTTTCTACGAGGATAATTGACATAATATCCCCAATAGGCAAGGGCCAGCGGGCACTCATTGTTTCGCCGCCAAAAGCGGGCAAAACTATGATGCTTAAAAAAATAGCTAATGCGCTTACCAGAAACCATCCGGATGTACAGCTGATAGTGCTCCTTATTGATGAAAGGCCTGAAGAAGTTACAGATATCAGGCGGTCTGTGGAAGGTGAAGTGGTGAGTTCTACATTTGACGAATTGCCTGAAAACCACTTAAGAGTAGCGGATATGGTGCTGGAGAGGGCACAGAGGCTCGTGGAAAGCAGAAAGGATGTGGTGATACTGCTCGACAGTATCACACGCCTGGCAAGAGCCAATAATCTGGTGGTACCTCCCACAGGCAGGACTTTATCCGGAGGGCTGGACCCCAGTGCATTGCACAAGCCCAAAAGGTTTTTTGGAGCGGCCAGGAATATAGAGGAAGGCGGCAGTTTGACCATAATAGCCACAGCTCTGGTAGAGACCGGCAGCCGGATGGATGATGTCATATATGAGGAATTCAAAGGCACCGGCAACATGGAAATCCATCTTGATAGAAAACTGGCAGAGCGCAGGATATACCCTGCAATAGATATAAAAAAATCAGGCACTCGAAGAGAAGAACTCCTGCTGTCCAAGGATGAATTGGAAGCGGTTTGGGTGCTCAGAAAAGCCCTGGCTCCTCTGGAAACTGTAGAAGCCGCTACTACCCTCATAAACCGATTGAAAAAGACAAAAACCAACAGGGAATTTTTGGAAAACTTAGCAGCTACAGTAAATGAGTTGCAACTGGCGTGAGGGATGGGTTTTATTCAGTCTTTTTTTGGCCTTTTGAATCGGTCTGATGAAGATAGCCTTTTGAAATGAGTTTTTCAATATGCTGCTGGAGTTTTTCCTCCAAATTTATATGATAGTTTTCCTCCAGCACGAACATCATGGATACAGCTACTTGTGCCACATCTAAAAGTTCCCTTGCCATCATGTCTACTGCTTCCATTTCATCCATCGTGATTTTTTCGCCGCTGCGGCCGCGGAATTTGCCGATGGCCTGAGCCAGTTCGCCTGCTTCCTCCATGAGCTTTAAAGCGGTGGATTCAAGGGTGGGCGTCAGCCCATTCAATTTTGGCAGGCTTATAACTTTGTATTTATGGTTTTTCCATTCCATATTTTCACCTTTCCTCTCTTACTAGGGCTGAAGCTATTCAATAACCTTAATCTAACATATTGCCGCCTGTATCTGATTTTATCAGGGTTTCACTTTTTATTAAGCGGGAGGCAAGATACGTAAAAAATGCTGCTGCTATAAGCCGGGTGACAAGAAGGAGAATGCCGCTGGCACCGATCGCCATAAAAATTGCTGTATCTTCAAACACAGCATGGGCACAGACTAAAAAATATGTTATTAGGTACAGGTCTTTTTTGGGCAATTTATCATCCCTGGCTGACCGAAAAATGACGCCTGCACCGTAAGAAAGCCCTATTATTATACCTATAACCAGCGGGAATCCGGATTCTTTTTTCATGCCATAAATTTTAACTACTGGAGAAAAGAGATTTGCTACCTTATCAAGAATGCCCGCATCTTTTAATATTTCCATAAAAACCATGAGGGGTATGACTATAAATGCGATCTGCTTAACCGACAGAAAACTGCCTACCGCAGCTTCTTTTAAAATGCTCAGCATCTGCGTTCCTCCATTAAGTTTCTAATCACTGAAGCATAAGATTGAACGCTAGCCCAGATAATATAGCAAGCCCAGCTCGCACTGCAATGACATTTACGGCAGAAAGGCCTATTTTTTTAGCCAGAGCGGTTTCCACCGGCAGGCTGTGGCAGAAAGAAAGCATGATGGCAAGTACGGTTAGTTCTTTATAACTTAGAGAAAGGGATACCATAGCCCCTATGGCCGCATAAAGATTGACCACATTCCCCAGGACAAGGACGATGGCGGCTTTTCCGGGTAGGCCGAACAGCCTCATCAATGGGGAAAACAAGTTTGAAACAATATCTAAAGCAGGCGTATGTTTCAAAAAAGTGACGATAAAATAAATTGGTATTATTATTTTTGCCAGCTGCCACGTGACATCCACACCTGCGGCAAGTCCCCGCTTGAGGGTATCCTGGGAGAGGATTTTACGAGCTTTTTGCAAGATGTACCTCCGACTTAAATTAATTTAATTATTTGATAATCAATTATAACATATTATAGTTCATACAGGAACATATAAATTAAAATATTTTCCACGCCGATGGGGAAAAAATTCTGACTGCTTAAAATTTCAACTATTCCGCTTGTGGCAAATCTTAACATGCGTTTGTTTTGTAAAATATAATAAATGCGAGAAATATAAAAATGTGATATACTTGAGTTAGTAGTTTAAATGGATTTTTCAGGAGTTGAAAATATGATATTTTCCATACTGATGGATCTGATGAACCGCCTGGGTTTCTTCATTGTAATAGCATATTTGCTGTCAAGAAACAAGTCGTTTAAAAACCTTATACTCAAGAATGAGGTGTCACTTAAAGACCAACTGGTGCTCTCACTCATTTTTGGCGCATTTGGCATACTGGGCACATATTTGGGCATACCTGTATACGGCGCCATTGCCAATTCCAGGGCGGTGGGCGTAATTATAGGAGGCTTACTGGGTGGACCTTTGGTGGGAGTGCTTTCCGGTTTTATAGCGGGATTCCATCGCTGGGCTATAGATATAGGAGGCTTTACTGCCCTGGCGTGTGCGGTGTCCACTTTTACTGAAGCAACTATTGCGGGGTTTGTTCACAGAAAGCTAAAAAACGGCAGAGCAAACTGGCCCACAGCTTTTCTGATAGGCGCAAGCCTGGAACTTCTTCAGATGGTGATTATTTTGACTATCGCAAGGCCAATAAATGCTGCTATAGCATTGGTTCGGGTTATATGGTTTCCCATGACGTTTGTGAACGCGGCGGGCATAGCTATCTTTATACTGATCGTGGAGAATATATTTAAGGAACAGGAAAGAGCAGGGGCGTATCAGGCGCAGCTGGCGCTCGACATCGCCTCGGAAACATTGCCCTATCTCAGACACGGCATCAATGAGTTATCTGCATACAGGACGGCAAAAATAATTTATGAAAAAACCGATTTTGATGCTGTAGCCATCACTGATGAAGAAAAGATTTTAGCACATATCGGGGCGGGAGAGGACCATCATAAACCGGGGCACAACATTCTCACTGAAGCCACCCGCAGGGCTCTTGCCACCGGTGAATGTCAGACCGCGTCAACCGGTTTGGAAATAGAGTGCCCTGATGAAAATTGTCCACTTAAGGCGGCTGTCATAGTACCTTTGAAAGAAGAAAACGGGGTGTTAGGGTGCCTTAAACTGTACAAGAGCCGGGAAAACAGCATTTCCAGCGTAGATATAAAGCTTGCAGAAGGGCTGGGGCAGCTGTTTTCCACTCAACTGGAATTGGGCAAGTTCGAATATCAGTCTAAAATGCTGGCATGTGCAGAGCTAAAAGCTTTGCAGTCGCAAATAAATCCTCACTTTTTGTTCAATGCCTTAAATACCATCATATCAATTCTGAGAAAGGACCCTGCTAGAGCGCGGGAGCTCCTGATATATTTGGGGGACTTTTTCAGGAAAAACCTGAGCATCAGCATGGATTTGGTGCCTCTGGAGCAGGAGATAGAGCACGTAAAGGCATACCTTGCCATAGAGCAGGCGCGCTTCGGAGAAAAACTGAAGGCGGTTTTTGAGATTCAGGAGGGCATAGATGTAAAAGTCCCGCCCCTTATTTTGCAACCGCTGGTGGAAAATGCGGTAAAGCATGGTTTGCTGCCGAAAAAGGAAGGGGGCACCGTCCGCATAGGGGCCAGGTCTTGCGAAGAAGGGGTAGAAATATTTGTTATAGATGACGGTGTGGGAATGGATGAAAAAATGATAAAAAAAATTCTTTCCGGCGCTGCTGATTTCCACAGAATAGGGCTTTGCAATGTCAACGGCAGGCTGGAAAGCCTATACGGCACCAAAAGCCGTCTTGCTATAACTTCAGCGCCGGGCGCTGGAACAAAGGTAAGGTTCTTAGTACCGGCGCAGAAGGCAGGGAGGTATTATGGTGGAATTTACAGTGCTGCTGGTCGATGATGAGCCACCTGCTAGGGAGGAACTGCGTTATCTTCTGGAGGCTTATGAACAAATAAAAATAGTGGGCGAGGCTTCCTCTGGGCAGGAAGCCATAGAAAAAATATTGACTATAAAGCCCGATGTTATTTTTCTGGATATACAGCTTTCCGATATGGATGGATTTGAGGTGGCGTGGCAGGTGTTTTCGGGAGGTGTAACGCCGGTGGTGGTATTTGCCACTGCTTATGATGAATATGCAGTCAAGGCTTTTGAAATCAATGCTTTGGACTACATTTTAAAGCCCTTTTCAGAAAAAAGGTTGAATAAGACCGTCAGCAGGCTTATTGAAGTTTTCATGGAAAGAAGGCAAAAGCAACAATCCCTGAAGGTTTCGGATTATCTTAAAAAAAACAGGAAATCGGCCTGCCACAAACTCTCCCTTTGGAAAAATGACAGGATTTATCTGATATGTCCTCAAGAGATATGTTATTGTGAAGCTGTTGAAAAAGGGAGTAAAATAAAGACTGAAAAAGGGGAGTTTTTGAGCCCTTATACCCTATCCGAACTGGAAGAAAAAATAGCAAGGCCGGAATTTGTCAGAACTCATAAGAGTTATCTTGTAAATTTTGATAAAGTTAAAGAAATCATACCGTGGTTTAACGGCACTTTTATACTGTGCATTCAGGGTTATGAAAAGGAAGAGGTCCCGGTCAGCAGGAGACATGCTAGGGAATTGAGAGAAATGTTTGAGATATAAATTTTTAAAACTTTAAAGCAAGTTTACCGTTCAAGGCTCTATAAAGACCGTATGGGTCTTTTTTTTTGCCATTTAGGGTAAAAATCGACAGAAGTGAACATTTGTGATTTATAATAAAATTAAAAAAGGTACATTAATGTAACAAATAAAAGGGGGTTTTTTTAATGATTTCCTTTATCGGTTCTATTATCGTTCTTATACTGGGCTATATAATTTACGGAGCTGCCGTAGAAAAGATTTTTGGCGCCGATGGAAACCGCAAAACACCCTGCTATACCATGGCGGATGGCGTGGACTATGTTCCAATAGACAAATACCGCAATGCTCTTATCCAACTTCTTGATATTGCAGGCCTTGGACCTATATATGGCGCCATATCCGGTGCACTGTGGGGCCCAGCTGCTTTTTTATGGATAGTGTTTGGAGGTATTTTTGCAGGTGCTGTACACGATTATCTAGCAGGCATGATGTCGCTGCGAAACAATGGGGTCAATGTGCCTGAACTGGCTGCTAAATATCTTGGCGAAAAGAGCAGGATTATTGTCAATGTATTTGCAGTGCTCCTGTTGGTGCTGGTGGGTGTGGTTTTTGTGACCGGCCCTGCCGGACTGCTCGCTATACTGACTCCAAAAGTACTGACAAAGAGCGTCTGGGTTTGGATAATATTTGCATATTACTTCCTGGCAACCGTGCTTCCCATCGATAAAATCATCGGCAGAATATATCCATTTCTCGGTGCCATACTCCTTATAATGGCCCTGGGAATAGGCGGGTCAATGATTATTGAGGGGTACCATATACCGGAGATAACTTTTGCAAATCTTCATCCCAATGGGGCGCCGCTGTGGCCCTTGTTGTTCATCACCATTGCATGTGGAGCTATAAGCGGATTTCATGCTACCCAATCTCCCATAGTAGCAAGATGTGTAAAAAATGAAAGGGAAGGCCGGTTTATATTTTACGGTATGATGATAGTCGAATCTGTAATAGCTTTAATATGGGCGGCAGCTGCCATGAGTTTTTATGGCGGCACACCGGGCCTCGGAAAGGTTCTTGCAACTCCTGCCGGACCTTCGGCCGTAGTAAAGGAAGCGTCCTTTGCCATGATGGGAAGAATAGGTGGCGTGCTGGCTGTGCTTGGCGTTGTCGTGCTTCCAATAACTTCTGGAGACACCGCTTTTAGAGCGGCAAGATACACCATCTCAGAAATGATGAAACTCAGCCAAAAACCGATAGTGAACAGGTATAAAATAGCTATTCCGATATTTGTAATAGGTATAATCCTTTCTCAAATAAACTTCAATGTAATATGGAGATACTTCGCATGGTCAAATCAAACGCTGGCTATGATGGTATTATGGACAGGCGCTGTGTATCTTATAAGAGAGAACAGATTTCACTGGATTGCCACAATACCGGCTACATTCATGACAGCAGTCAGCATAACATATATATTCCAGGCGCCAGAGGGTTTTGGGCTTCCCACAAGCATATCATACCCCATAGGTATAATTGCGGCAGCCGCAGCTTTCTTGTATTTTTACTTCAAGACGCGCCCGCTCAATATGAATATCAAACCTTTAAATATTGTCGAAGAAAAAAGCTAAAAAAAACCTTTGCATAAGTCCACCTAATTGTGGTAAAATAGTCACGGAAAACTATTTGAGGAGGTTTTATCCTTGAAAGTATACGTTGATCAAGACCTTTGCATCAGCTGCGGACTTTGTATTGATACCTGCCCGGCGGTTTTTGACTGGAACGATGACGGGAAGGCCCATTCTACGGTGGATGAAGTGCCCGCCGACGCAGAAAGCGAAGCAAAAGAAGCATTAGAGAATTGTCCGGCAGAAGCTATAAAAGAGGAATAGCAGGCAGGGCGAAGTTGAGTTCCATCTTAAGTGGATGGAACTCAACTTTTTTTTTTTTTTCAAAAGTTCTTTTTTAGATTTTTGTTTTCCTTCATATGTACATTTCTTTCGTTTAAAAAATATACAAATTGCATGCGGCAATAGAATATATATTATGAATAAGGTGTATAATAAATAAGCAATATCTTAATTATGACCTGAAAACTTAAAAAATTGTATAGAAACAATACAACCTTTTAGAATTCAAAAAAGAAAACAATTGCCGAATAATGAAAAATCAGAGCACTTTTTTTATGTCCTAAGCCAAAACAAAATGGCGTTAATTTTTTAATTAACAATGTTTTGTGCTTTACAATCAACTATGTTTTAACATTAAACTTCCATTAAAAAGCGTTGAAAATAAAGTGTGGCATGATAATTGCTATTATATACAAATACAAAAAGAAAATATAACAATAACGCAAAGGGGAGGATAAAGAAGTGTATGAAAGCTTATTTTCAAAGGGCAGAATAGGTACGCTCGAGTTAAAAAACCGAATAGTAATGGCTCCGATGGGAAATTATCTGAACAACAAAGATGCCACTGTATCGGATGAAATGATTGCTTTTTATGCTGAAAGGGCGAAGGGCGGAGTTGGGCTTATAATTACGGAAGTAACCAGGGTTAATGATGAAAACGGAGTGGCTGACAGCCATCAATTATCTGCTGCGGATGATAAATATATTCCCGGGCTCACAAAGCTGGCTGAAGCCATACATAAATATGACGGCAGAATATTTATTCAGCTGCATCACCCGGGAAGGCAGGGGTTTTGTGCCTTAAACGGCAATAAGCCGATGATGGCGCCGAGTGCAATACCATGCAATGTAGTACGGCAGGAAACAAGGGCAATGACCACCCAGGAAGCGGAAGGGCTGGTGCAGGATTTTATAGAAGCAGCTTGCAGGGTTAAGAAAGCGGGATTTGACGGAGTGGAACTTCACGGTGCCCACGGGTATTTGATCAATCAGTTTTTAAGCCCATATACCAATAAGCGCAACGATAAATACGGCGGAAGTTTCGAAAACAGGATGAGGTTTCTTGACGAAATAATCGAAGGAATCAGGGAAAGATGCGGCAAAGATTTTCCGCTTATTGTAAGATTGTCTGTGGACGAGTTTTTAAGGAAGGCTGGCATCAAAGAAGACGGAATTGTGCTGGAAGAAGGCATCCGCATAGCAAAGCATTTGGAAAAGTCAGGAGTTGATGCCATAGATGTAAGTGCTGGGATTTACGAAACCATGAATGTATCCTGGGAACCCGCATCATATGCTCAGGGCTGGAAACTGTATCTGGCAGAAGAGGTAAAAAAGGCGGTAAAAATTCCTGTAATAGCCGCCGCTGTTATCAGAGAACCGGCTTATGCCGATAAAATTATAGCCCAGGGCAGCGTTGATTTTGTGGCTTCCGCAAGGCTTCACTTTGCTGATCCCGAATGGTCGAACAAAGTAAAGGAAAACCGCACCGATGAGCTGCGGCTGTGCATATCGTGCCTCCATTGTATGGAGTCGCTGTTTAATTCTGAAGCGACGGGTATGCCCAGCGAGTGTGCAATAAATATCCAGGCGTGCAGAGAACTTGAATACAGTAATTTAAAAGAAGACGGCGGAGGCAGAACTGTAGTAATTCTGGGTGCAGGTCCTTCAGGGCTTGAAGCGGCAAGAGTACTGGCTAAAAGAAAATTTAAGCCAATTGTATTTGAAAAATCGGCACAGATAGGCGGTCAGCTGGAACTGGCAAATAAGCCGCCTAAAAAAGACAAAATATCATGGCTTATTAAATACCTTAGAGGGCAAGCTCAAAAGCTGGGAGTTGAAATAAGGCTTAACAAGGTGCCTTCGCTGGATGAAATCAAAGCCTTAAATCCCTATGCCGTATTCATTGCGCAAGGATCACGTCCTGTAATTCCAAAATCAATAAAGGGCATTGAGGGAGAGAATGTATTTACTGCTGCAGATGTGCTGGCTGGGAGAGTGGAATTCTATGACAAAAATGTAGCAGTAATAGGTTCCGGAATGACGGGGCTGGAGACGGCAGACTTTCTTGCGACAAAGGGCAATGCCGTTACGGTGTTTGAGATGGCTGACAATATAGGGCCGGATATGTTTTTCCAGAACCTGATAGACATTCAGGAAAGGTTAAGCCAGAACAATGTGAAAATGTACACGAAACATAAACTGGTAAAAATAGAAGGGCGGACAGCTGCTTTTGAAGTGCTTCCTGAGGGCAAAACAAAAGAGTATTGCTTTGATTATATAGTCCTCGCCATGGGAACCTGCCCGAATACAGAGATGGTGGAGGAGATAAAGGCAAGTTTCGAAAATGTAAGAATCATCGGAGACGCCGGAAAGCCCGGACGTATAAGGAATGCCATGGAAACAGCATTCAAGAGCGCGTACAGCCTTTAATTTCTGGTAATTGACACTGAAATCGAAAGCCGATTTTTATTAAATAAAAATTAGCGCGGAGGTGCTTTTCAATGATAAGCTCGTATGCCCAAACCAACCCCACCATATATGGAATTGGCTCGGTGAAAATGTCGGGTCCAAAAGCTGCGGAATTTGGCTGCAAAAAAGTTCTTATTGTGACTGATGATGGAGTTACAAAAGCAGGTATCGTGGACAAGGTGAAGGAAAGCCTTGATGCTGCTGGAGTCAGGTATGCAGTGTTCGACAAGGTGCCCCAGGACCCGCCCGATTATATTGTAAATGAAGGAGGAGAATTTGCCAGAAGCGAAAAAGTCGACGGGATCGTGGCAGTAGGCGGGGGAAGCCCTATGGATGCGGCTAAAGCCATAAATGTATTGATAAATAATCCATTGCCCATTTCTCAATACTATGCTTCCATGGACTACAAGCCAGGCGTTCCCATTATATTGATTCCCACCACCGCGGGAACAGGAAGCGAAAACACAACCATAGCAGTAATAACCGACACAAAAAATCACGTTAAGACGGCTGTGTTTTTAAATGCAACCCTTGCCATACTGGACCCCGAACTAACAGTAACCCTTGACCCTGAATATACAGTGATGACTGGAATGGATGCTTTTGCCCATGCGGCAGAATCCCTGACCACAGGTAATCCCAATCCAAGGTCAGAAGTCTTGGCTTATGATGCAATAAAAAGGATAGTAAAAAACCTTCCTGCCGCTTTTGCCGATGGTTCCGACATAAGGGCAAGAAGCAACCTTATGATTGCGAGCAATTTCGCAGGAATTGCTTTCAATGATGCATTGGTGCATCTTGGGCATGCTGTTGCTCATGCAGTAGGAGCTACATTCCATTTGATACACGGCAATGTTTGCGCACTGGCACTGCCTGAAGTAATGATATATGCTTCTAAAGTTGTGCCTGATAAAGTAAAGCTCGTAGGAAGTGCCATGGGGATATCATTCAATGAAAATGAGACACCGGAGGAAACAGGAGAAAAAGTCGCTGCGGAGATTCGAAAGTTTATCAAAAACTTGGGAATAAAATCCTTTTCTCAATTGGGTATAAGCAAAAACGAACTGGTGGATTTAGCAGATAAGGTTACCAATGATGCATGCTTCAACTATATTCCGAAAAAATTAACTTTAAAAGAAGTTGCAGATATGCTGGAGAAAATGTATGATAATTATGTATTATGATAATTATGTATAAATAAAAAAGGGAGGGGTAAATTATGGCAAAGCTTAATAAAGAAGAAATACTTGATATGGTTGAAAAAAATGCTGTTGAAGCGCAAAAACGTGATGATATATGTGCCCGGAGCACAATGTACGGCTTGAAATCCTATTTTGATTTTATTCCTGAAGAAATGGTCACGGCAACACTGTCTTTAGCTGGCGGAGCCGGTGCCAGCAGCGGATCCTGTGGCGCTTATTGCAGTGGCCTATTGGCTGTAGGATTGAAGTTCAACCCCGCTATGGCAGAAGAAACTACTAAAGAAGGTTTACGAGAGAGAAAAATGGCTGTAAGAAAATTCCATGAATATAGGGACGCTTTTCTAAGAGAGTTCGGAACTACTTTATGTCCGGAATTACAAAAAAAAATATTTGGGAGAAGCTTTGATTTTTTGAACGAGAAAGATGCGAGGGATTTTTTTGCAATACATGATCGGGCAGAAAAATGTGCTGCTGTGGTGGCTAAGGCAACTCGCCTAGCTGCTGAGATGATGCTTGAAGATGAAGAGTAAAACGACCGGTACCCAGGAAATCAATGCATGAGTGTTTGAGGAGGCTCCGCTTGGAGTTTCCTTTTTATTAATCCAAATAATCAAAACATCAACATAAAACGCATGTTAATGAAGGGTCAATAAAACGGTTTAGATTTTCCATATGGAATAAAGCATGGGGAAGTGAGGCCAATATTGACAAATAAATGCAAAATGTTGTAATATTTATAACATAAGAATATAAATTACAGGCATAGGGGATGGTTTACATTGAAGAGGAACAGAGCTGAAAAAATGGGCCGTAAAACCGACAATAAAATTTTAGAAAAAGCATGGGATACCCTTGTTTCGAAAAATATTATTGAGGATGGTATCTTGCGGTCGTGTATTTCTAATTCGTGGAAGAGATGCCTTGCAAACAATGTGAACCCCCTGGAGATTAACAAAGCGAATATAAAGGTATATGATATGTATGACATCCTGGAACAGAATGAGAACAAAAAACTTCTGGAAATCGCCAGGCCTTACATGGTGAAATTGTATGAATCGGTTAAAGATATGGGATTTATCGTTATGCTGGGAGGCATCAGTGAAGTAACCCTGGAAATGTTTGGCGATAAAAAAATGTTCAATATTGCGGAGTCCTGTGGCATATTCGCAGGTGCATCATTCTCGGAAGAGGCCATAGGAACAACGGCTGGAAACATTTGCCTAATAGAAAAAAAGCCAGTAAGAGTAATATCGTATGAGCATTATATTCAGGATTTGCACAACTGGTGCTGCTCTTCTGCTCCGATTTTCGACAGCAGCGGCAATTTAATAGCTGTTATAAATTTGAGCAATACAAATGAAAAAAATCACAATCCTCTTATCCTTGACCTTGTGGTATCAACGGCAAAGATGATAGAAATGGAGCTGAAATACATAAATCTTCACAGATTGTACAAAAAATCCTATTACTTTCTTAGGTCAGCTGTGGACAACATAGCGGAGCCACTGGTTATTTTCGACGGCAGAGGAACCGTCAGCCACATTAATAAACCGGCGGGGGAAATTTTAGGGGCGCCGATGCGGAAGTGTATTGGACAGAATATTTATAAAATGATGGATTCTCGTTACAGGATAAAAAACCGCCGGCATATTGACGGCAATGTGGAAGAGGTAATTTTGGAGGATGCCGGAAAAGCAAAATCGGTATTTGCCAGATTTATGAAAGTGAAAGGGCCGGATTTGGACGACCCTGGTTATATGTGTACGTTTAAAGAATTGCATAAAAATCAGGATGAACATAACAGAGCAAAATATACTTTTGATGATATAATATATTGCAGCGGTGCCATGGAAAAGGTGGTAAAAGCAGCTAAAAATGCTGCTTTCAACGATATAGCCTTATTTATAAGCGGAGAAAGCGGGACTGGCAAGGAACTGCTTGCCCAGTCGATACATAATTACGGATATAGAAGAAACGGGCCCTTTGTCGTAATTAACTGTGCAGCCCTATCGAAAGACCTTGTACAGAGCGAGCTTTTCGGCTACGAAGAAGGGGCGTTTACAGGAGCTAAAAAAACAGGTAATCCCGGCAAATTCGAACTGGCCCAGGGAGGCACCATTTTTCTTGACGAAATCGGCGATATGCCGCTGGACTTGCAGTCTAACCTGCTGAGGGTCCTGCAGGAGAAAACTGTAGTGAGGATAGGGGGTTCTAAGCCCATTCCGTTGGATGTGCGCATTATATCTGCTACCAATAAGGATTTATCCGAAGAAGTAAGAGCCGGCCGTTTCCGTTCTGACTTGTACTACAGGTTGATGGCAATGACTATTGCCATTCCACCTTTGAGAGACAGAAAAGAAGATATAGAGAAGCTTTTTTACCACTTTATAAAAAAACACAGCATGAATTTAATCGGTAGTGAAAACATAAAAGTGTCTCCTGAAGTCGTTAAAGTATTGATGATGCATGACTGGCCAGGGAATGTGAGGGAGCTGGAAAACGCTGTTCTGTTTGCCTTGAGCAATGTTTCGGGCAACAGGATAACAATAAAAGAACTGCCGGATAAATTCCGTCAATATGCACAAACAGGAAAGGAGCTCGATTCGGATATGCCTGAAATCCCCATTGGAACGCTTAGTGATGCGGAGAAATTTACCATTGCAAATGCTCTGAAATATTGCAACAATAACATATCAAAAACTGCGGCAGTTCTGGGAATCACCAGGGCAACGTTATACAAAAAGATAAAAAAATACAATATAAAATATTAGTGCAGAGTTTTATTTCCACACTGATTTATGTATATTCAGTGCTTTATTTTTGTTTATGTAGAATAAGGTTAAATATCAATAAATTCAGACATTAAAGACATAAATATAGTTGGCTAGGAGGGAGGAATATTTATTTTTGCGTAGAATATATATATTGATTGTGAAACATTGTATCATAATATGAAACAGGGAGGATTTTTATGAACAAGTTAAAAGTCATGCAGCGCATCATGGACTGCGGCATTGTTGCCGTGGTCAGGGCCGACTCTCCCGAACAGGCTTTGAAAATAGCGGAAGCCGTAAAAGCCGGAGGAGTGGAGGCCATCGAGATAACCATGACGGTGCCCGGAGCCATAGATGTGATTCGCGAGCTAAAAAAAGCCTACCCCGGCGGAGAAATCCTGATAGGAGCGGGGACGGTGCTGGATCCGGAAACCGCCAGGGCTGCCATGCTGGCGGGAGCGGAGTTTTTCGTAAGCCCGTACTTTAACCCAGAAATGGTGAAACTGTGCAACAGGTATCAGAAAGTTACCATGCCGGGGGCCATGTCCATAAAAGAAGTGGTGGAAGTCATGGAATCTGGAGCCGATTTTGTAAAGCTGTTCCCCGGCAGCGCCTTTGGGCCTTCGATGGTCAAAGCCATCCTGGGGCCGCTTCCCTATGCTCCCATCATCCCCACTGGCGGCGTGAGCCTTGAAAATGTGGGCGAGTGGATAAAGGCTGGATGCGTGGCCGTAGGCGTCGGAGGAGAGCTCACAAAAGGGGCAAAGAAGGGTAATTACGCAGAAGTGGAGGTTACTGCGAAAAAATTTGTGGAAGCCGTGAAGGCGGCGCGCAATTAATTCGAGGTTCGAAAATCGAGATAGCAGGTTGGTTTCAGCAGGATTTGCCCAAGCAAATTCCTGGAAATTCAATCTGGATTACATTATTAAATTATTAAGAACAGGAGAGTGGTTATATGCCCAACAAAATAGTCACTTTTGGCGAAATCATGCTGCGGCTTACGCCGCCCAACTATCTCAGGTTCGTGCAGGCAGACTCTTTTGATGTAACTTATGGCGGCGGAGAGGCAAACGTTGCGGTATCCCTGGCGAATTACGGTGAGGATGCGTACTTTGTCACAAAGGTGCCGGACAATCCCATTGGGCAGTCGGCCATTAACCACCTTCGCCGCTACGGAGTGCATACTGATTTTGTGGTGAAGGGCGGGGATAGGCTGGGCATCTACTTCAATGAAATCGGCGCCTCCCAGAGGCCGTCGCTGGTGGTATATGATAGAGCCCATTCTTCCATTTCCGAATCAAGCCCCGAAGATTTTGACTGGGAAAAGATTCTTGAAGGTGCAAAGTGGTTTCACTTCACAGGCATAACCCCTGCACTGGGGGACAACACCGCCCAGGCATGCCTTGATGCGGTTAAAACCGCCAAGAAGCTGGGAGTCACCGTGAGCTGCGACCTAAACTACAGAAAAAAGCTGTGGTCTACCGAAAAAGCGTGCAGAGTTATGACAGGCCTGATGGAATATGTGGACGTGGCCATCGGCAATGAAGAGGACGCGGAAAAAGTATTCGGCATAAAAGCCGGGACTTCGGATGTTACAAAAGGTGAGCTCAGCGAGGAAGGCTACAGGGATGTGGCAAGGCAGCTTTCCGAAAAATTCTCTCTGAAAGGCGTGGCCATAACACTCCGGGAAAGTTACTCAGCCTTTGACAACGGCTGGTCCGCCCTTTATTACGATGGCAAGGAATATTATAAGTCCAGAAAGTATAAGATTCATATAGTGGACCGCGTAGGCGGCGGAGACTCTTTCGGCGGCGGATTAATCTATGCTCTGGTGAACGGCTATTCCCCCCAGGACGCCGTGGAATTTGCCGTAGCGGCATCGTGCCTGAAGCACTCCATCGTCGGCGACTTCAACCACGTGACTCTGAAGGAAGTTCAGACCCTCGCCAAAGGCGATGCTTCCGGCAGAGTGCAGAGGTAAAGGGTAAACAAGGCGAAAGCATAAACAGAGAAGGCTGCATAAGCCTTCTTTTTTTTAAGAATAGATGAAAATGATGAAGAAGAAGCCTGGATGCTGGCTAAAAAATACCATGATAAAACCTTTAGCTTTACGGATTGCACCAAGTTTACAGCTATGAAAAAGCACAGCTGTGAGTCCGCTTTTACTTATGATAAACATTTTGCGCAGATGGGGTTTAAACCCTATCCGGAGTAAAAAAAAGAAACGCTTGCGGAAACGTTGAAATTTTATAGCTCCTCATAGACTTAAGCCTTTTTACTACGGTATGTGTAAAGGCTTTTTTAATTTTTATGTTAAAAAAATTTTAAGATTAAGCAGGAATTTTAAAATTTACATCGAAATAAAATTATAAGGTAATATGATAACGATTGCACAAACGATATTACAAACAATTTCATTTATCGGACAGAAGGAAGAAAAAAAGGGCGCAAATATTATGTAATGAGCTCTAAAACTGCAAAGAACTGCAGCGCTGAGATTGACGAAGTGCGCCTGGGGGAGGAGTGCAAGAATGTCAAAAAAAAACTGATATTTGCCATCCATATAGCCACTAAGAAGGTGTGTGGATTGAAGTCGGAAAAGGTCATATTGCCGGTATTGAGACAGGGGAGAAGCATATGAGCGATATTAAAGAGGAATTGGGTTTTGAAGTTATACATTTCGGCATCAACTGTATTGATGAAGAAAATGCGAGAAGAGCAGCCGGATTTTTTTCTGATGTTTTCGGCCTGTCTGCAAAAGAGGGCAAAGATTCCATCTTTTCAGGGTCTTCCATAGAAATTATGAAGGGTGCGGGAAGAGGAAGATGCGGCCATATCGCAATTTCTACTAAAGATATTCACAGGGCACGGGAATATCTTGAGAGCCTGGGATTGGAATTTGATCCCGAGTCCAAGAAATATGACAGCGAAGGCAACCTCATTGTCATATATTTAAAAAAGGAAATTGCGGGGTTTGCCGTGCACCTTTTGCAGATATAATATCATGACGGCTGAGGTTATTTTTCTCAATAATAGTTAGAAGATTTGGAGGCTTTAATATGATTCGCCAATGGAATGAAGAATCCCTTGATCACAGGAATGCCCTTCTTTATGCCATGGGTATTTCTGAAGAAGATGCAAAAAGGCCGATTATAGGCGTTATAAATTCATGGAATGAAATGAATCCGGGACATTTTCCCTTTAAAGATGTGGTGGAAGCCATTAAAAAGGAGATTTATGCCGGTGGCTGCTTGGCTCTTGAGCTGCCCGTTTCAGGCATATGTGACGGGATATGTTCCAACACCCCCGGCGACCGATATACACTTCCTGCCCGGGATATGGTTTCGACCGAGGTGGAGACAGTGGCGGAGCTGAACATGCTCGAGGGCATGATTTTGTTGGGCAGCTGCGATAAAGTGGTGCCAGGCATGATTATGGGCGCCCTTCGCGTTAACATTCCTACAGTGATGTTTACGGGCGGCTTTATGGCTCCCGGAGAACACAAGGGAAAAATGATTACGCTCACACATACCAAACAGGCCTATGCGGCCTATATAGCCGGCGATATTACAGCGGAAGACTATAAAGACATTGTGCGCAAGGCATGTCCCACACCCGGCGCATGCCCGTTTATGGGTACGGCAAATACAATGTGCGCAGCTGCTGAGATTCTCGGCTTATCGCCCCACGGCAATGCCAGCGTCAGGTCCCAAACGCGGGAATGGTATGAGATGGGGCTTCTTGCTGCCAGAAAGATCGTGGAACTGGTGAAAAAAGAGATACGGCCTCTTGATGTCATAAAATGGGAGAATTTCGAAAACGTAGTCCGTTATATGATGGCCACAGGGGGTTCCACCAATTCCATCCTGCATATTCCTGCCATGGCGAAGCAGGCGGGATACGATATTACGCCTGAATTGTTCGACAAGATAAGCCGCGAGGTCCCTGTCATCAGCACCATTTACCCCAACCACCCATCCTACACCATGGCTGATTTCTCCGCTGCTGGCGGCCTTGGCGCCGTTGTGCGCGAACTGGCGGCAGCGGGTAAAATCAATACAGAAGCAAAGGGTATGTTCGGCAGTTTGGCTGACAAAATTGCGCTTTCATCCAATAAAAACAAACAAGTGATCCGGCCGGTGACAGACCCCATTCACGAGCAGGGGGGATTAGCCGTTCTGTCCGGCAATATTGCCACAGATAGCGCCATTGTCAAGTTCTCTGCCGTGGAAAAAGAAGCCTGGAAATTTAAAGGTCCCGCAAAGGTATACGACTCCCAGGACGACGCGTGGAATGCAATACTCCGGGATGAAATTGTCGCGGGCGATGTGGTGGTTATCCGCTATGAAGGGCCGAAAGGTTCGCCGGGAATGCCTCACATGGAAACATTCATGGCTGCGGTGCTTGGCAAGGGCCTGGGCACCAAGATAGCTCTTGTTTCGGATGGGCGCTTCTCCGGAGCCACAGGCGGCCTTGCCATCGGCCACGTTTCGCCTGAGGCTTATGAAGGCGGCAACATTGCATTTATTCAGAACGGAGATATTATTGAAATCGACATTGAAAAACGCATCCTGCAAGTTAATGTCACTGACGATGAATTTGAGCGGCGCAAAAAAGGATGGAAGCCACTTGAGAAACCGGCATCAGGCTGGCTGAAGCTTTACAGGAAAAACACCACGTCGGCTCACAGAGGCGCCACCATATACTGGGATTGATAGCTGGCAACGGTTGTCATCAATGAACTGTTTTTGGAATCAGTATGTGAAACTGGCCAAAAATTTCCAATTGATAAAAATAATTCGGGTATAAAAACTAAGTCCGTTGCCGCAGGTGCCGGGCCATCTCCGGCAGGAAAGCGGTTTTCTACATCAAAATCAAATATGTGAAAAGGGAGCGGATTTTATAATGTCATCTTTTCAAAGATTCAATTTTAAAACCCTTGATGAAATAAGAAGTAAGGTAGCTGAACTTGGAGTAAATATTAAATTTTCAGAAGACCTTTCGCCGCTGGCAAAACCGGTTAAAATTGGAAAAGTTACAGCGCCTAACTCCGTGGCAGTTTTGCCCATGGAAGGCTGCGACAGTGAACGGGACGGCAGCCCGTCCGACCTCGTAAAAAGGCGGTATAACCGTTTTGCTTCAGGCGGAGCAGGCCTTATATGGTATGAAGCATGTGCAGTGGTTCACGAGGGGAGGGCAAACCCTCTGCAAATGTTCCTCACAAAGCGCAATGTTGCCGCCTTTGCCGAGCTTGTAAAAAGTTCAAATTTGGCAGCTATGAAGGCAAATGGCAGCGATCACAAGCCGGTAAACATTCTCCAATTGACACACTCAGGAAGATATTCGCGCCCAGACGACAAACCGGCGCCGATAATCCCCCAGCACGATCCCCTGCTTGATTCAAGAGTGGGCCTGGATTCCAATGCACCTGTTGTTACGGACGAATATCTGGACGCGCTGGTTGAAAAATACGTTGAAAGTGCGATTCTCGCGAGGGAAGCAGGTTTTGACGGCGTTGACATTAAATCCAGCCACAGATACTTGCTGTCCGAACTTCTGGCAAGTTATACCAGAGAAGGCAAATACGGTGGAAGTTTCGAAAACCGGACTCGTTTTTTGCTCAATACCATAAAAGCGGTTCGCAAAGCAGTGGGCGATGATTTTATCATTGCATGCCGCTTCAATGTGTTCGATGCTCACCCGTATCCTTATGGCTTTGGGGTAGACAAGCAGGATTGCAGCAAGCCAGATTTGACAGAACCGCTGGCACTGGTCAAACTTCTGGTAGAAAATGGTGTAAACCTCCTTAGCTGTTCTGCAGGCAATCCATATTACCGGTTCCCTCATGTTACAAGGCCTTTTGACACACCCACCATAGGCGGAGAAATACCGGATGAGCATCCGCTCCAGAGTGTCGCACGCCTCTTTGAATTTACCCGCCAGATTCAAAAGGCAGCAGGAGATATTCCAGTAGTAGGCAATGGTTACAGCTGGCTGCGCCAGTTTCTGGCAAACGCCGGTGCTGCCAACCTTGCAGACGGTTCCTGCACCATGGTTGGCATCGGACGCCAGGCATTCGCCTACCCCGATGCGCCAAAGGATATATTCACAAAAGGTAGGCTGGACCCCGGTAAATGCTGCATCGCTTGCAGCAAGTGCACTCAGATTATGCGCGACCACGGCCGCACAGGCTGTGTTGTAAGGGACAGCAAAATTTATGTTCCGCTGTTTAATGAAGCAAGGAAAAATGCATCCCACAGCTGAAACAATCTGTTTTGCCGGCAGAAAGATGCGGTGCCGGGCAGTCTCCGGCAGGAAAGTGACTTTGCATACATGAATCAAATATAGGGGAGGTAGCTATGATGGAATTTATAAACAGAGTGGGAAGGGTTGTAGAGGCTGGGAAGGTTGATTTTTTGGAACGGCCACTGGATGCTCCGACGCCGAATCAGGTCATAATTAAAATCGTCTCCAGTGCCATCTGCGGCAGCGACCTGCATATATTCAAGGGCAAACACCCGTCGGCACCATTGCCGGTCACCATCGGCCACGAATTTTCAGGTGATGTGGTGGCCGTTGGAAGCGAAGTCAGCAAAGTGAAAGTCGGCGACAGGGTAACAGTTGAACCGGTAATTGTATGCGGCAAATGCACCGCATGCAAAACGGGTAATTACGGCTACTGCGAAAACATCAGCTTCACCTATCGCAAGGGAGACGGTGCCATGGCTGATTACATCAAAGTGGAAGAACCTTATGTGTACAAGCTGCCTGAAAATCTGTCTTACAATGCAGGTGCATTGATCGAGCCCCTGTCGGTAGCCGTTCATGCAGTGCGCAGGGCAGATATTAAGATGGGCGAAAAGGTGCTCGTTATTGGTGCAGGCGCAATTGGCATATTGATTGCCGCACTTTGCAGAAAATGCGGTGCAACAGATGTGGCTGTCGTCGATTATTCGCAAAAAAGGCTGGAAATGGCGCTGGAACTTGGCGCAACTTTTGCTATTAATCCGTCTGAAAAAGATGTTTATGAGGCTGTGGGCGAACTAACGGGCGGCATAGGCATGGATAAAACCTTTGAATGTGTGGGCCTGGAAGCCACTTTTAACCAGGCTATGATGACGCTCAGAAAAAACGGGACAGCAACCATCATAGGTATCTTCGAGAATCCAAACATCACTATTCCCGCAACGCGTTTTATTACCCATGAAATAAAGGTGCAGGGCTCTCAGGGGTATTGCTGGGATTTTCCCATTGCGCTGGAAATGACAAAGGAGATCGATATTGAAAAGCTGGTGACCCATACATTCAAACTGCAGGATTTGCAGCAGGCTCTTGAAACCTGCCTCGATAGGAATTCAGGCGCTGTAAAGGTCATTGTACATCCGGAAAACGATTGAAGAAGGAGTGTCATTATGAAGAAAACGGCCATTATCACGGGCGGAGGCCGCGGAATCGGTTATGCCATTACCCGCCAGCTGGGCAAGGACGGATATAATGTCGTAATTATGGGCAGGAGCCCTCAGGAAGAGTATCAGGCCAATCTTGAATTGCTTAAAAAAGATGGCATTGAGTATTTATATGTTCAGGGCGGCATAGAAAATGCAAAGGACAGACAAAAATGCGTAAAAGAGGCTGTCGAAAGGTTTGGAAGGATTGATGTGCTTGTCAATAATGCAGGTGTTGCGCCAAAAGTGCGAAGCGACCTTCTCGACATGACGGAGGAAAGCTTTGACCGCGTAATAGGAATCAACACCAAGGGAACCATGTTTATGACACAAATTGTTGCAAAACAAATGCTCAAGCAGGAAGTGATTGGCCCGAAGAGAGGCACGATTGTAAATATATCTTCCATCTCTGCTGTCGTTTCTTCCACCAGCCGAGGTGAGTACTGCGTTTCTAAAGCGGGCATTTCCATGCTTACGAAGCTATATGCAGATCGCCTTGCAAAGGAAGGCATACTGGTACATGAGGTTCGCCCTGGCGTTATTGATACCGATATGACATCCAAAGTTAAGGAAAAATACGATGCTTTGATTCAAAGCGGCCTGTTCCCGATCAAACGCTGGGGCAAACCCGAGGATGTGGCAGCTGCAGTTTCTGTGCTTTGTTCCGATAAATTCCTGTATACGACGGGCGGCCACATATATGTCGACGGTGGATTCCATATACAAAGGCTGTGAATCTGATTTAGAAAGAGTGATGCAGGTGGAGAAAAGTAATGTTTACTCGGTAAAGGGTACTGATTTTCCGGCAGGCAGGTGCATTCGGGTGCTGGAGGGGCCTGGAGCTCTAATAGAAGCTCAGAATTTTGTCATGGGCCACGTGACCTTATACCCGGCCGGATGCGTGCCTTTGCATTCCCATGAGCAAGAAGAAGTATATTTGATTTTAAGCGGCAAAGGCGTAATTTGTATTAATGATGAAGAACAAAATGTAAAGCGGGGAGACTATATTTATATCTCACCAGGTTTCAATCATGTCCTCAACAATACTTCAAATGAAAACATGATAATGATTTTTTGCTATGCTCCAAAAAGCATTGTAGAACATTGGAAGCTGGAACTGGAAGGCAAATTAAAATAAACCGGGTAACCGGAGTAAAAAAAATATATGATTTCAGCTATATCATGGCATTGTATTAGCAATTGTTGAATCACGAAATTTTCCGGAGGATGATTTATGGGAATCATAACATGCGATATCCTTGTGGTTGGCGGCGGAGGTGCGGCATTGAGAGCTGCTATTGCTGCCAAAGAATATAATAAAAATTTAAAGGTAGTGATTGCCACAAAAGGCAAGCTCGGGAAAAGCGGCGTGACTGCCACAGCATGTTCCGATCGCATGGCCTTCCATGCGACACTCGACCACACAGAGCCCGGCGGTCCCGATGCATGGCGCTACCATGCCGATGATATTTACCGCATAGGTGGAAAAGTATCAGATTATAATCTGGCGGAGATTTTGGCAAAAAATGCAAAAGATGCTTTTGAATACCTGGATAGACTCGGTGTGCCTTTTGTAAAGAAAAACGGCCTGCCGGATCAGTTTGTGACTGACGGTTCAGAGTACGCCCGGGCATGTTATACGGGGCCTTATACTGCGGTCCATATAGAAGAAGCTCTTATGAGAAAATTTGAAGAAATGAATATCGATGTGCTGGAATTTTGCATGGTGGCAAAACTGATAAAGCAAGACGGCCGGGTAATCGGAGCGGTGGCTCTTGATACCAGAGAAAAGGACCCTGAAAAAGCAGTAATACCCATATCTTTCGGGGCAGCAATCCTTGCCACCGGTGGAGGGGGCATGATATACGAACACAATGTTTTTCCTGCAGGCATGACTGGAGATGGATATGCCCTGGCTTATGAAGCGGGAGCCGAGCTGGTGAACATGGAGTTTATACAGATAGGGATAGCTTCCACCAAAACCAAATTCAATTGCTCGGGGAGCATGATGCGGGCTGTGCCGCGCCTTGTCAACGACGCCGGCGAGGAATTTTTGAAAAAGTATTTCCCGGATGGCACACCCTATGAAGAAATTTACAATACCCTGTTTAAAAAAGGTGCCAGCTGGCCGGTATCCTATGAGCACAAGACCCACATTATAGACATTGCGCTTTATAAAGAAGTAAAGGCTGGTCACAGAGTTTTTCTCGACTACAGCAAAAATCCGGAAGGATTCAAATTCGAGATGCTCTCCGAAGAAAACCAGTTAAGATACCGGCAAGAACAGAACCGCGACCTCGGCTGGCAGAAGAGAAATGAATCCCCCCTATACAGATTGATGGAGATAAATGAGCCCTCTGTGAAGTGGTTTTCCGACAGGGGCATAAACCTGACAAAAGGAGAACTCATAGAAGTGGCGGCATGTGCCCAGCATTTCCAGGGAGGTGTGAAAATCGACGAACACGCCAGGACTACCGTGCCGGGGTTGTGGGCTGTGGGAGAAACCGCCGGTGGCCAGCACGGCGCAAACCGTCCCGGCGGCAATGCCCTGCTGGACTGCCAGGTGTTCGGCAGGATAGCGGGAGAAGACGCTGCCCAGCAGGTATTGAAAAAAGAAAGCAGCATAAATTATGCAACAGATTTAATCGATGCTGATGCCAAAACGCTCGTACAAATGCTGAATTCTGCAAATAACGGCGAAGTCAGCGCGGAAAAAATTCGAAAAAACCTCCAGAAGATAGTTGAGGGCGAAGCAGGAGTGGTGAGGACCGCCGAAGGACTTCAAAAAGCGCTGCAGGAGCTGCAGAAGCTTAAAACAAAACAGCATTTTATAGATGAACACGGCCCGGCATATTTTATGGAAAATCGGAACATGATGGTGGTGGCACAAATGGTGCTGGCCGCAGCCCTCATGCGGGACGAAAGCCGAGGGCCGCACCTGAGGTTTGACAGATATGAAGATAACACGCCGATGGCGAAGAAAGACCCTGAATGGGAAAAATATATCGTGATTTATAAAAGTGGCGAGAGCATGGTTCTTGAAAAAAAGCGGCCCCAGGTGCCGATGTGATTCACATAAAGCATTTATAGTGTGCATCCTCCCCTGCCTCTGGATAAATATAAATATCTGTACAGAAATGTATCAAAGGAATTTAAGTGGTTATTGGAAAAATTTTTAAAGGTAGCAGGATTTTTATAATTAACGTCGAAAATAATTAATAATAACAATATGATAACGATTGCACAAACGATACTACAAACAATTTCATCTTCTTATACAAAAAGAAAAAAATCACCAAAAAAGATACATTTTAGGTTCGTCAAGTTAATCGCACAGTCTCAGGAGGGGAGGGCTTTGGATATGGTTACCATTAAAGAAGTAGCAAAAAGGGCAGGAGTATCCGCCAGCACTGTATCAAGAACCCTTAGCGGCAAAATACCGGTAAATGAAGAAACCAGGCAAAAAGTCTTGCGGGCTATAAATGAGTTGAACTATCATCCAAACATACTGGCGCAGGGGTTAAAAGATGGAAAAAGCAAAACCCTGGGGCTTATAATACCCAACGTGCGCAATCTGGTGTTTCCTGCAGCTATAAGAGGGATTGAGGATACGGCAAAAAAACATGGCTATACTGTTGTTCTTTGCAATACTGATGAAGATATTGATACAGAAAAGTTCTATATCGATAATTTACGCCGGCGCTTTATAGATGGATTTATATTTTCCACCGCTCGCCCGGGACATGAATATTTGTTTGAATTGAAAAAAGAAGGATTCCCTCTGGTATTCCTTAGCAGGCAGATGGGCGAAGATATAGATACTGTAGTTATTGACAATTTCAAAGGAGCTTATGACGCCACAAAGTACATGATATCAAGGGGGCTCAAAAATATAGCCCTTATAAACGGCTGTATGGATATCTATCTTTACCAGCAGAGGTTTGAAGGATATAAAAAAGCCCTGGAAGAAGCATGTATCCCTTTAAAAGAAGAGTTGATAATCCACGAAGTCTATGGCTGGGAAGATGGCTATCAGGCCATGAAAAATCTCTTGGAAGCAAACCTCAAAATTGACGGCGTATTTGCCACCAGCGACCCTAAAGCTGTAGGAGTTTTGCGGGCCATAAAGGATTTTGGCCTGAAAGTCCCTGAAGATATATCGGTGATGGGTTTTGACAATTCCGATATAGCTCCATTTCTGGAACCGCCTTTGACCACTGTTTCTCAGCCTTTTTATGATATGGGTGTAAAAGCCTGCGAAAGGTTGATAAAAATAATAGAGTCAAAAAAGAAGCCAAAGGCAAAGGTGGAAGTGCTACCAGCGGAGCTGGTGGTAAGAAAGTCAATCATATAAATCTGCACTTAAAAATGAGCATATGGATAAAGAAAGCAAGTTTTTGCCTTAGAATATCTATGCCGAAACGATAGCACAAGCGAACAGAAAGTTGCGTTAAAAATCTCATCCAAATAATCTTGGGAAAGGAGGTTGTTGGTTTTAGAATTAAAAATGATGTAAATTCTTGCAACAACAAATTTGCGCCAAATGTTAAAGGGAGGGTTATTTTGTGAAAAAACTATTAATTATTTGTCTTGTGATGTTACTTTCGATTACCCTTATTGCGGGATGCGGCCAAAAAGCTAAGCAGCAGACGCAGGAGCAGAGTGAGAGCAGCCAGGAGCAGGCTTCAGACAATAGTCAGGATAAAATAATAATAAAATTGGGAGACGCTTTGTCGGAAAATCATCCTCATACCCAATCCTATTATTTTTTCGCAAAGAGAATGGCGGAACTCACCAATGGAAAGGTTGAAGTTCAGGTATTCCCAAATTCGCAGCTTGGCAATCAGAGAGATATGGTGGAAGGCTTGCAGATGGGCACCCTTCAAATGTGCAAATCGATGATGACGGTACTTGCTAGTTTCTTGCCGGAAGTGCAGGTTTTTGATCTTCCGTATATTTTCAGAGACAGGGATCATTTCTACAAAGTATTGGATGGTCCAGTTGGTCAGAGTTTTTTGCATGATAAACTGCCAAAAATCGGGGTGGTTGGAGTAGCATTGTTTGATGCAGGTGTGCGGAGCGTGTATAACTCCAAACATCCCATAAAAACTCTGGATGACATGAAGGGCCTTAAACTCAGAGTTCCAGAAAGCCCCATATATATAGATATGATGGCTGCTTTCGGTGCTACTGGGACTCCCATGGCAGCTAGTGAGATGTATACAGCCCTTCAAACCCATGTAATCGATGGTGCTGAGAATGCTCCAATATTTTACAACGACCAGAAACATTACGAGGTGTCTAAATATTTTTCTTATACAAACCATATCATGACTCCAGATGTTTTGATGATAAGCAAGAAATTTTATGATACATTACCGAAAGATATTCAGGAGGCTGTGTTAAAGGCAGGACTGGAAACCCAGCAATATGAAAGGAAGTTGTGGCAGGACCTTGAAAACAAAACTTTAGAAGACCTCAAAACAAAAGGTGTTGAATTCAATGAGGTTGATACTGCACCATTCAAGGAAGCAGCTCAAAAGGTATGGGGGAAATATCAGGACAAACTGGGCAAAGATTTGATCCAGCAGATTGTTGATACAAAGTAAGATAAAGGGGGTTTGGCTCAAGCCAAACCCCGGATTTAACTCCTCTGGAGGGATATTATGACGGCTATCAGGAAATACCTTATTAAGTTAGAAGAATACCTTCTTGTTCTGCTCATTGGAGCTATGACTGTAGTAACTTTTGCTCAGGTTTTTTTTCGCTTCGTGCTGAATTCACCTCTGGCATGGTCGGAAGAACTAGCTAGATACCTTTTTGTCTGGATAACTTTTATCGGTGCAAGCGTAGCCCTGCATAGATGGGGGCATTTTCAGGTGGATATTGTGGTGAATCTTTTTCCCGATAATATTAAAAAGATAATTGAGTCAGCTATATATGTATTGATAATGCTTTTTGCCTCCATCATTGTGTATTACGGTTTTGTTCTGACTCAATACACTTCTGTCCAGTTGTCTCCTGCACTTCAGTTGAACATGGCAGTACCATATTTTGCGCTGCCTTTGTCTGGCCTGCTGATATTTTTTCACACTCTTGAAAGATTTTTATTTAATGATAATGGAGGAAAAGGGGAAGAAAAATGATTGCTATATTATTCCTGCTGCTGGCAGTATTTTGCCTTATGGGATTGCCTGTAGCCTTTGCTATAGCCCTGGCTTCCATTTACGGCATCATATCTGTAGGCAATATTCCGCTTATGGTAGTGCCTCAAAGAATGTTTACACAGATAGATTCTTTCCCGCTCATGGCTGTGCCGTTTTTTATACTGGCAGGGAATCTGATGGATAGAGGCGGGATTTCAATAAAAATCATTAACTTTGCAGGCAACCTGGTAGGCCATATAAGAGGTGGCCTGGCAATGGTTTCTGTGGTAGCTTCCATGATTTTTGGAGGAATATCGGGTTCTGCAGCTGCCGACAGTGCGGCCATAGGTTCGGTTTTAATTCCGGCTATGGAAAAAAAGAACTATGGAAAAAGTTTTGCTGCAGCCCTGATTGCCACCGCCGGGTCCATAGGAGTAATAATCCCCCCGAGCATCCCAATGGTAATATATGCTATTACAGGAAGCGTTTCAATAGGCAAATTATTTTTAGGTGGATATATTCCGGGATTGCTGATTGGTCTGGGGTTAATGGCAGTAAGCTACTATTTTGCCATCAAGAGGGGATACCCGGCTGAACCCAAAGCGAGCTTAAAGAGCCTTTGGAAAAGTTTTATAGAGTCGATATGGGCCCTTCTGATGGTGGTTATAATCATGGGAGGAATCTTAAGCGGGGTTTTTACCGCCACCGAAGCTTCAGTGGTAGCAGTTGTTTATTCTATCATAGTAGGCATGTTTGTATATAAACAGTTAAAATTAAGCGACCTTCCTAAAATTTTTGTAGAAAGCGGCGTGACCACTGCCATGGTAATGTTCTGTGTGGCAACGACGGCGATATTATCATGGATTTTGACAAACCAGCAGATTCCAATAAAAATGGCGGCTGCTATTTTATCTGTTACTCAAAACCACATAATTATATTGATATTAATAAATATTATACTTTTATTTTTAGGTACTATTCTTGATACCACACCGGCCATTATCCTGATAGTTCCCATCCTACTGCCTATTGTGACGAAATTGGGCATTGATCCCGTGCATTTTGGTCTTATAACAGTTACAAATCTGGCGATAGGCTTATCCACACCGCCGGTGGGTCTCACTTTATTCGTATCGTCCAGCATCGCAAACATGCCCATGTCCAAGATGTTCAAATCCTTAATACCATTCTGGGCTGTGATGATTTTTGTCCTTGGATTGATTACATTTATTCCAGGAATAACCATGTACTTGCCAAATAAATTCATGCCTTAAAGAGAGGTAAAATCTTGCTTCACATGAACGTATTAAAACAGGCGGTCGGAGAACGAATGAAGCGTGAAAATCTGCCAGGGATGGGTGAAAAAATTGAGTGATGTGAAAACGCTGGAAATGGAAAGACAACAAATATTCATTGACCTTTTCAGAGGGAATGTTCCTTCTAGAATACCAGTCAAAAATCCTCTTGCTTTCGATGCCATTGTCGAATACTCGAATCTGAATCTTGCAGAAGTATATTGGGACATGACCAGAGCAGAGGAAGCCTTTGATAAAGTCTGTCAGGAATTTTTCTCCGATGTTCTTCCGGGCAGCAATACCCAAAGGAGCCCTTCATTCTACCAGCTTTTGGGGTCGAAATCCTTTGTCATGGCTTCCAACGGGGTTATGCAACATCCGAACGTTGAAGGCATGCTGCCTGAAGATTATGATGAATTCATAGCTTCGCCCTATGATTGCATTATTGAAAAGATTTTGCCCAGGCTGTATACTGAACTTGATACAGAAGACCCCAATATTAAATCACTGACTCTGGCCAAAGCAATGAGAGCTTACGGCGATGAAACGGAAACCTTTGGAGCCCTGTCGGCAAAATTGCGCGCAAGGTACGGCTATGCAAGCATACCTGGCGGCCAAACGGAAGCGCCGTACGATTTTTTAGCAGACTGTTTTAGAAGTTTTACCGGTATTTCCAAAGACATTCGGCGCATTCCCGATAAAGTGGTGGCAGCATGCGAAGCAGTGATGCCTTTGCTCATAAAAAAAGGCAGGCTGCCGGCTCCATCAGATTTCGGAATGACATTGATTCCGCTTCATATGGCTCCTTACATGCGCCTGAAGGATTTTGAAAAATTCTACTGGCCCACACTGAAGAAACAGGTGGAAGCACTTACCGAGATGGGGATTAATGTATTGCTATTTTTGGAAAATGACTGGATGAGGTATCTGGACTACCTTTATGAATTGCCGGAAAATACAATCCTGCGCTTTGAATACGGAGATCCGAAGATTGTAAAAGACAAATTGGGCAAAAAACATATCATCTCCGGATTTTACCCCATATCGCTTCTACACGAAGGGACAAAAGAACAATGCATTGATAAAGCAAAAGAACTGTTGGATATTCTTGCACCAGGAGGAAAATATTGGTTCGATTTTGATAAAAGCGTCCTTGATTTGCACGGTAATATTGTGGAAAATCTGAAGTCAGTTTTACAGTATGTATACGAAAACGGCAGGTACTCTGAATCAGAACGCCTCGGCAATACGCAAAGGCTGGGCCGAGTCGATAATACCGACCGAATAATAAGTGAAATAGACAAAAATATAAAATCAAAGTATTTTACAACCTGGGAAAAATACAAAGAAAAGCATTCGGAATTGGAAGACAGGCCAGAGAGCGTCATATCGGAAAAAATTAAAAAATACGAAGATCTAATGTTCAATTTTATAATAAGTTTATGTTTATAAATGAATTTATTTAAGCCGAAACGGTATTTCGTGCGTGCAAACCGCAAACTGTGGTGTGCATTTGTTTTCGGCGCCGGAGGGGTGGCAAAAGCCGTTTCGGTTCAATTGGCGATGAATAAGTTTAAGAAAATATATATAACCAACAGAAATTTCGAGAGGGCTTTCGCTCTGGCAGACAAATTGAGCAATTTTAAAGAAATTGAAGTAAGAATTTTACCCTGGGAAACCCGACAATGGAGTAATGCGCTAAATGAGAGCGATTTGATAATAAACTGCACATCGCTGGGCATGAACAATAAAGGAGATCTGGCTGTACTAGTTCCGTGGCAGTATGTGCAAAAAGATGCAGTGATTTATGATACCGTATACGAGCCTCTGGAAACCTCATTTTTAAAAAAAGCTGCAAGCCTCAATCTTAAGACGATTGCAGGGACAAGCCTGCTCATTCATCAGGCTGCTGTTGCCTTTAAAATATGGACTGGAAGAGAAGCACCCTTGGAAATCATGAAAAAATCAATGATGGAGTATTTGGCAAAAAGGCCTCAATAAGATTCTAATTGAGGCCTTAGCTTTTATACGACTGCAGCAAGAGAAAGACTTAGGTTTTTATCCTAAATTTCGCCCAAGCCCATTTTTCCAGAAAGGTCATCTATAAACTGCCTGGCAGTCCTGCCGGAACGCTGGTTGTTCCAGAGCTCCCATTTGAGGGCAAGTTCCCGCAGCTTTTGGGCATCAAGGTTTATCCCTCGTTTTTTGGCAATGCCTTCTACTATTTGGAGATATTCAGCCTTATCCGGCGATGGAAAGATAACCGTTATGCCGAAACGGTCTGAAAGAGACAATTTTTCCTGTATCGTGTCCCGGGATTTTATTTCATCGCCCGTAGCGTCGCTGTAAAACTCCCTAACCAGGTGGCGGCGGTTGGAAGTGGCGTATATCAGCACGTTTTCCGGCTTTGCTTCAAGGCTTCCCTCGAGAATGGACTTCAGATATTTATATTCTGTTTCGTTTTCTTCAAAAGAAAGGTCATCTATGAAGATAATAAAGCGCTGGGGCCTTGCCCTAAGTTCGGAGATTATGCGGTTAAGGTGCATAAGATGGTATTTTGGGACCTCTACCAGTCGAAGGCCGTCTTTCCCGAATTCGTGAAGCAGGGCTTTAATGGTAGACGATTTTCCCGTGCCGCGGTCTCCGTAGAGCAGCATATTGTTGGCGCTGTAGCCTGCAACAAACTGGCGGGTGTTTTCCACCACTTCTTTTTTCTGGGATTCATAACCCACCAGATCTGAAAGCCTGACCGGGTCGGGGTCCGGAATGCCGCAGAGCATGGGGCCGTTTTCAGTCTCCACCACTTTGAAGCTCCAGTATCTGGCAAATTTACCGCACCCCGCCTCTTTATAAAAAGAGGCCACATCTTTTGCATTTAAACCCCAGTCAGGTGAATTGTCGAGTATTTTGGCCAGATGCTTCTTTTTTTCAATGAATGTGGGGGGGAAAGATGGGCCTTTTGCTCCGCAGGATTCATAGCAACAAGGGAAGCTCCTAAATTCTATCTCGGGGAATTTTTTATGTAAAAATTCCATAAAAAGAGAAAAATCGAAATTGTATAGTCGTTGCAAACACTGCAAGTCGCGGATTACAAGATTCAAAAGGGCATATCCCACTGCGCTGAAACCTGACGACTCACATATGAGGCTGAAAGGGTTTTCGTCGGAAATCACCAGATCGAGCATGAAATCCTTCCATAGATTACCGGAAAAAATTATTCCTTCGAGTTCTACTCTTTCCACCAGCATTCCGAGAAAATCGTGATAGTTCGATAAGATATCCCCCGAATCGCCGTCAAGGGCCTGGTTAAGAATATCCTGAAATTTAATGATTACAGCGTCTTTTAATATGTTCTTATAAACTACTAGTTCTTTTGAATGTAAAAGTGTTTTGCAAATCATAATGTTAAAATTATCCATCGCTGCCTCTCCCCATGATTTTTAAATTAAAAACATTATAACGTACCGAAGCTTACAATTTCAATGAAAAATGCCTTCAAAGGTGGTAGGCTTAAAGTGCTTCATAAAATCAAAGGCGGGGATGCTTGCCTAATGTTTACACCGAAATCAATAATAGATTAGGGAACGGTTTTTTTGGATTAAGGAAAGGATTTTAACTATAAATGTCGAATTGCTATATTGAAGCAGCAAAACCATTTTTCTTATTACGGCACATCTTCAAAAACATTGGAGGGAAATCATGCCGCAAGATTACACCGTCCAGTCTATTGAAAGGGCTGTAAAAATACTGGAGCAGCTGGCAGATGAAAGGGAAGGGCTTGGCGTAACTGAACTTTCCCGGCGCCTGTCCCTCCATAAAAGCACTGTTCACCGCCTTTTAGCCACACTTATGTTTTTTGGATACGTGGAGCAAAATCCCTATACCGAAAAGTATCGCCTGGGCATGAAGTTGCTTCACTTGGCGGGGACGATCCTGGAAAGAATGGACCTTCGCCGCGAAGCTCATGAACTTCTAAAAGAGCTTTCATCAGAGGTGAATGAAACCGTTCACCTGGTAGTGCCCGACGGCAACAGCGCCATTTATATCGATAAAATAGATAGCAACAGGACCATCCGCATGTATTCTCAAATAGGCCGCAAGGCTCCCATGCACGCTTCAGCGGTGGGCAAAGCTATCTTGGCTTTTTCCCCGAATGATTTTGTAAAAAAAGTAATCGACGAGGGGCTGGAAAAATACACTGCAAAGACCATCACAGACCCCGGCGAGCTTATGAAACACCTTGAAAACGTCAGAAAAGCCGGATACGCGCTGGATGATGAGGAAAATGAGGAAGGAATACGATGCATAGGAGCCCCTATTTTTGATTACTCCGGAACGGTTATCGGAGCGCTGAGCATTTCGGGGTCAACAGTAACTATAACTGCTGACAAATTCGATTTTTTTGCGCAGAAGGCAGTGGAATGCGCCCGCAGTATTTCGCTGAAAATGGGGTGGCGGATTGAATAAATTAAAGATAAATGCTACAATATGGGAGAAGTAAGGATGATTGTTGGAGTTTAAAAATGGTTTTTAATAATACGATCTGGAGGTGCAACCATTGAACTTTGAATTTTTCATGCCCGCCCGGCTTATATTCGGGCCCGGGAAGGTTAAAGAAGTCGGCGTCAATGCAAAGTCCCTGGGGAAAAAAACTCTTATAGTTACCGGAAAATCCAGTGCAAAAAAAGCAGGTTATCTGGATGTTGTGACAAAAAGCCTGGAGCAGGAGCAAATAGACTGGATACTTTTCGATGAAGTGGAACCCAACCCCATCACAACCACTGTGGAAAGAGGGGCAAAGCTTGCGCGAGAAAATAGCGTAGAATTCGTCATTGGCCTCGGCGGAGGCAGCGCCATGGATACAGCTAAGGGCATAGCCTTTGCAGCTTTAAATGAAGGTCCCGTGTCTGATTACATAGCCGGAAAGCCAGGGGGCGATGCGCTGCCCATTGCGCTGATTACCACAACGGCTGGCACTGGCAGCGAAGCTAACAATTATGCTGTGTTTACAAACCCAGACACAAAGGTTAAAAAATCCCTCAAGTCTCCGAGAACTTACGCCAGGTTTTCCATTATAGATCCGGAGCTCATGCTGACTGTTCCCAAAAAGGTTACAGCTTCCACAGGTATAGACGTATTTTTCCACGCTATGGAGGCTTACGTTGGAAGAAGGAGTCAGCCTTTTACCGATGCGCTGGCACTGGAAGCAATGAGATTGGTGGTGGAAAATCTGAGGGGAGCATGTGAGCATGGCGGGGACATCCGGTATCGCGAACGCATGGCCTGGGCAAACACACTGGCAGGTGTTGCTATAAATCTTTCAGGCACTTGCGGCATCCACGGCATGGGGCATCCGCTCAGCGGCATTTACAACGTGCCTCACGGAGAAAGCCTGGCGGCCGTATCCCTGGCATTTATGCGCTTCAACATTCCTGAAGCTCCCGGGAAATTCGCAAAAGTGGCTGAAGTCTTGGGAGTGGACGTGAGAGGGCTTACACTGATGGAAGCAGCCGAAAAGTCTGTGGAGGCCCTTAAAGATTTAATGGACAGCGTGGGAGTTCCCCGCAGCATATCAGCTTTCGGCATTACTGAAAAAGATATTGATGAGCTGGCTGAACATGCCTTTAAATGGATGACCCATAACTTGGAGGTCAGCCCAAAAGTGCCCACACTGGAAGATGTAAAAAAAATATATAGAGAATCGCTGTAAATATCCATACAGAAAGCAGGGATTGCAGGCAGTTCTGTTGCTTTTTTCAGCATAAATTTTACGGCCCGTACATACTATTACCGGTGTGCGGGCTGTAAAATTATTATTTAGCGCATTGATTTTTTAAGCAAGGTTCTCTAAAAAAAGATTGAAATCTTTCGATTTTACTATTTCCTGAGGGATGCTTACTCTTTTTTTGATTGCGTTGGATATCTTGATGGCTGGCTTGGTATCCCCTATTAATATAGTACCCAGGCGGCTTCAAGTCCCAGAACTCCGCCGCCGATGATAACTCCTTTTTCCTTATCATGGGAATACAGGTAAAGTTTTTTTACATCATCCAGAGTTCTGATAGAAAAAACTCCCTTCAAATCTGTGCCTTTGACAGGCGGCACAAAAGCATGGCTTCCCATGGCGAGAAGCAGGGACGAATATTGTAACGTTTGTCCGCTGTCAAGCTTAATTGAATTATTGACAGGGTTTATCGACAACGCTTGAGTTCCGAGAAGAATTTCGACATTGTTTTGTTTATACCATTCGGGTTTATGGATTAAAATTTCATCCACCGTTGGATTTTCTCCAAGAAGATGAGACAATTTCATGCGGTAATATGCCAAGTAAGGTTCTTTGCTTATTACCATATATAGGCGTATTTTTATTGTGCTCGCGGAAAGCTTCTATGGCATATACTGCTGCTGCACAGTTACCTATAATAACTACGGGATTTTTGCTATCTGTCATCAAATACCCCCTGTCATAGTGATTTGATTTAAGCAATAAGGCCCGTTGTCACGGGCCTTATAAAAAATGGCAATACAAAATATCATCATGCTTCTTCGAACATATCTTTACCCACTCCGCATTCTGGGCAAACCCAATCATCGGGCAGGTCCTCAAAAGCCGTGCCTGGAGCAATTCCATTGTCCGGATCGCCTTTTTCGGGATCATAGATGTATCCGCAAACGGTGCAAACCCATTTTTTCATATTCGTTCCTCCGCAATCGTATTAAAGTCATTATTTTGTTTATTAAATTTTTATAAATGAAGTAAATGCATGAAATTTAAGCCTATACCGGCATTAACCCCATTTGCCCTTGCTCATATGGGTTTTAAGCTCGGCTTTCACCTTCTGCTGCACTTCATAAGCTGCTGCCATTGCCGTCTTAAAAACGGATACGCAGCCGGGATCGAGCTCGTCTCTGATTCCTTTGTCGCATATTTCTTTTGCCTTTTCCATCAGTGTGAGCAGTTCCATATGAAGATTATTGGAAAAGCGTGCCCGCTCCACTAAAGATGCGGCTTGTTCCTCCATTTTTGTGAATTTTTCTTTGGGAGCACCGCATTTTGGGCATTTATCAGGAGCTTCATCTCCGTCGTGAATATATCCGCAGACTGAACACTGCCATTTTGCCATAAGACTTCCCCCTTAAATTATTTTTTAGCACCTTTCCATTTCGAGGGTGCAAATGGCATCCGGCCTTTTAATGCTCGGCATGACCATTTCCATCACCCTGAAAGTATGGTTCATTTTTGTAGTCTTTAAAAACGCCAAGGTTTAAGTCCAGCGCGATTACCAGATCGATGTTCTGAGCGCCGGTTGACACGATGACCGCGCTGTTGGAACATATAGCAGGGGATTGAAAAACGCCGGCGGCCATTAGGTTTTTAATTCGGTCCAGCTCGAGGTACGGAGTATCTTTATATACTCTGTTCAGAGCGGCAAACAATTTTGGGCTTGTCACCATGGCATCCAGATATACCCATTTCTGCTTTGCCGTTGAAAATAAGGCTGTCCTCGGCGAGCGCCACTGCTCCCAATGGCCCCACTATGGGTATGAACCTGCGACCCACCAGCTGCTCCCTAGCTACTGAGACAATGGCATCCTCGAACGCTTTCCACTGTTCGTCCGAAAGAGGTGAAGACTGTCTGTTTAGAAAATCTGACATAACACGGCGGTATTGGTAAATGCCGCCTTTTTCACCTGCATTTCAATTATTGTTTTTTAGCTCCCCCACGGTTAAATTTTTTTAGCTCTGTTGTTATGTATATTCAAAAACTCTTCTTCCACTTCCTTAGCACCTTCTGCATAAAATTTTTCTTCATCTGGAGCGAGCTCTTTTAAAAGCCTTAAAAACTCTCCTGCGTGAACCCTTTCTTCGTCGGCAATATCCTTTAAAACTTCAATTGCCAATTCATTGTCTGTTGATTCAGCCAACTGCATGTATAGCTGTATTGCTTCATACTCTGCAGCAACCATAAACCTTATAGCTCTAATAAGTTCCTGTTCAGTGAGTTTACGGTCTTTTGCAAGCCCAGAAAACGGGTTGCCAAAATCAGGCATGACATTTCCCTCCTTAAATTCAAAATAAGTTGATTTATATAGCAGGCGGGATACCTGCCTGCATGCGAGGCTTTGGCGCAAATGCAGGCAGACATCCAGCATCAAACGATTTAAGGATTATTTTCTGCAAAAAGATGAAATTGTTTTACGGTGAATTTTTAAAACTTGGCGAATTTGCCCTTTAAAACTCCGCATATCGGGCATTTGTCTGGAGCAGCGCCCTTTACGGTATAACCGCATACAGGGCACACATAAATTTCTTCTCCGTCTATATCATTATCATTTTGAGCCAGTTTTTTTGCTTCATCATACAGTGCGGCATGGATCTTTTCAGCTTCAATGGCATAGTGAAAGCTTTTTTCGGCTGTTTTTTCATCCTGAAGCTTTGCGACCGCATCATACGCTGGGTACATCTCGTCGACTTCAAAGTTCTCTCCATTGATGGCGACCTGAAGGTTGTCTGGAGTGCCGTTTAATTCCTGCAGGGCTTTAAAATGATTGGTGGCGTGGACCTGTTCCGCATAAGCTATCGCTCTAAACAATCTTGCTATGTTAGGCTTGCCCTCCTTTTCGGCTGTATCTGCAAAAATGAGATATTTCATATGGGCCTGACTTTCGCCGGCAAATGCACTCTTTAAATTTTCTTTTGTCATCGTTTTCATACCAATTACCTCCGATTTAAATTTTTATGGGTCCGGGGGTTTACAAATTTAATTAAATTTACTTAGTATTATTAAATATTTTTTATTAAAAATCCTGCTGGATGTAAATATTTTTTGTTAATTTTTGATGCTTTATTACTGTTCCGAGGTCAAAGATTTTACGGCATTCAAAGCTGCAGCATAATCGGGCTCTTCGCCTATTTCTCTGACGTATTCTATATAACGTAAAATATCATTTTCATCCACCACAAAAACAGCTCTCTGGAGAAGCCGCAGTTCCTTTACGAGAACCCCCCAGTTTTTTCCGAAAGAGGCCTGCCGGTGGTCTGAAAGAGTTCTTACCCTTTCTACGCCCGCCGCGGCACACCATCTTTTCTGAGCGAAGGGCAGATCCATGCTGATCGTTATAACTTCCACATTACGGCTGAAAGAAGTAACTTCTTTATTGAATCTGCGAATCTCAATATCACAAACTGGGGTATCCAGGGAAGGCACCGAAGCAATAAGCCTTATCTTGCCATGAGTGGTAGAAAGCGTTTCTTCTTCCAGTGCGTTGTTTACGGCGGCAAATTCCGGAGCTTTTTCACCGACTTTCAATACAGGCCCTGCGGCTGTCAGAGGTTGTCCTTTAAATGTCACATCGCCCTTGCGCTCTATAAAATCATTCATTGAAGCTCACCTCCTTGTATTTTTTATTTAGCTGGAAATCATATGTATATTATAATAATAATTATTATTAATTGTCAATGGTTTTTTTAAAAATAAATTTTTATCCTTGCACACAACAAAAACAAAAAGTGCCGAAAAACGGCACTTATTGAAGAAAACAAAATCCGATAAAATAATTGCCTATTTTTGGACAAATGTGAAACAATTTATGATGACTTCAGGATTATCTCTTTCGATAGGGCAATGTTTGGTTATTTAAAAGCTTATTGAACTACATAAAAAGGTTTCCGATAAAAAGACCGCAATAATTTCCGATTACATAACCCCACACGCCCACCAGGACAGCTGGAAGCACCAGTTCATCCCAGCCTTTTGCGATAGCCATTGCTGCGGCGGTTGTTGGCCCGCCTATATTGGCGTTTGAGGCTATGAGAATCTCCTCCAGATTAAACTTGAAGATTTTTCCCATTACCAGTGACACAATCATATTTACGATAACCATAATGGCGCAGTATAAAAGTATGATTGGAGCTTTTGTCAGAATCATGCTTATGGAAGCAGGGACTCCGATCACTACAAAGAAGAGATATATAAGAAAAGTACCCAGTTCATCGGCTCCCTTTATATTGGAGAAGAAATTCGGGAAAATTGAAGCAAGAACAACGGTAAGTGTAGTAATAATCAGGTACTGCTGGCCGAAGACCATCCGAATAATCCATGGAGCATTGGATGCCTTTACGAAAGAAGCGAATTTTGTGGATAGGGCTGCTATCACCACGGCGCTTCCCATGGCCAGTGCAATGTCTTGAAGCGATATTTCCTTTGCGCCCCAGTATTTTGCGGCATTGGTCTTATTTGGGTCGCTACTGCCTTCCTGTATTTTATCCTCGTATGGATGGCTGTACATTTTTTTAAAGAATGTTATGCCCGGGATGGCAAGAAGCACGAAGAAGTATAATGCCATGTTAAGATTGTCTGCTACCGTGGTGGCGCTGACTACTTCGCCTGAAGCCTTAAAAGCCGCTGACATGGCGGCGAAATTCACTCCGCCTCCTATATAGCTTCCGGTCATCATTCCGGCCACTTTTGCCGCTTCGGGCACCCATCTGCCGATTATCAATGTAGCTAAAACAGCTCCGATCATAGTTCCAACGGCGCTGATATTAAAGATTAAAAAAGTTCTTCCGCTCATGCCCCATATTTTCCTTATATCAGCTTTGAATAGCAGGAGTGGAACCGCCACAGGCACCACATAGTTCCATACCCCGTCCCATATGGGGCTGTCAGTGGGAATAATGTTGAGATTTGCCAGGACCAATGCTCCGATAAGGGCGATAATGGCACCCGTCATTTTTGCAGCCCATTTATAATGCTGCTCAAGGTAAATGCTCACAGCTGCCCACCCTACAAGGAATCCGCTAAGCAGCCACACATCGTCGGGTTTAATGAGACTCATAAAATCCCTCCTGAATTAATTTATTTCATTATATTGATATTATTCTGCATGAATTTTGGAATTCCTGCATTTGTAAAATTATTTTTTCAATATGATGAAAGAATATTTAACAAAATGGTGGATTGATATTTAATAAATAAAATAAAAACAAAGAGGAATTTTCAAGATTATGAAGAATCTCTTTTATAAATGGTAAATTTTTTATATCGTATTTTTCAATTAAGATTGGTGAGGGAGGAATTGATAATGAATTTTGATGCCCATTCGGATATTTTGACTGATGTGACCATAAGAAGATTGAGAGGAGAAAAAAATGTTTTCAAAAAATACCATTTTGAGCGATTGAAAAAGGGAATGGTTAACGGCACCATACTGGTGATATGGGTAGACCCTCCTTATACCGGCAACCCCACTTCAAGGATGCTGCAGGTCCTGGGAGCTGCCTGCGAAGAAATGGAAGAAATGAACGACTGTGCCGGTGTGGTGTATAAATACGACGATATTAAAAAAATTCAGGATTCGGGAAGAATTGCAGTGTTGCTTGGCATGGAAGGAATGAGTGGCTTGGGCGGCAACGTGAGCTTTATAAATGTGCTGTACAGGTTGGGCGTCCGCCATGGGATGCTGACGTGGAATGAAGAAAACGAATTTGCCACCGGAGCTGGGAGCCCAAACAAAGAAAGAGGAGTTACGCCTTTAGGGATTGAGGCATTAAAGAGGATGGAGAAATTGGGCATGGTTGTTGATGTATCCCACAGCAATGAAAAGACCTTCTGGGATATTTATGAAAACACTGAAAAACCCTTTATAGCCTCTCATTCCAACGTGTATAAATTGTGTCCTGTGCCCAGAAACCTGAAAGACGACCAGATAAAAGCAGTGGCAGAACGGGGCGGCGTTATAGGAATAAATGCATGGCCTGATTTTATTGATAAAGATGAGCCATCGGCAGAAAATCTTTTAAGGCATGTGGTTTACATTGCAGATTTGGTGGGTACAGATTACATTTGTTTCGGATTTGATTTTTGTGATTTTTTAAGCGAGGACACGACCCAGAGCTTTCAGGCAGGCGAATCAGCATCTACGTCAGGCCTGGAAGATGCGACCAAGATTCCCAAATTTGTAAAAATGCTTGCAGAAAAAGGTTTTAGCTCTGATGATATAGAAAAAATTACCCATAAAAACATTGAACGAGTTATTAAAGAAGTGATAAAATAAATTTTAATTGAAGCTGGTACAAAAACCGGCTTTTTTATTTATTTTCGTTGTTAAAATAATAAATTATATAGTAGAATATATTATGTAACAAAGCTGTCCTGCCCTTTGATCTTTAGTTATAATAAATTAGTTATAATAAAAAAGATAAAAAACAAGAGGTGTTTTATGTACTTAACCGTGGATGGAACAAAGATATTTTATAAAAAAGCTGGATGCGGACCAAAGGTATTGCTTTTGCACGGCTGGGGGGGGTGTGCGGATAGTTTCCTGCCGGTATTCAATTACCTTTCTGGAAACTTTGAAGTTTATGCATTGGATTTTCCGGGATTTGGCAAATCCACCCCGCCGCCAGAGCCCTGGGGCGTTGAAGATTACATGCGGGTGACTTACGAATTCATAAAACTTTTGGGCATTGAAAAAACGCATATAATAGCTCATTCATTCGGCGGAAGGGTCACCATAATGCTGGCGGCTTTGCATCCCGAGGTGGTCGGCAAAATAGTGCTTGTCGACAGTGCGGGCCTGATTCCGAAAAGGTCCCTTTCCTACTATCTAAAGGTGTATTCCTTTAAATTGATGAAAAAGCTTTACATAATGTTTTCCCGTGGCCCGACCGAAGAAAAACTGAAGAGGTTTTATGAAAGGTATGGTTCAAAGGATTATAAAGAAGCTGGAAATTTGCGAAGCACTTTTGTAAAAGTGGTAAATCAGGATTTAAAAAAATATTTGCCTTCCATAAAATCCCCCACTTTGCTCATATGGGGAGAAAAAGATGACCAGACGCCGCTGTATTTTGCAAAAATCATGGAAAGGCATATTCCCGATGCGGGTATTGTAGTATTTAAAGGGGCCGGTCATTTTTCCTATCTTGAACGTTTGCATGACTTTAATATTATTGTGTCTAAGTTTTTTGAAGGGAACGGGAATGTGTGATGAGCGTTTATAAAACTTTTATTTTTTATCCGTTATTCTGGGCAGCACTTATATTTTCGCTGTTTTTCAGCAGTAAGAGATATTTGCACATGGCCCAGCTGGAGGGCTACAAACCGGGGCAGTATGCCAGGTGGCTGAGGGTTAATGCGGAGAGGATTTTTTTCCGGGAAAGCTTAATTATTCTACTGACATCGTTAGCAGCATACTTGGTTTTTAAAATCGACAAAACAATATCTATAAAAGGCGCGGTCGTTTTTATAATATGGTTTTTGAGCATGGGTTATTACTCCTTTTACTTATACGGCTTAGAAAAGAAGGCAAAAAAACCTCTGGTGTTTACCAAAAGAGCTACAAGGCTTTTTGTATTTGAACTTTTGCTTTCGGCAGCTTCAATTTATTTTTACTGTGCCAAAGCAGGCGTAGTTTTTGCAGATTTGATGATTTTATCAATAATCGTATATGTAATACCGGTTTATATGCTCGTTGCAACGGTTTTGACGACTCCACTGGAAATGCATATTCAAAATAGATATTTCATAGATGCCCGGGAAAAAATAAAAAAAATGAAGAATTTAAAAGTTATAGGAATAACCGGCAGCTACGGGAAGACCAGCACAAAGTATTTCACCGCAACTCTTTTAAAGCAAAAGTATAATACCCTGATGACGCCTGAAAGCTATAATACGCCCATGGGCGTCACAAAAGTGATAAGAGAGCAGCTGACTGATTTGCATGAGGTTTTTGTGTGTGAGATGGGTGCAAGATATAAGGGTGATATAAGGAAGCTGTGCGACCTCGTGAACCCCACTATTGGTGTGGTGACATCCATCGGCCCGCAGCATCTTGAAACCTTTCATTCCATAGAAAACATAATTGATACAAAATTTGAACTTATCGAATCCCTCCCGGACAATGGCATCAGCATACTTAACGGAGACAATGAATACATAATAAAAAAGGTGAACAGCATCAAAACCAATGCTGTTTTATATGGAATGAATTCCAACTCCCAGTATTACATAACTGCCTGCGGCATAAACAATTCAAGGGAAGGCCTGAAGTTCAAAGTAAGAACTGCTGACGGAATTGAATTTGACTGCAGGACTTCCCTCTTGGGCAGGCACAATGTAAGCAACTTGCTGGCTGCCATTTGTGTTGCCTTAAAAATGGGGCTCACCGTGGGTGAAATTCAGGCAGGCCTCAGAGAAATAAAGCCCGTGCCCCACAGGCTTCAGATTTTGGATACTGACAACGGGGTAACCGTAATTGATGATGCCTTCAATTCAAACCCTGAAGGGGTAAGGCAGGCTCTTGAGGTTTTGAAGGAGATAGAGGGGAGAAAAAAAATTATAGTTACTCCCGGGATGGTGGAATTGGGGGCCGTCGAGAGCGAAGAAAATAGGAAGATGGGAAGGCTTATGGCCCGCTGCTGCGATTATGCCATTATCGTCGGCAAAAAGAGAACCAGGCCAATAGTGGAGGGCTTGATGGAAGAAAACTTTCCACCGGATAATATAAAGGTGGTGCCGAATTTGGATGAAGCCACAAAAGTGTTGAGCAGCATTGTAAGGCAGAAGGATGTTGTGTTGTTTGAAAATGACCTTCCGGACAATTATGATGAATAATTTTTAAATCACGTCAAATACATATATAACATAATATTAAATAATATTTTTTAATATAATATTATTTTATATTCTGTTTTGAATATGGAGGGGTTTATAATGTTAAACGTAGCCGTTATGTTTGGCGGCAGATCCGTTGAGCATGAGGTGTCTGTGATTACAGGGCTTCAGATCATGGAAAATATTGATAAATCAAAATACCGCCCTATACCAATTTACTTGAGCAAGGATGGCAGATGGTATACAGGGGAAGCGTTGACGGACATAAAGAATTATCAGGATATTTCATCCCTGATCAAAAAAAGCAGGGAAATTGTCTTGCTGCCCACGTATAATCTAAAAAAATTTTATTTTTATCCGTTCAAGGCAGGCTTGTTGAGAAAAGAGCCGGATGGCCTGCAGGTGGATGTGGCTTTATTGGCTTTCCACGGGGCTTTTGGCGAGGATGGCTGCATACAGGGGCTTCTTGAACTGGCAGGCATACCTTATACGGGACCGGGTGTGGTGGGTTCCGGTGTGGGCATGGATAAGATAATTATGAAGCATATTTTCAAGTCAAATGATTTACCTATAGTAAATTACACGTGGTTTTTCAGAAAAAATTATGAGAAAGACCCAGAAGCAACGATAGAAAATGTGGAAAGCACATTGAGATACCCGGTGTTTGTTAAACCGGCCAATTTGGGTTCGAGCATAGGAATCAGCAAAGCAAAATCGAAAAAAGAACTGATTTATGCTGTTGAAGTTGCGTCAAAGTATGACAGAAAAATAATCGTAGAAGAAGCCGTAAAAGAACCTATTGAAATAAATTGCTCGGTTATGGGCAAGGACGATGAACTGTCGGCTTCCCTTTGCGAGATGCCTGTATCATGGCAGGATTTTTTGAGCTATGACGATAAATATATGCATAATGAGAGCATGAAAACGGGTATGAAGGGGGCTGCGAGAAAAATTCCGGCACCAATTTCTGAAGAAAAGGCAGAGGAAATCAAACACCTTGCAAAAAAAGCATTTAAAGTACTGGACTGTGCCGGTGTGGCGCGAATTGATTTTCTTGTGGAAAAGGAAAGCATGAAAGTTTATATAAATGAAATAAATACAATTCCGGGCTCTATGGCTTTTTACTTATGGGAGCCTCAAGGGATAAAATTTCAAGATCTTATCGATAATCTGATTGGATTTGCAATAGAAAGGCGCAGGGAACAGGAAAATAATATATATTCATTCGACACAAACCTGCTGAAAAAAGCCTCAAGCGGCTTAAAAGGTGCAAAAACGAGAAACTGAAGCAGTTATCAAAGAAAGGTGCATGGATATGGAACTGGGAACTAAAATAAGGCAGCTTCGAATGAGCCAGAATATTACCATTGAACAGCTGGCGGAAAAAACCGGTCTCAGCACGGGGCTGATCAGCCAGATAGAAAGAAATAAAACAGGACCTTCAGTCGCTTCTTTGTGGAAAATAGCAAAAGCGCTGAACGCTTCAATGAATTATTTTTTTGAAGAGTATGAAAAACAGGACCCAGTGGTCAGAAAAAGAGAGCGCAAGAAAATTAAATTGCCCAATTCAAAGATAACTTATGAATTGCTCTGCCCTGACCTGAAAAAGAAAATAGAATTCTTATTGGTCAAGATAAAGCCAGGAGAATGCAATTATGATGATCAGATAAGCCATGAGGGAGAAGAGTGTGGTCTGGTGTTAAAAGGGAGGTTAAAGGTAAAATGGGGCAGCAAAGAGTATATTCTGGAAGAAGGCGATAGTATTTATTTTGATAGCACAGTTCCCCACAGGTATGTAAATATTGGAGATAAAACCGCCATATCCGTATGGGCCATGGTGCCGCCCAGCTTTTGATGTCCATTGGTAGATTTCATCACAAAAAATTAACTTTTTGATAATTTTTACTTCACAAATTCTTTATATACTATAATTGAAACGCATTATCATGAATTGTGTATACATTAAGCAGAAAAGGAGGAAGTGAAATGATAAAAAACAGGGTAACAATGCTGGAACAGGAGAGGGAAAAGCTGTTGAGCCAATGGACTAAAAATGAAGGTAATAAGGTTAATCTCCTGGTGCGTATAATGGAAATAGAAGAACAGATAGAAGCCATGAAAAAAGGCGCATAAAAACTTAAACAGGAGGTATGGCATTGGAAAAGATTTATGTGCTGGATACCAGCGTCCTACTCAGTGATCCCAATGCCTTTTTTTCTTTTGATGATAATGATGTGGTAATTCCGGCCGTGGTAATCGAAGAAGTCGATTCCAAAAAAAACTATCAGGATGAAATAGGTCGAAATGCCAGACGTATTTCTAGAATTCTTGACGGTTTCAGAAACAAGGGCAAATTACACGAGGGCATTCAGCTGGAAGGCGGAGGCACCTTTAGAGTGGAGCTTAACCACAAGGCTATGACATATCTTGCTGATTATTTCGTGGAGTACAATAACGACCACAGGATTCTGGCGGTGGCAAAAAACCTACAACTGGAAGAAAATCAGAAGTCGCGGCCTAAAAAGGTCATCCTTGTTTCTAAAGATGCTATAATGAGAGTAAAAGCCGATGCTTTGGGGATTGAAGCTCAGGATTACCTTTCAGACAAGATAGTAACGGCCAGCGATTTCTACCAGGGATATGTGGAGAAGAATGTTCACCCGTCAGTAATAGATGTGTTTTACATGGATGGAAGCCTTTCGATGGAGTACTTTGATGATGAAGCTTTCTATCCCAATCAATATGTTATACTTAAGGATGTTTATGGTTCATCCAAATCAGCGCTGGGCCGATATTTTTTTCAGAAAAAGTCAGTTGTTCCCTTATACAGTGCGAGAGAGACGGTTTGGGGGATTCGCCCTAAAAATGCCCAACAGAAGATGGCTCTTGACTTGCTTTTAAACGATGATATACCTCTTGTAACTATAACAGGGCGCGCTGGCACCGGCAAGACCCTGCTGGCTCTGGCTGCAGGGCTTTTAAAAACCGAAGATGAAAAGGCGTATAAAAAACTGGTGGTGGCCCGACCGGTGGTGCCTATGGGGCGGGATATAGGATTTTTGCCAGGTGACAAGGACGAAAAGCTTAGGCCATGGATGCAGCCGATATACGACAACCTTGAGTATATTTTTAATATCAGGAACGGAGAAGATATTGATGATATAATGGTGGGGCTCAAAAATGTAGAGGTGGAAGCCCTGACTTATATCAGGGGCAGGAGCATAGCAAAACAGTTTATAATAGTCGATGAAGCCCAGAACCTCTCACGCCATGAAATGAAGACCATAGTTTCCAGGGTAGGTGAAGGCAGCAAGATAGTGCTCATAGGCGATCCTGAACAGATAGACAATCCGTACCTTGATTATTCCAGCAATGGTCTTTCCTATGTGGTGGAAAAATTCAAAGACCAGGCATTGGCAGGCCATGTAAACCTTATAAAGGGAGAGCGCTCGCCGTTGGCACAGCTGGCAGCGGAATTGCTCTAAATACTTTTATCTCTTTACAAGTTTAATATATTAAAGTATAATAGGACCAGAATTTTGTTGGGAGAGGGGAATTTGTTTTGAAGAAAATATTTTCTCTTGTCATGGTCCTATTTTTTATTGCAGCAGTTGTAGCAGGTTGCGGGCAGAAAGCTGCGGAGTCTTCCGGGACAAACACATCGGAGCAGGCAGCCCAAAATGAACAAAGTCAAACCGACGAATCGGCCAATGCAACTGTGGACGATTCTCTGGAAAGGGTTAAAAAAGCCGGAAAGATAACCATAGGAATCGATGATGCCTTCCCACCCCTGGAATTCAGGGATGAAAAAAATCAGCTGGTGGGTTACGATATCGACCTGGCACGAGAAGCTGCCAGAAGGCTGGGCGTTGAAGCCGAGTGGATACCTACCGATTGGAACGGGGTTATTTTGGCGTTGAACTCAAAGAAGTTCGACATCATCTGGTCTGGCATGAGCATGACCGCTGAGAGGGCGAAGCAGGTGGATTTTTCCCCAGCGTATCTCAACGAAGCCCAGGTGGTGGTAGTAAGGGCCGGAGATGATTCCATAAAGACACAGGAGGATTTGAAGGGAAAAATTGTGGGAACCCAACTGGGCAGCACCAGCGAGGAAGCCGCCAAAAAGATTGAAGGCCTAAAAGAGCTCAAGAAATACTCCAAGTTTACAGAAGCATTTCTCGATTTGGCCAACAACAGGACCCAGGCGATAGTGGTGGACGAACTGGTGGGGCGGTACTACATGACCAAAAGGCCCAATGAGTTCAAAGTTGCTTTTCCCTTGGTAAAGGAACCCATAGGGATTGCTTTCCGAAAAGAGGATAAAGCGTTGAGAAAAGCCCTTGTGAAGGTGCTAGAGGAAATGAAGCAAGACGGCACAATGGCTCAAATTTCGAAAAAATGGTTCGGAGAGGATATTTCTACCCTTGAAGATGTAAAGTTTTAAAATCGCGATGACTTCCCATAACTTTTTGCTTTTGCCGATTGAAATATATGTGCCACATTGCTGGATAAAAAAATTGGCGAAAATTTTATGCGAGTGCAGACGCCGTTTTCAAAAGCTATGCCCTTTGAGATTTCAAAGGGCGAACTTATTTTTATTAATTTAATTAAACTAATCGCAGAATTTTGAGGTGGACCAATGGATTTTGAATATATGAAAAGCCTTATACCTATTTTGGGAATGGGAGCCGTAACCACAGTGGAACTTACTCTGCTTTCTATTATATTCGGGACCTTCATCGGGCTTTTGCTAGCCCTTATGAAAATTTCTTCGAATGTAATGCTTTCCAGGGCTGCAGGGTTTTACATCTATGTGATGAGGGGCACTCCGCTGTTGCTGCAGCTTTTTGCCATTTACTACGGCGGGCCTTCCATAGGGGTAAACCTTCCTCCTTTCGTGGCTGCGGTGCTGGGCATGAGCGCAAATTCTGCCGCCTACGTGGCTGAAATCATAAGGGCCGGCATTCAATCCATCGATAAAGGCCAGATGGAGGCAGCGAAAGCTCTGGGCATGACGTACGGTCAGGCCATGAGGAGGATAATACTTCCCCAGGCATATAGAAGGCTGATTCCGCCCATGGGCAATGAATTTATAGCCCTCTTGAAAGATTCATCTTTAGTTTCCACCATTGCCATGGTAGAACTGATGAGGGTAGCCCAACAGATGTACGCCAATTCCTTTAAGCCCATAGAAGTGTTTACCATGGCTGGGATTTATTACCTTATTCTCACGTCGGTTTTTACTGTAATATTCGGAAAGATGGAGAGGAGGTTCTCGTTATATGAATGAAGTTTCGACAGGTGCGGCTGGGAAAACTCCTATGATTAGAATAAAAAATCTGTATAAATCCTTCGGGAACTTAAAAGTGCTGGAAGATATAAACCTTACGGTGTTTTCCGGGGAAGTAGTGGTCATCATTGGGCCCAGCGGCTCTGGCAAAAGCACGCTTTTGAGGTGTATTAAAAACCTGGAACGGCCTGAAAAGGGCGAAATTTTTGTGGAAGGCAGGCCTCTGGAAGCCAAAAGCAGATCGTTTAAATCACTGCAGCAGGAGATTGGTATGGTGTTTCAGCATTTTAATTTATTCCCTCATATGACAGCGCTTGAAAACGTTATGGAAGGTCCCGTGACCGTAAAGAGGATGCATCGAAAAGATGCAGAGAAAATAGCCATGGACCTTCTAAATAAGGTAGGCTTAGCAGACAAAAAGGATGTATACCCTTCCCGCTTGTCCGGCGGCCAAAAGCAACGGGTTGCTATAGCCAGAGCATTGGCCATGCAGCCAAAAGTGATGCTTTTTGATGAGCCCACGTCCTCTCTTGACCCAGAACTGGTGGGAGAAGTGCTTTATGTAATGAAAAACCTCGCAAAGGACGGAATGACCATGATGGTGGTAACCCACGAGATGGGTTTTGCCAAAGAGGTGGCAGACAGGGTGGTGTTTATGGACTGCGGAAGGATATTAGAAGAAGATGTGCCCCTCAATATTTTTAAAGCTCCTAAGCACGAAAGGACTAGAAGCTTCCTGGAAAAGATTATAGCATGAAAAGGAAGCAAATTGTATTTATGGTGCTGGAATAAGACCAGATATACTCAACTACTGAAATAAAGAATGTATAATGTTTAGCTGGATGGGAAAAATATAGTAGTAAGCTAGTAATTTACAATGATATATTCAAAAACAAAAGGAACATGGAGAAAATTCACGAAAATAGAATCAATATCCATATAATGCTATGATATAACATATTTTCAGGGGATAATATCTAAGGAGAATATTGATTTTAAAACCAGCATTGTATAAGATATATCATGTGATTAGCACTCGTCAAATGCGAGTGCTAACAGCACGCAGGAGCAGCTAATAATTAAAAGGAGGGGTATAGATGAACATCAAACCGTTAGGTGACCGCATCGTCATCAAAGTTCTTGAGAAAGAGGAAAAGACCAAGGGTGGCATCGTTCTGCCAGATACTGCCAAGGAAAAACCCCAGAAGGGTGAAGTTCTGGCGGTAGGCAGCGGTGAAATAATCGACGGTCAGAAAGTGCCTCTTGAAGTCAAGGTTGGAGATAAAATCATATTCTCCAAGTATGCAGGCACAGAAGTAAAAATTGATGACGAAGAGTACCTTATTTTGAGACAGAGCGATGTTCTTGCCATAATACAATAAATTTAAAATTTAAGGAGGGGATTTTGAAATGGCAAAACAAATAAAGTTTGATGAAGATGCCCGCAGGGCATTGTTAAAAGGTATAGACAAACTTGCCGACACCGTAAAAGTAACACTAGGTCCCAAAGGCCGCAATGTGGTACTAGATAAAAAGTTTGGCACTCCCACTATTACCAATGACGGAGTAACCATCGCCAGGGAAATTGAACTGGAAGACCCCTTTGAGAACATGGGAGCCCAGCTCATTAAAGAAGTCGCCACCAAGACTCAGGATGTAGCCGGCGACGGAACAACCACCGCTACACTGCTGGCTCAGGCTATCATCCATGAAGGCATGCGAAATGTGGTGGCTGGAGCCAATCCCATGATTTTGAAGAAAGGCATCGAAAAAGCCGTAAAGGCCATAGTGGATGAAATCAAGACTTTCAGCAAACCTGTCGAAACCAGAGAAGCCATTGCTCAGGTTGCATCCATTTCCGCAGCTGATGAAGAGATCGGCCAGCTAATTGCTGACGCCATGGAAAAGGTCGGGAAAGACGGAGTCATCACCGTCGAAGAATCCAAGACCATGGGAACCAACCTGGAAGTTGTGGAAGGTATGGAATTTGACAGGGGTTACATATCCCCCTACATGGTAACAGATACGGAGAAAATGGAAGCCGTTCTCGACGATCCATACATCCTGATTACCGACAAGAAGATTTCCAATGTGCAGGACCTGCTGCCCATCCTTGAAAAGATTGTTCAACAGGGCAAGAAACTCCTCCTTATCGCCGAAGATGTGGAAGGCGAGGCTCTCGCTACCCTTGTGGTCAACAAGCTGCGCGGCACCCTCACTTGCGTGGCAGTGAAGGCTCCGGGCTTTGGCGACAGAAGGAAGGCCATGCTGGAGGACATTGCCATCCTGACCGGCGGCCAGGTCATATCCGAAGAACTGGGAATCGACATCAAGAGCGCTACTATCGATATGCTGGGTCAGGCAAGACAAGTCAGAGTTGACAAAGAAAACACCACCATCGTCGATGGCGCCGGAAGCAAGGAAGAAATCAAGAAACGCATCAATGCCATCAAAGCCCAGATCGAAGAAACCACTTCCGACTTTGATCGCGAAAAGCTGCAGGAGCGCCTGGCGAAACTTGCTGGTGGCGTAGCCGTAATCCAGGTTGGAGCAGCCACCGAAACAGAACTTAAAGAAAAGAAACACCGCATCGAGGATGCTCTTTCCGCCACAAGAGCGGCAGTGGAAGAAGGTATTGTCCCGGGCGGCGGCACCGCTTTCATCAATGCCCTTCCAGCCCTTGACAGATTAAATGTGGAAGGCGACGAGAAAGTCGGCGTCGAAATCATCAGAAAAGCCCTTGAGGAACCCGTAAGGCAGATTGCGTTCAACGCGGGCCTCGAAGGTTCAATCATCGTAGAAAAATTGAAAGCCAGCGAAAAAGGCATTGGCTTCGACGCTCTCCGCGAAGAATACGGAGATATGATCAAGAAGGGCATAGTGGACCCCACAAAGGTAACAAGATCTACGCTGCAGAATGCGGCCAGCGTTGCAGCAATGGTGCTCACGACCGAAGCCGTGGTGGCAGACATTCCCGAAAAAGAAAAAACGCCTCCAATGCCCAATCCTGATATGTATTAAAAAATACAATAAAGGGCGAAGCAAAAAGACCCGTCGGTTACGGCGGGTCTTTTCCTGTGCCTGCTTAAAAATCCTATGCAGCCCGAAAGCTTGAAAAATCTTTTTTTCTTTCCGGAAGGACATAGCATATATAATAAACCAACGGGACTATTACGGCGCCTCCTATGATGTTTCCAAGAGTTACGGGGATGAGGTTTGCAAACCATATTTTACTCCATGATGCTGGAAACCCAAGGAATCTGGCGACTGGCAGAAAGAACATGTTAGCCACGCTGTGTTCAAAACCGGACAGCACAAAAAGCATTATGGGGAACCAGCATGAAAACAGCTTGGAAGCGATGTCCTGAGCAGACGTGGCAATCCATACAGCCAGCACCACCAGCATGTTGCAACCGATACCCCTTAAAAAAGCGCTGAAGAAATTTAAAGACAGCTTAGCTTTTGCTATATTTATTGCGGTTTCAGCAGCAGTGCCGGTCAGCAAACCCGACGCTGAAACCAAATATGCTATGAAAACGGACCCTAAAAAATTTGCAGCGTACACCAGGAGCCAGTTTTTTAAAAGCTGCAATATGGTTATTTTTTTATCAAATAAGGCAAGGGTCATAAGATTATTTCCTGTAAAAAGCTCAGCTCCGGCTATGACTACAAGCATAAGGCCTACTGGGAACACCGCTGCGCCCAAAAATTTCGCGAGCCCTACATCTATTTTTTTGAAAGTCTGCATTATTATTATGTCAGCGTTGGCTCCAAAAGCGATAAAGGCTCCTGCGAAAAAACCCAGCAGAATCATCTGCAAAGAAGCCAGTTCAGCCTTCTTGATACCTGTAGCAATGGTGGCGTGCGCAATTTCAACAGGCGATAAAAAATTCTTCTGCATCCAAATCCCTCCATCGACATGATGCAGCAGCATCATGATAAATTTTTCACAATCCCATTATAACACCTGTGATTGATTAAATCAATTTTAAAATGGATTGATTCGGATGCAATAGTCTGAATAAATTCATCTGCATTCATCCGCGCCAAAGGCGTCTTTGTTGTTTGCATCGATAATTTTTCCGGATACACCCGCAGATTCAAAAGTCGCCATTTCGCTCTGGATGCGGGTTGCGGCTTCTATAATGAGAAATGCCAGGCTGCCCTGAGGTTTGGTCAGCGAGTCGAGCCTTAGAGACGCTTTTTCTGCAGCTGACCGGTCTAAAGGCGCGATTTTGTTTACTGTATTTTGCAGTTTTTCCATAAAGAATCCCCCTTTCCTGATATGATATAATATAAAATTAAAATAAAGTTCCTGAATACAAAAAGCTTGTATCCAGGAACTTTACCATCATTCCTGTGTGACTTTACGTCCACTGTGGAAAGGCAACATCCAAAACAGGCAGGTCTTCTGGCTTGCGGATCACGACATTCCTTCCCCTTCCCGGTGAGATACCAGTGGCTCTTGAAGGAACATTCCCCGCTTACAGCGGCGGGACCGCCCGGGATTTTCACCCGGTTCCCTATTCTCTCTTTTCGAGCACCTGTTTTGCTATTTTATTGTCGACTAGTATTATTATAACTATATTAATTAATTTCTCACAAGCCAATTTTTTCCTTCTTGAGCACCTACTTAAATTTTACACTGCCTTTTTGTGATCATATGTCCCGTATATTTCCTCCAACAGGATTGACATCCGATTACCGCATGTTACAATGAAAATAAACAATTGCCTTTAAGGAAAAGTAATTTAAGGCGGTGAGATAATTGATTGAAAACAGCCGTGAAGGCATATTTAAGCTGTTGCTGGAGCTTACAGCCGTTCCCAGCATTTCCGCGACTTCCGGCGAAGTCGAGATGGCGCAGAAGATTTATCATAAGCTGGCATCACTTGCATATTTTCAGGCTCATCCCGAATATTTGCAATTGCTTCCTTTAAAAAAGGAATCTCTGGGCCGCAGTACAGTCTTTGCACTCATAAAAGCTGAACCTGCGGTAAAAAAGACCGTAATTTTGACAGGCCATTACGATGTGGTGGATGTGGAATGTTTTGGAGTTTTAAAACAATATGCCTTTGACCCGATGGAATATACCCGGCGGCTTTACAGAGAAAACCTTCCGAAAGAGGCGAAAAGGGACCTGGAATCGGGGAATTATATTTTCGGCAGGGGCGTTTCGGATATGAAATGCGGCCTTGCCATTCAGATGGCGCTGATGGCTGAGGCTTCATCCAATCCGGGAAAGCTCGGTTTAAACCTAATGTTTCTTGCGGTGCCTGATGAGGAAAACAATTCCACCGGGATGAGGGAAGCTCTCTCTCATCTTGTTCAAATAAGGGATAAATTCGAGCTCGATTATGCTGTCGCCATTAACTGCGAGCCGTCAGGACCAGGGGCTGCAGATGACAGATACCGCTATATATTTACCGGAACAATAGGGAAAATAATGCCCTTTTTTTATGTGGTAGGAAAAGAAAGCCATGTAGGGGAATATTTTGGGGGGCTTGAATGCAAGTCTATTGGTCTCATGTTTAAACCTAGTGCTGGAAGCAAATCCAGAATTTGCAGACAGGGATGAAAAAAATATATTCCCACCGCCTGCATGCCTGAAGCTTAAGGATTTGAGGGAATCTTATTCGGTAACGCTCCCGGAAAAGGCAGTGGCTTATTATAACCTCCTTACGGTGTCCAGAACGCCGCTTCAAATTCTGGAATCCATGAAAAAAGCAGCGGGAGAAGCTTTCGATATGGCCATTGAACGCGTAAAAAAGGCTGCTTCGGTATATTCCGAAAAAACCGGCAAAAATGTTGATATACTCTGGAAGAAAAAGGTAATTACATATCATGAGCTTTTGGAACAGGTAAGGCGGGATTTCCCGGGAAATATGTCGGAATATGTGAAAAGCTTTTTGGATTCTCTGCCGGATAGCCTTGACGAAAGGGAAAAAGCTATGTCGCTGGTGGGAGAACTGCTGAAACTTTATCCCCACAAGGCCCCCATGATAGTGATTGGGTTTTTGCCGCCTTATTACCCTCACCGCAGAAATTCCGGGGCTACCGTGAAGGAAAAAATGGTTTTAAAAGCTGTCGATGAAGTGGTGAATGTGGCGGAAAAAGAATATGGCATTGATATGAAAGTAGTGAATTGCTTTGCGGGGATTACCGATCTTAGCTATTTTGGATTTCAGGGTGAGATGGAAGAACTCAAATCATTGTCGGATCAAATGCCCGGATGGGGGCATATTTATGACATCCCGATAGATGATCTGGTAAAACTGGATGTTCCTGTATTGAACATCGGGCCTTCGGGCAAGGACGATCACAAATACACCGAGAGGCTTGAACTGGATTATTCCCTGAATGTGGCTCCGAAGCTCCTGAAGCGGGCAGTGGAAAGTATTGCCCGCCAGCACTGCTGAGCAACTATTCATTACATGCGTTATTGCACTGTTTTTTCACTATATCCAACTTTGCACCGGTATCACCGCAGCCTGCTTATATTCAATCTGAAAGCTCCTCAAGGTCGAAAAGAGCATTAATAATCTTCTTTACATCTTCGTTAGCGAGGGAATAAATTACTTCCACGCCTTTCCTTTTGCCTTCGATGATTCCTCTGGACTTTAGAACTGCCAGGTGCTGGGAAACCGTAGACTGGGGGAGGTCAAGACAGTTCTGCATGGTTGAAACATTGCAGTCCTTGTTCATCAACTTGCATATGATGCAAAGCCTTGCGGGATGCCCTATTGCCTTCAATATCTCTGCTATCCTGGCCAGCTTGTTTTTATATTCTTCTTTTTCCATTTTAGCCCTCTTTAAATATTAATATTATATATTAATATTATGATATATCTAGGCGCATGTCAAATGCAGAATTTGTATTTAATTACAAATTTTATAAAACTCGTATGCGAGAATGTAACTGCACACCCGAGCAGGGATGAATATTTATTGCGAGGTTTCCATCGACTGCCATGTTTTCTTTCTTGACGAAGTTTACAGCCTGGACAGAAAACTGATCAAAAGAAAAAAGACATACTACCGCAGAATTTATAAGGAGGCAGATGGGTTGATTGTTATACAAAATTTAACGAAAAAATATGGCAATGTTTTGGCAGTCAACAATTTAAGTTTGAATATTTCTAAAGGGGAATTTTTTGGATTGTTAGGCCCTAATGGCGCAGGTAAGACGAGTGTTGTTAAAATACTTTGTACATTAACTTCTTCCACATCGGGTGAGGTGTTTGTTGATGGTATTCATATCAGTAGAGACAATTCTTTGGTAAAACGAAAACTTGGAGTGGTACCGCAGTATATAAATTTAGAATGGGAAATGACTGTTTGGGAAAATTTAGAGCTCCATGGCCGCCTTTACAAAATTCCTGTTCAAAAAAGGAAGAGGAAAATTGAAGAATTGCTGGACTTTTTTGAACTTGCATCGAAGAGTAAGGAAGAGGTTAGAAAGCTATCTGGCGGTATGCAAAAGAAGTTAATGATTGCTAGAGCACTGATGCATGACCCTCAAGTATTAATACTGGATGAACCTACAGCTTCCTTGGATCCGGATATAAGAAGAAAGATATGGGACTTAGCCAAAACCTTGCATCAAAAAAATTTAACTGTTGTATTAACCACCCATTACATTGAAGAGGCAGAAATGCTTTGTGAGAGGGTAGGGCTTATGAATGAAGGTGTTTTGGTTGAATTGGGTAACCCTAAAGATTTAATAAAGAAAGCAGGGAGCTTTGTACTGGAATATTTTGTTGACGGCAAGACTGTAAGAGAATTTTTTGCCACAAGAGAACAAGCATTTAAAAGGGCTGAAGCATTACATAGTAGTAGTGTCAACATAAGAGAGACGAATTTGGAAGATGTATTTTTAAAGCTCACTAACCGGAGGATGGAGTAAATGGGGATATTGACCGTCTTATGGCAAGAGTACATTTTTTTTAAAAGAAAATTTTGGAGCATTACTTTTAGCAATATGATTTCTCCTACTTTGTATTTAATTGCTTTTGGATGGGGGATAGGCAGTGAAATAAAAGTGGGGGGAAAAGATTATATAGCTTTTATAGTCCCGGGTATTATTGCACTTACTACTATGACGACAAGCTTTAGCTCGGCGGCTTATTCTATTAACATCGCAAAAATATACGAAAAGACATTGGAAGAATTTGTAATTGCTCCTATAAGCCCGTTGGAATTTACTTTTGGCAAAATTCTAGCGAGTGCTTTTAGAGGCATGTATTCTGCTGTATTGATACTTTTATTGGCATTTTTGTTTAAAACAAATATTAAAGTAAATGGTTGTTTTATGTTGGTAGCTATGCTTAATTGCCTTGTTTTTGCTGCTCTAGGCTTTACGTCAGGCCTTGTCGTGACTTCTCATGAAGATATGGGTAAATTCAATAATTTTATCATAACTCCAATGGCGTTTTTGTGTGGTACATTTTTTCCCATAGAAAAAATGCCTTATTTGTTAAAGCAAATTATACTTTTTTTGCCTCTTACCCATACAACTCAAGGACTTAGAAACATAAATTATGGTTATTCAATAGTTATGCACATTCTAGTGTTAATAATATATTTATTGATTTTTGCCGCAATCGGAATTAAGGTTTACAGAAAAACAGAGTAACGATTATAAATGAGGAGTACATATTAAAACTCAAGGATGAAACACTGCTGCATATTGAATATTAATCTGAATGCTTAATATATTCAAACATTCCGAAGGAAAAGGAAAAAATATGTAAAAAAGGTCAGGATGTGCTTATGAAGGTAAAAATGAAATAAATACGCAAAAGAAAATGCATAATTTTACCCTGGCTTCAATATAAAGTAGACCAGGGTTTTTTGATAAGATGATAAATCCTGCTCGCTATGGTATAATGTTTCTGGATTGATAATTTAAATTCTGTCTCGGAGGATATTGTAATGGCAAAACCGTTTGTTAAATGGGCTGGAGGCAAAAGTCAACTCTTAAGTACTATTCGGAGCTACTATCCTGAAGAACTGGGTGATACCGTGTACAAGTACTGTGAACCCTTCGTGGGTGGTGGTGCCGTGCTTTTCGATATTTTAACACACTACAATTTAAAAGAAATATATATAAATGATTTAAATAACGATCTCATAAACGCCTATATTGTTTTAAAATATAATGTAAATGAACTAATTGATATTTTAAAAATATATGAGCATAACTATTTATCCTTAGAATACGGCGATCGTAAAAAATATTATTATTATGTAAGGGATAGATTTAATGAGTTGAAAACCTCCCACGAAAATGAAAAAGATGCTGATATAGAAAAAGCTGCCCTTTTTATATTTTTAAACCGTACCTGTTATAACGGCCTTTATAGGGTTAATCGGGATGGCCTGTTTAACGTTCCGGCAGGTGAATATAAGCATCCTACTATTTGTGATGAATCAAACCTCTTGACGGTAAGTAAATTACTTAAAAATGTTACCATAACCTGTGAAGATTATAAAACTTGCGCAGATTATGTTGACAGACATACGCTGGTGTATTTTGATCCTCCATATCGTCCCATAAGCTCCACTTCGAGCTTTACAGCTTATCATGAAGATGATTTTACAGATAAGCATCAAAAAGAGTTGGCAGATTTCTACAGATTTTTAGATGCTAGAGGCGCTAAACTTATCCTAAGCAATTCTGATCCGAAGAACACAAATCCCCATGATGATTTTTTTGATATACTCTATGAAGGTTATTACATTTATCGGGTTAAAGCGAAGCGAGCAATAAACAGTAAGGGAAATGGCAGGGGGAATATTAATGAACTTCTAATAACCAATTACCTTCCTGCCGAAGAAAGAGTGGCTGGTAGATGTGCAGTATTTTAATATAAATAAAGGAGCAAAACATGACGGAGTATAAAAATAAAAGGCAAAAATCCTTGCAACCGGAAAATTTTAAGCTGGAAACTACTACGGTTTGGAGTTTTCCTGATAGGGGAGAATGGGCAACACATAATGGAAAGTATCGTGGCAACTGGTCTCCTTATATACCTAGAAATATAATTATGCGGTATTCATAGCCGGGAGAAACAGTGTTAGATCAGTTTGTAGGTGGTGGTACAACGGTACCCATTGGTTTTCAAATCATGCAAGTGTTTTTATTTGAAGGGAGAAAAATGGAAAACTTTACTGCTTTTTTTAAATCGATTTTAAATGAGATGGGCCTGGATTTAAATAAAGAACTTAATGTTCAGGAAGTTAGGAGCGAATTTTCTTATTAAAGAACGTGGAGCTGGATACGGCAACAAGAAAGCCGATATGTTTTTAGAGATATGGTTGTATTGAAGGTTTGGGATGATATAAAAAACTTTGATTATCTAGATGTGGCTAGTGATGTAAATACAATCAAAGTAGCATTGAGAACAGGTATAATGAAAACTTCAATTCCACTGCTCTCAAGTTTTCTTGACATTTTTTGCTATCAATATGGATATATAGATAATATGAATGCCCGCGCCTGGAGAAGAGTATGGGAATTATGGAAGCTAAAATACCCTGATGAGTGTATCGATAGCCCTTGCTTAATAGATTACTTCGTATACGATGTCGTCGGGAGGCAGGTTTGCCGAGAATCTCTTGTTGTTTTTGAGTGTGAAACTGGCCGTCATAAATTCAAATGGCATTCTGCCCGAAATAAGACTTGTCAAGAATGCAGGAAAAAGGGAGAAAGACATATGGCGCATATTGTAAATTAAAGTACACAGAGATGAAGGCGGGGGAGGTCTTATGTCGTGACAGAAGAGAAATATCCCATGAATAATAAAAAAGAATTGAGGAGCACATTTTTAAGAGCTCGTTCCAAGCTTGCCGCAGAAGATGTAATGGAAAAAAGCGGAAAAATCATGTCCAGGCTTTTCTCTCTTGAGGAATTTCATAGAGCAAATACGATTATGTTTTACGTGGATGCAAAAAACGAGGTTAAAACCGGAGATGCCATCACAAAAACTCTGGCGGAAGGGAAAAGGGTGGCGGTGCCCAAAGTGAAAAAAGGCTTCGGGCTTTTGGCCGTGGAAATAAAAGGGCTGGATGATCTTTTGCCGGGCGCTTTCGGCATACCGGAGCCCCCTGGAGACAAAGGCATTTCGCCGGAAGAAATAGACCTGGTGGTGGTTCCGGGCGTGGCCTTTGACAAAAATGGAAACCGCATGGGCTATGGAGCGGGGTATTATGACAGCTTTTTGCCCAAGCTCCGGCCGGAGGTTAAAAAAATTGCCGTTGCCTTCGAAATGCAGGTGACTGACAACCTTCCAACTGAAGAACATGATGTAAAAATGGATATGTTAATAACCGAAAATGCATTATATTGTTTTTCTGAAATGGCATAAAAAACAATATCCTTAATCCGAATGCATACGAGCACGCAGTGCTCCCTTAAAGGGTTGTCAAATGAATTAATTTTTTGCTGTTTATTGGGGAAAAGCTTCAAATTTTATGGGATAATATAATAAAAAAGTTAAAAATATAAAATTCAGCATTATTTTTATACATCTGAAATGGAGGTCTTTTAATGCCGGATATTAAGGAAAACGTCATCATTCTGGATTTTGGCGGCCAGTACAGCCAGCTTATAGCCCGGCGGGTGCGGGAAGCTCATGTTTTTTGCGAAATCCTGCCGTACAGAACCCCGCTTGAGGATATTTTGAAAAAGCGGCCTAAAGCCATCATATTCTCCGGTGGGCCAGCCAGTGTATACTCTGAAAATGCTCCAATTTGCGACAGGAGGCTCTTCGAGACGGGGATCCCTATCCTGGGGATATGCTACGGTATGCAGCTCATGTGCCACCTGCTCGGGGGCAGGGTAGAGCCAGCCCGGGCAAGGGAATATGGGCGGACGGAGCTCTTTGTGGATCAAGACGGAGGGCTTTTCCGGGAGCTTGAGAAAAAAATGATCGTATGGATGAGCCACAGCGATTCTATTCTCGCCCTGCCGGAGGGGTTTATGACACTGGCTCATACAAAAAACACACCGTATGCGGCTGTGAGTAACGGGAAAAATCTTTTCGGAGTGCAGTTTCATCCCGAGGTGGTCCATACTCCCAGGGGAAGAGAGATCCTGAACAATTTTCTCTTCGGTGTGGCAGGTTTGAGCGGAACGTGGTCCATGAAGGCTTTTGTTGAAGAACAGGTAAAACTGATCAGAAAAAAAGTAGGGGACAAAAAAGCACTGTGCGCTTTAAGCGGAGGTGTGGACTCTTCTGTAGCCGCGCTGATTACCCATAAGGCTATAGGGGACAAGCTTACCTGCATTTTCGTGGACCACGGCCTTTTAAGGAAAAATGAGGCTCAAAGCGTGGAGAAAACCTTTAGGGATAAATTTCACATCAATCTGATAGCTGTAGATGCCTCCAATCGATTCTTGGATAAGCTGAAAGGAGTGACAGATCCGGAAAGAAAGAGGAAAATCATTGGTGAGGAGTTCATAAGGGTTTTTGAAAGCGAGGCGGCAAAGCTCGGGAAAATAGATTACCTTGTTCAGGGGACTCTGTATCCTGATGTGATTGAAAGCGGCACTGAAACCGCAGCTGTAATAAAAAGCCACCACAATGTGGGGGGGCTTCCAGAGGATGTGGAATTTGAACTCATAGAGCCGTTAAGGGACTTATTCAAGGATGAGGTGAGAAAGATAGGGGCCCAGCTGGGCCTTCCGGAAGACATAGTATACCGACAGCCCTTTCCCGGCCCCGGCCTTGCCATAAGGGTGCTGGGCGAGGTGACCCCAGAAAAGCTGGATATTTTGAGGGAGGCTGACGCCATTGTTCATGAAGAGATTAAGAAGGCGGGCCTTTACAGGCAGTTATGGCAAGCCTTTGCGGTGCTGCCGGATATAAGGAGCGTTGGGGTAATGGGAGATGAACGCACTTATGCGTATACGGTAGCGATACGGGCTGTTGTAAGTGAAGACGGCATGACCGCTGATTGGGCTAGGCTGCCGGCAGATGTCCTGGATAACATATCCACCCGCATAGTCAATGAAGTTCCGGGGGTCAACAGAGTAGTCTACGACATTACCTCAAAACCGCCATCAACGATTGAGTGGGAATAAAAAATTTGCCCAGAAGCCGAATGCTCTGGGCTTTTAAATGGCAAAGCATTAAGATGTCACATTGAAATTTACTCAAAATTTACATAAACTTAACATTTTAATAACATTATTTAAATGTAAACTTGTTATGATTTTAATGGGACAAAATTCAAAAGGGGACCGGAAATGGCTGATCAGAAGATAATAAACAAGCTTGGCAAGAGTTTTACAATGTTGTGTGCAACTTTTATTATACTGACGACCCTTTCGATAATAATCTTCATCGCTTCAAAAGGCCTTTCAACTTTTATCATAGACGGTGCCTCCATCGGAAATTTTTTGTTTACCACAGTATGGCGCCCGGATGCTCCGAAATCCGAGGGAGGTCCGTTTATCGGCGCATTGCCTTTTATTGCGGGTTCTGTGGCAGTCTCTCTCCTCGCTCTTATTTTAATAACCCCTTTTAGCATAGGTGTAGCGATATTCATGTCTGAAATTTCACCCGGCTGGGGCCGTAAAATTCTTCAGCCGATAATCGAGGTCTTCGTAGGCATACCGTCAGTGGTTTATGGCTGGATAGGCCTCAGCGTAATGGTGCCCTTCATTAGAAACCATATCGGTGGTCTTGGATTCAGTTTGCTGGCGGGTGCAATAGTGCTTGCCATCATGATATTTCCCACTATAGCCAGTGTTTCCACTGATAGCCTACAAACACTATCAAAAGACATACGAGAAGCCTCTCTTGCACTGGGAGCTACCCGGTGGCAGACCATAAGGATGGTGCTTCTTCCCGCGGCTTTGCCGGGAATTTTGACGGGCGTGGTTCTTGGGCTTGCCCGCGCTTTCGGAGAAGCGCTGGCGGTACAGATGGTTATAGGAAATGCCGTCAGGATGCCGGATTCGCTATTGAAGCCGATGCACACCATGACCAGTATAATAACCATGGAAATGAGCAATACGGTGATGGGTACCGTGTGGAACGATGCGCTTTGGTCCATTGCACTGCTGTTGATGCTGATCTCGTTTATGTTTATTATGCTCATAAGGTTGATTGAAAGCAGGAGGGCAGCGAGATGATAAATGCCAGAACAAGCGATAAAATAGCTACTTTTGTTTTTTGTACAATGGCACTGTTTGTTACAATGATATTATTAGCTCTGGTAGGATACATTTTATACCATGGTTTACGGGTCGTCAACTGGCATTTTCTTACCAGTCCTCCCAGTGCTTTCAGGGCAGGCGGAGGTGTAGGGCCCCAAATATTCAACTCCTTTCTTATCCTCATTCTTACCATGATTTTTACAATACCCATAGGCCTTGGCGCGGGGATTTACCTTGCCGAGTTCTCCCGGGAAACCCGTTGGACTAAAATAATCAGGATCTGTACAGAGACCCTGGCTTCCCTTCCATCCATAGTCATAGGTCTCTTCGGCCTGCTATTTTTCGTGACGGTTTTAAAATGGGGCTTTTCCATAATGTCAGGCGCTCTAGCGCTTACGGTGCTCAATCTACCAGTTATGACAAGGATATCAGAAGATACATTAAGAAGCGTCAAAAATGAATTAAGGGAAGCCTCTCTTGCCCTGGGAGCTACCCAGTGGCAGACCATAGTGCATGTGGTGCTGGTGGCAGCCATTCCCGGCCTGGTGACGGGCATTATACTCACTGCGGGGCGCGTGTTTGGTGAAGCTGCAGCACTGCTGTACACTGCCGGTATAACCACACCGCCCCTTGAATTTTCCAACTGGAATCCCTTTAATTCAAATTCTCCTCTGTACTTATTCCGCCCGGCTGAGACTCTTGCGGTGCACATATGGAAAGTTAACAGTGAAGGGATGGCTCCTGATGCCAGGCAGATAGCAGATGGCGCGTCCGCAGTTTTGATAATCATTGTGCTTTTGTTTAATATAACTGCAAGATGGGTTGCAAGGTGGCTATACAAAAGGACGACGGGAATTTGAAACGGCTGAAAAAGCCGTTTTTCTTTACATATGAATTCTTAAATGATATAATTTTTCATATGATTTGGGTGTAAAAACCAAGGCCTCTTCCAGAGCCCTCTCCGGCAGGAAAGCGGCTTTTTATACTAAAACCTTCAAGCAGAATAAGACAGGATGTAAATTACGGCCGGCATCAATATATAAAGGAGATACATTATGGGCCGAGAATATGCGTTCTACAGGAAAAAATACTTTTTAACGGTTACCATAGTTATTTTCATCCTTTTTTATAGCATAGGAGTATTTGGATATTTTTGTACAAATGTGGGATATGCTGTAAAAAGAAGCAGAGACAAATTGTATACCTCACCAATAAAATTGGGCAACAGGATATTGATCGTTGCTCCACACCCCGATGACGAAAATTTGGGAATGGGCGGCTTGATATATACTGAGCTAAGGAAGGGTAAAAAGATAAAGGTTGTGTTAGTTACAAACGGCGACGGATTTGAAAGAGCAGTAAAGGAAAACTTAAGGCCAAAAACAATAAAGCCTGAAGACTACATTAAACTGGGACTCATAAGGCAGCAGGAAACCGCAAATGCAATGCGGCACTTGGGCCTTTCTGTGAACGATATAATTTTTTTGGGTTATGCCGACGGCAGCATAAATAGCCTTTGGGATCAAAACTGGGATTACAGCAACCCACATTTGAGCCGGAACGGTTATACCAAGACCCCTTACAATAACAGCTATGACAAAAATGCGGTTTACTGTGGGAAAAACCTCGTGAAAGACCTGTGGCAGATAATTGATAATTATAAACCCACCGATATTTTTTACCCGGACCCCGATGATATGCATCACGACCATTGGGCGGTGGGCGCTTTTGTGAAATACACCGTAGAATTGCACGATTACAAAGCCCACATGTATTCTTATCTTGTCCATCACTATCAGTGGCCCGAACCCTGGGCTCTGCTCCCAGCGGCGGGGCTTTACCCACCTCTTTCGTTGGAAAATGTTGGAACTAAATGGCACATATACAGGATAGATGCTGAAGCTGAAAGAGCTAAACAAAAGGTCATGAGGGATTATAAATCCCAGTTTAAGATTATGGGTGTCTTTCTTGATGCTTTTGTCAGGAGAAACGAACTTTTCGGAACATATGAGGATGCTTATTATAAATATACAGATGAAGTGCCGGATTTCAAATCCAGAAAGGAACTTCCCTATAAAGTTGTTTATGCCAGCATTATGGACAATCCGCTGCTCAGGCTGGAGGGAAGTGACGATTTAAAGGCTCTCGGTATGGTTCGTTCGAGAAAAGATTACTTCTTTGCCATTGAGACCCGTGGAAATGCTGCAAAGAATACGGATTATATTTTTAATGCGCTATTTTTGTATAAAAACAAGGATACTACAAGGATGAAGGTATTAATAAGGAATTTCAAGGCGACAGCTGTTATGAAAAAGAATAAGAGAGCCTTTTTCAAACATCCGATTGCGATTAATGTGTACAAAAACCGGATTTGGTTTTCCATTCCTTCCGAACGTATCGGCGATCCGGAAAAGATTTTTTTAAATGCGGTTACTTCCACAAATGGAAGATATGTGGACAAAACAGCATGGAGGATGGTAAAACCAGATCCGAAAACCGCAAGGCAAGGGCAGAATGCCGGTTAAACTGTTTACAAGTAAGACACGGAGGGATAGTGATGTTAAGGTTTTTGACAGCGGGCGAGTCTCACGGCAAAGCGCTGATAGCAGTAATAGAAGGGCTTCCTGCAAATCTTTCTATAAGCGAAGACGTAATAAACCAAGAACTTCAGAGGCGCAGGCAGGGTTACGGCAGGGGCGGGCGGATGAAAATAGAAAAGGATGAGGTGCAAATAATAAGCGGTATTATAAAAGGCAGGACCATAGGCAGCCCTCTTGCTCTCATGATAAAAAATCTGGATTATGACAATTGGAAGGGCAGAACGCTGCAGCCTGTCACAAAGCCCAGACCGGGCCATGGGGATCTGGCGGGCATATTGAAATATAACCAGGATGACATAAGAAATGTGCTTGAAAGGGCCAGCGCCAGGGAAACAGCCGCAAGGGTAGCGGTGGGAGCTGTGGCAAAGCAGCTTCTTATGGCATTCGGAGTGCGCATAATGAGCCATGTGGTTTCCATAGGCAGTGTGAGTTTAACTTCCCGAAGCTATTCCATTGAGGAACTGGCAGGAGCCGATAAGTCCCCTGTGAGGTGCATAGATGAGTCGGTCTCAGAACAGATGATGAAAGCCATAGATGAAGCCCGGAATATAGGAGATTCCCTTGGTGGCGTGTTTGAAGTGGTAGCGGAAAACGTGCCAGTGGGCCTCGGAAGTCACGCCCATTGGGATCGAAAACTTGACGGCCTCATTGCCGCAAGCTTCATGAGTATTCAAGCTGTAAAAGGCGTTGAGATAGGCATGGGTTTTGAAGCTGCCCGAAAAAAAGGTTCAGAGGTACATGATGAGATTTTTTATGATGAGAACAGAGGTTACTTTCGCAAAACAAACAACGCTGGAGGCTTGGAAGCGGGAATTACCAACGGATGTCCGGTGGTGGTGAGGGCTGCCATGAAACCCATCCCTACATTGTACAAGCCTCTGAGAAGCGTGGACATCAAGACAAAAGAGCCTTTTTTCGCTAGCATTGAACGCTCTGACATATGTGCGGTTCCAGCTGCCAGCATTGTGGGAGAAGCAGCCTTAGCGTGGGTTCTGGCGGAGGCAGTGGTGGAAAAGTTTGGTGGAGACAGCGTGGAGGAAATGAGAAACAATTTTAAGAATTATGAGCATCAGCTTTTGGATGCGGGATATAGGATTAATCACTAAATTTTGCGACTAAGCAGTAAGGAGTGAGCTTATGGAAATAATAGATGTAGACTTGGGCGAGCGGTCTTATAATATAATGATAGGGGACGGATTAATCGACGAAGTCGGTCACCTCGTAAAACGGCAATTTCCCGGCCGAAAAATAATGATTATAACCGATGACAATGTGTATAAATTATATGCGGGCAGGGTGGCAGCCGGCTTGGAAAATGCAGGATATAAAGTTTATGTGGAACGAGTGCCCGCAGGAGAATCCAGCAAATCCCTTGCAATGGCCCAAACAATTTACGATGCCGCGCTCGACCACAGGCTTGACAGAAGTTCCGCAATTTTGGCGCTGGGCGGCGGAGTTGTCGGAGATTTGGCAGGTTTTATAGCGGCCACGTACATGAGGGGCATAGGTTACATCCAGGTCCCCACCACACTTCTTGCCCAGGTGGACAGCAGCGTGGGAGGCAAAGTGGCGGTGAATTTGCCCAGGGCCAAAAATATTGTAGGGGCCTTTTACCAGCCTTCTCTTGTAATCATTGATACGAGCGTGCTGTTGAGCCTTCCCGACAGGGAATTCAAAGAAGGTCTGGCAGAGATCATAAAGTATGGGATTATAAAAGATGCAGATTTTTTCAGGTGGCTGGAGCAAAATATAAATGGGCTAAGATGCAACACCGATAACCTGGTTTACTCCATAAAGCGATCGTGTGAGATTAAGGCCGAGATTGTATCCAAAGACGAAACTGAACGGGGACTTCGCAGGATTTTGAATTACGGCCACACTATCGGCCATGCACTGGAAGCGGCTTTCGGGTATGGGACTCTGCTGCATGGTGAGGCGGTGGCATTGGGTATGATTTTTGAAGCAAAGTTAGCCCTCTCGAGGAGACTAATTGACGAAAGGACGTTTTTTCGAATCGAAGGGCTGATAAAATCTGCAGTGCCAGCTATAATGCCGCATGAGCCCGATTTGGGACGAATTATTGAAAGCATGAGCCTGGACAAAAAGAATTTGGATGACAAGATTGTTTTTATACTGCCCGAAAAATTGGGAAGTACGGGTGTTTATTCGGATATAACTGTGGATGAAATTTTAAATGCTGTTATTTTATAGATTGCTTTTAGGCAAAAAAAGAAGCCTTAATGTTTCAAGAAAACATACCGCTGCCTGCAATTTGGAGCGGTTTTTTTATTCACCAAATTTCTAAAAAATTTATGCAGTTCGTTTTCTATAAATGCTACAATAATTACGACAGAAAGATATATATGATGATCATTGTGATAAAAAATTTTTATAAAATCAGCAGGAATGTTTTTATTTTTGTAGAATAAATATATAGTATAGCACATTGAGCCATTAGTTATACATTAATTATGAGCAACAATATAGATTAGGGGGTATTTTAGGTGAGCAAAAAAATCACATTATCGGTAATCAAGGCAGATATCGGTGGTTTTGTGGGCCACAGCAGCGTCCACCCGGAGCTCTTGCAGGAAGCCGAGAAGGCTCTTGGGGAAAAAGGCAAAGGTTTGTTGGAAGATTTCAAAGTAACCAGTGTGGGCGATGATATAAACCTCATAATGACCCACAGAAATGGCGTAGACAATGAAAACATACACCGGTTGGCATGGGAAACGTTTATTTCGTGCACTCAAATTGCTAAAAAAATGAAACTTTACGGAGCAGGGCAGGATTTGCTTTCAGATGCCTTTTCTGGAAATATTAAAGGTATGGGGCCGGGATTGGCGGAGATGGAATTTGAAGAACGTCCGAGCGAACCCGTTATAGTGTTCATGGCGGACAAAACCGAGCCTGGTGCGTGGAATCTGCCGCTTTACAAAATGTTTGCAGACCCTTTCAACACCATCGGATTGATTATAGACCCCAAGATGCATGATGGTTTTATATTTGAAATTCTTGACCTGATTGAAAACAAAAAAGTTACTTTTTCATGCCCGGAAGAACTTTATGATATGCTGGTGTTTTTGGGAGCTGCCAACAGGTATGCAGTCAGGGCCGTTTTCCGCAAAGACGGCGAAATAGCTGCGGCGTCTTCCACCCAGCGGATGAACCTTATGGCAGGAAGGTATGTGGGAAAAGACGACCCAGTGCTTATAGTGCGCTGCCAGAATGGGCTACCTGCCGTGGGGGAGGCACTGGAGCCGTTTGCCAGGCCGCATTTGGTGGCGGGCTGGATGCGCGGTTCTCATTTTGGCCCTATAGTCCCAGTTTCGCAAAAAGAATCGACTCCAACTCGCTTTGACGGGCCTCCAAGGGTGGTGGCGCTGGGATTCCAGTTGGCAGATGGAAAGCTAATAGGGCCGCAGGACCTCTTTGCCGATATGGCTTATGACAGGGCAAGATATAAGGCTCTGGAAATGGCAGATTATATGCGGAGCCTGGGGCCTTTTGAACCCCACCGGCTTCCGCTGGACGAGATGGAGTATACGACCATGCCTCAGGTAATGGAAAAACTGAAAAATAGGTTCAGTTGAACCAAACTCTGGGTTCAGGCGGGAATGTTAAACCCGCCTGAATTTTTATTTTGTATGCAAAGGAAAAAGGCCATGAACTGTCGAATATAAATGTCAGTTAATCAAAGCCATGCAGAAAAATGCATAAAATTAGAAGGTGGTCTTATGAACCTGAAGACGGTGAATATTATCGATGCAGGTACAGGCATGGTATTTCAGGAGGAGTTGATGAAAAAGGCGTCGGCAGTTGTAGATTTAAAAGATGTAAGAGGAGTGCGGTTCTGTGGAGAAATAAAAGATTTTATGGGACTTTATCACAGAATTCATCATCTAAAGCCCGGGGTTTGCTTCCTGGGGCCCGGAGATTTTCACCACCTTTGTCTGCACTTTCTCAATAAACTGCATACAAAACCGCTTTTGGTACTTTTTGACCACCATTCGGACATGATGGAAGCCCCGCCTGGCACCATTAGCTGTGGTTCATGGGTCAGAGCGGCTTTAAATAGTGGAAAGGTGAAGAAATGTATAATTGTGGGGCAAAACGTAAGGGATGAGATGTTTTCCGATTCAAAGTCCGACGGCAAGGTGGTGTTTTTCCCCCAAAATATACCCCATGAGAAAAAAGTGTCGGGTGTAATGAAAGAACTGATGAAATATTCCGAACCAGTTTATATAAGCATTGACAAGGATGTACTCGTTTCGGGAGAGGCTTATACCAATTGGGATCAGGGGTCATTGAAACTGGAAGAGCTTTTGGATTTTATAAAAATTATTAAAAAAGCCAAGGATATTATCAGCGCTGATATTTGTGGAGAGTGGCCTGTCCCGCCAGATGGAATTTTTCACACCAGGGAGGATATAGAAAAAATACGCATAAATCAGGCGGCAAATCTTAAAATACTGGATATTCTGCTATAAAGTGGTGTAATTTTCTGCAGGAAGTAGTAAAATATGTGTATATATAACTACGCTTATCATAAGTTAATGTTATAATATCATTATAGCAAAAAGATGTATTAATTTTATGTTTAAGGAGATGATTTTAATGAATTTCAAAGCCGATATCGGCGTGTTTGGCGGTTCAGGATTTTATTCTTTCCTGGATGATGTAAAAGAAATAACTGTGGAAACTCCATATGGACCGCCTAGCGAGAGAATATCCCTTGCCAGAATAGGAGACAAGACAGTGGCATTTCTGCCGAGGCACGGGAGGCACCACACCATTCCCCCCCACATGATAAACTACCGTGCCAATATATACGCCATGAAACAGCTGGGGGTAACCAGGATCCTGGGGCCATGTGCGTCGGGCAGCCTGCAGCCTCATGTAAAGCCTGGAGATTTTGTCATATGCGATCAATTTGTAAACCGCACCTGGGGGCGCAAAGATACTTTTTACGATGGGCCCATCACCACACATATTGGCGGTGCAGAACCGTACTGCCCGGAACTGCGCAAAATAGCCATTGAAACGGCAAAGGAAAAAGGTCTGCCTGTGCACGAAAGAGGCACTGTAGTTGTTGTCCAGGGACCGCGGTTTTCAACCAGGGCAGAGAGTCGGGAATTTTCCGGCCGCGGCTGGGAAGTTATAAATATGACTCAGTATCCAGAAGTTGTTCTTGCGCGGGAAATGGAAATATGCTATGCCAATATTACTCTCGTAACAGACTACGACGTTGGCCTTGAAGGAAACCCTGACATAGAACCGGTGAGCCATGAGATGGTAATGAAGGTTTTTAATGAAAATATCGGAAAATTGAAAGACTTGCTGTATGATATAATAATGCGCATACCTGAAAAAAGAAGCTGCAGGTGTGGCGAAGAACTCAAGAGCGCAAGGATGGCATAAATAACTGGGTTAAAAAATTTAGAAAACCATGGGACAGGTGATTTCATGCTACTCAAACTCAAACAAATGGTGGTAGAATACGGAGAAAAAATTGTAAAAGAAGGCCTTGTGGTGGCCACTTGGGGAAATTTGAGCGCCAGAGAAGAAGACAAGGATTTGTTTGTTATCACGCCCAGCGGATTAAATTATAATACGCTGAGCCCTGAGGACATCGTGGCTGTAGATTTTGCGGGCAATCCAATTGATAACAGCAAGAAGCCTTCTGTAGAAACGCCGATGCATGCAGCTATATATAGGGCGAGAGCGGATGTAAAAGCTATTATTCACACCCATAGCATAAATGCCAGTGCATGTGCTGCGTCCAGAACTGAAATACCGTGCATAATGGAAGATATAGCATCAATGGTAGGGGGGCCGGTGAAGGTGGCAAAATACGCTCCTACCGGCACCCAGGAACTGGCCGAAAATGTAGTGGCTGCCCTGGAACACAGGAATGCCGTTATCCTGGCAAATCATGGGGTTGTTACAGTGGGAAGTTGCCTGGAGGAAGCTTTCAAACTGAGTTTGATGGTGGAGAAGACTGCTGAAATATTTATAAAATCAAAGATATTAGGGCAGCCCTATTCTCTAAACTTGAGCGAAGTGTGCCGCTTGAAGGATTTTTATGTGCGCTGCTATGGGCAGGAAGGAAAGAACAGAAAAGAAGAAAGCGGCATTGCATAAAAAAAATAATTGTAATATAATAGACAAAGTGGCATTTCGCTGAAAAGGAAGGAGTGGCTCATGCAGAAAAGGGTCTCTGAAAAGGCATCTAAAGTCGATTACCGACTTTTATATAAGAGAAAAATAGTGGACTTTCTGGAATCTTTAAAAGACAAGGAATATACAGTATGGCAGATGAATGAATCCATGAAAAAGCTCTTCAGCATGGGTGAACAAGTTGTTCAGGTTTGCCTTTCCAAACTAAGGGAAAATGACGAAGGCCTGGCCCCTGTCGTCTGTTATGCTCTAGAGTATGCAAATAACTACGATGTGGTACCGCCGCTTATGGACATACTCATTATGCCGCAAATATCTGACAAGGTAAAGGCTAGGATTCTTACTGTGCTTTCCCATTACGGAGTGGATGCGGGAGAGCTTCCCCTGGATTTAATAATGAAGGATTTTGACGGTGTTGCTTCCGAATCCCTCACTGAGATGCTGGAGGACATTGAAAAAGATTATTTTTTAATATTATATATACTTGATGACATGGAAGAATTTTCGCTGGAAATGAAACTAGCTTATGTGAGGGATATTGGAGACCTGAAGGACGAGAGAGCTGTGGGGCTTCTAGAGGTTATCGCCATGATGGATGATATTCCGCTGGCACAGGAAGCCGTGAAAGCTTTAGGAAAAATAAAGTCTGGAAAGTCCCTTTTTGCGCTCAATAAATTATCAAATCGAATAAATGACGATCGGTTAAAGAAAATTGTTGAGAAAGAGATCCAGAGGCTAAAATTCAGCGGAGTGCAGATGGAAATAACACCGGTCCCTGTGAAACTTTCTGAACCGGTGAAAATAATAATCTCATCCATAGACGGTCTCGGAAGCCGAGCGCTGTGGATTGCATGGAAAAACCCTTTGAAGCCCCGGAAACTTATCTCGATGAACTTGCTGCTGAATGTGCAATCGGGAATTAAAGATTGCTGGGGCGTGCCTCAGATAACTGCGCGGGAATTCAATGCTTCAGTCAAAGAACTTTCCAGCACTACTCTCATAGCTGAATGTGACATGGATTACGCTATAGCAATCATAAGGGATGCTCTTTTGCGCAATCGAGAAAGTGGGACTGAAATACCATATCAGTTTTTTTTCTGGAAACATCTTCTGGAGCAGAACTATAACTTGAGCCCAGCAGCTTATAAGCCGTCGTTTGAGGGTTTTGACACAAAGGATATCTTGAACAATGAGGAGTATTTTAAAAGAACCTTTGACCTGTTCAATTACAGGATATTTGATGATTGGTTCATTGCAGAGCCTAGGGTGTACGATTATGCAGATGAGAATAAATCAAAAAGAGGCTACGTTATAAAAAAAATGAGCAGGCAAAGAGCAGAAAAGCTGTTTGCAAAATTCACCCAGGAACTGATTGAGCCTCAGATTAACATGATTAGCAGGATGCTGGAACTTTCAGCTGATTTTCTCGTCCGGGCGGGTCAAAAAGAACTGGTGAAAATTGTTCTTTCTGCGCTTTTTCATATTAATATAACTCCGCTTTACTACCATCCGTTTATACAGAGAATGATTATCGAAAGTCTCAGGGTAGCCCTCAACAACATGAAAAATGGTTTTGACATGAGGGTGAACCCCGATGCGTTTGAATGATGTTTTAATTTAAAAAAGGAGGTATAGAATGGGAAAGGATTTTCTGTTTACTTCAGAATCTGTTACTGAAGGCCATCCTGACAAGATTTGCGACCAGGTTTCAGATGCCATATTGGATGCAATTTTAAAGGAAGACCCTTACGCGAGGGTGGCTTGCGAAACTGCTGTTACCACCGGTCTAGTGATGGTGATGGGGGAAATTACCACAAATTGTTATGTGGATATTCCAAGAATTACTCGGGAAACCATAAGAGAGATAGGATATACCCGAGCAAAATTTGGATTTGACTGCGACACGTGTGCCGTGTTGACCTCAATAGACGAACAGTCTCCCGACATTGCCATGGGAATTGAAAATGCTTATGAGTCGAGAGAAGCCAAAGAAGCACGCGATGATATTGACAGGATGGGAGCTGGCGATCAGGGCATGATGTTTGGGTTTGCTGTAGATGAAACGCCGGAGCTCATGCCTCTGCCCATATCCCTGGCTCACAAGCTTGCAAGACGGCTGGCGGAAGTCAGAAAAAGCAAACTGCTGACGTATTTAAGGCCTGACGGCAAGACCCAGGTGACAGTTCAGTATGTAAACTCAAAGCCCGTAAGAGTGGACAAGATAGTGGTGTCTGCCCAGCACAAATCGTCGGTGGAATTGTCGACCTTAAAATCCGACATAATAGAGCACGTTGTGAAAAAAGTGGTTCCAGAGGGCTTGATGGATAGCCGCACAAAAATATATGTAAACCCTACCGGCAGGTTTGTGGTGGGCGGCCCTCATGGAGACTCAGGACTGACCGGCAGGAAAATCATAGTGGATACTTACGGAGGTTATGCAAGGCACGGCGGAGGAGCCTTTTCTGGGAAGGACCCCACCAAGGTGGATCGCTCTGCATCCTATGCCGCAAGATATGTGGCAAAGAATGTAGTGGCGGCGGGATTGGCGTCCAAGTGCGAGGTTCAGGTGGCTTACGCCATAGGAGTTTCCCATCCGGTTTCAATTATGGTGGATACATTTGGTACAGGAGTTATTTCCGACGAAAAGATACGTAAACTGATTGAAGAAAACTTTGATTTGCGCCCTGGAGCCATAATTCGGGACTTGGACTTGAGAAAGCCCATATATAAACAAGTAGCGGCATATGGACATTTTGGAAGGCCCGATCTGGACCTTGCATGGGAAAGGACCGATAAAGCGGAAATATTGAGGAAACAAGCGAGCAGCCTGTAAATGGCTGCTATTTTTGTAAGATAGAAGGAGATATGCGGTTTTTGTCGAATATTATCTGAGCAGGGGGTGATGTGCCTGAAAAAAAGCAAGCTGGATATAGGACAGCTTAATAAAATAATTGATTCTACGATAGAGGCTGTGGAAAAGGGCCAGAATGAAATTTTCAACATAGCCGAACATTCGAAGCGGGAATGTGAAAGGCTCGAGAGGGAAATGCTTAACATTAAGCATAAGATAACTGAGACCATAAAAAAAGTCGATGAATTGGAAAAGCAAGAGAAAGCTGCAAGAGCCAAACTCATGATGGTTAGCCGGGATTTTAGAAAGTACAGCGAAGAGGATATAAAAGCTGCTTATGAAGAAGCCAGGGATATACAGGTCAGGCTATCTCTGGAAAGAGAAAGGGAAGTGCAGCTTAGAGAAAAGAGAGACGACCTGGAGAGAAACTATAAAAACATGATGACCATCCTGAATCATGCAGAACACTTAACCATGCAAGTAGGCGTTGCTTTAAGCTTTTTAAAGGATAATCTGGAAAACATTTCCGGTCAGCTTATTGATGTTTCCCAAAAGCGCAATTTTGCTTCGCAAATAATAAAAGCTCAGGAGGAAGAGCGAAAGCGGGTAGCAAGAGATATACACGACGGTCCAGCTCAAACCATGGCCAATGTGATAATCCAGGCAGAAATATGCGAAAAACTTTTTGACATTGATATGGATAAGGCAAGGCAGGAGCTAAAAGAGCTGAAAGAAATTGTAAGAGGCTCTCTCAAGGAACTTCGCAAAATTATTTTTAACTTGAGGCCGTCGGCTTTGGATGACCTCGGCCTTGAGGCAGTAGTGAGGCGATCTTGTTCTGAATTTCAGGAGGATACGGGAATAAATACAGAATTTAAGGTTTTTGGAGATAAAATGAGGCTCGATTCCAATATAGAGGTGACTCTTTTTAGGATTATTCAAGAAGCTCTTTCTAACATAAAGAAACATTCGTGTGCAAATAATGCAATCATAAAACTGGAGGTGGAAAGCGGCAGGGTGAATCTCATAATTATGGACGACGGCAGCGGCTTCCGGCTGAATACGTCGTCAGAATTTAGCGGCATGCATGACAAGTTTGGCCTTTTGAGCATAAAGGAACGAACTGAACTTTTAAACGGTACAGTGCACATCGAAACTGCGCCAGGCAGGGGAACAAAGGTATATATTACAATTCCTGTTAAAGAAAAATGAGGGAGGGAAAAATTGGATGGAAAAAATTTCAGTGGTCCTGGCAGACGACCATGTGCTGGTGCGCAAGGGATTGAGAAAAATCTTGGAAATGGAAAAAGATATCGAAGTGGTTGGGGAGGCTTCAGATGGGCCTACTGCCATTGAAGTCATAATGGAAAAAAAGCCCCAAGTAGTGTTGATGGATATAAATATGCCTAAAATGAACGGCATCGAGGTTACAAAAATTTTAAAAAAAGAACGGATAAATACGAATATAGTAATCCTTACCATATATGATGACAGGGAGTATCTTCTTGAACTAATAAAAATGGGAATTGTGGGGTACATATTAAAAGATATAGACCCGCAGGGGCTGATCGATGCGGTAAGATCCGCCAGCCGAGGAGAAGCATACATCCAGCCAAACCTAACCCGGGCGTTGATTGCAGAATACAACCGTATGACTCAGCCGGTGGTCGGAGCAAAAAAACCGCTGACAGCCAGGGAAAAGGAAGTGATGGCTTACATAGCCGATGGTCTAAACAACAGCGAGATATCAAGCAAACTCAATATAAGCGAAAAGACTGTAAAAAACCACGTGAGCAGTATCTTGAGAAAATTAAATCTGCAAGACCGCACTCAGGTAGCGGTGTTTGCATTGAAGAATAAATTGGTGTAGTAACGGCTTTGCCCCCATCCGAATAAAATGAATATATAGCTGGGATGGGGGGATTGAACGTGCAGCTGGATGCTAAAATCATATTGATTTCTATGCTTGCCGTTTTAGGTTCGATGGGGCTGTATTATGGAATCTCTTCAGCATTTTTAAAAAAAATCGAAATATGTCCTGAAACAGTGATAATTGTAAAAAACGCCCAAGATAAGATAGAAGGCATTGTAAGAAGCTTTTACGGGCATTATCATAACAATGGTGAAAAAGAACTCTGGGTTGTGGACGGCGGCTCTTCAGACGAGACAGCGGCAATTCTGGAGAGATTATCCTTTGAATTTACAGGGTTGAAATCCCTGCTGCTACCAGATTTGTCTGCAAAGGCATGTATGCAGGAGGTTTTAAAATATATAGATGGACCTTTAATACTAATAATCGATTTGACTGATCGTACGAAAAACAAAAGTGACATTTTTTTCTAAATCGCAAAAAAAGCGTCGAAATGGGTCTAAATTACTATAAAAATTAGGACAACCGTGTGATATCAATTTATTACGATTCCGTTTATAATTATAAATGTAAAAGCCCTATTTCTTCTCAAAAGTTTTACCCCTTAGTTCTTTTTTATGCCCCCCTTTCTTTCGTGGTGTTGACCCTGAGATTGCTAAGGGTCTTTTTTTTTTGAATTTTATTACTGAAAGCGCAAAATAGAGGCTTTTTAACCCGCTGCAGCCTTTTTTCGGTAAAAAAGCGAAGACGGTTCTTGTGTTCGGGGCAAAGCGGGAGAAAAGGAATAGTGCAGCCTGTTTCAAAGACGTCTGTTAATTACATTCGGACAGGAGCCTTCAACACATTGTAGATAACATCCCAGACGGCAGGAACCTCAAATCCCTTTCTCCATGCTGCAGTTCCGGCCAGGTTGTATTTTTTCACCAGTGAAGCCTTCAATTCAATGGATTTCTCGTCTTCAAGCCATATCTTGAAAACAGAATTACCTTTTGTGTAATATGCGAAGTTCTGACCGGCACTTTCATCCCATGATGTCCTAGCTTTGTTTTTTTTCAAAGTTTGTTGCGCCTGAGTCATGGAAAGGGTTTTGGATTTTACCACCGACGTTCCGTTGGGGCCAGAGCTTTCCTCCCATTCTCGGGTATAAAATGGCAGGCCCAGAATCACCTTTTCTGGCGGAACATCTTCTAGAAGGCTTTTTATTCCTTTTTCCACCCATCCTATGGAAGCTACTGAACCACTCTTGGGGCTTGCTGCCCAGTGTTCGTCATACGCCATTAAAACCATATAATCTACGATTTTACCCAATTCTGCTCTGTCATAGCACAATGACCAGTTGGGGCTTTGCGATTTTACAGTGACATCCTGGGAAACTGTAATGCCTGCTTCATGCATTACGGGTACCAGTTCCCGCATGAACTGCACCAGTAGGTGCCTGTCCTCGATATTGATGTTTTCAAAATCGATATTTATGCCGTCCAAATGAAAAAGTTCTGCATACATGAGAATCTGCCTTATAATGTTTTCTCTGGCATCAGAACTTTTGAGGAATTCATGGGTTAATTCTGGATCGAAATTGTTGTCTATAAGTGCCCATACAGCTAGGTTGTTTTTGTGAGCCCAATCTATATATGAGAGATTGGCTCTGCTCTCAATGGTGCCTTTGCCATCGACGATGGAAAACCATGTGGGAGAAATTATATCCAGGCCCTTTGGCGGCTTTTCCCTGCGAATATTGAAATCTGCACTGTGGATATAGTCCCATACCATATTAAGTTTTCCCCGTACAGGAGGAGGCATTTTCTTAGCAGGAACAGATATTTTATTCTTCACTTCATATACCTCCAGTTTTTTTCCTAAAACGTAACCGATGATTCCATTATCGGTCCTCACCTGATACCAGCCTCTTTTGAGATCGAACAAAACAAGGCTGTCGCCCGCATGGATTTTTGCCACGTTTGGGGAAAACCATGATGGATAAAGTTTAATATAAACTTCTCTTTCAATAGCCCTACCCATTTTCTTGACGGGCAGACGGCGGTCGATTATTACCCTGTTTTCATCAACCTTACGCACCTCAATATTATATAAATCTTCCAGAAGCCTTGCTGGTATATAGGGCTGTTTCAATACTTTAACAGGGAAGGAAATTTTCACGGGTTTTGTATTAATAATGGCAGTGAGACTGTCGGTTTTCAGACGGACCGTTTTGTTGCGGGTGGTGATGATAACCCTGTTTTCCTCAGGGTCCCAGTATATATACGGGTCAAGATTTTCTTTCAATATATTATATGATACGAGGATGCTTCCATCTTCTATTATAAAGGGTTTATCGCTGAAAATTTTATTCTCAAAAATCAGCGTGGTTTTATCCTCTGGATATTCCTGAATAAAGCATAGACTTTTAAAAATCATAATGCAAAAAACTGTACCCAAAACAATAAAAAGCGGCACAAATATTTTCCGTAAATGCAACGTAAATCCTCCCCGACACCTGGCGCTAATTGTGCAAAAATCCGAGAAAAAGAAAAGAAAAAAAATGTCCTGCAAAGACCCTATTCGACAAAAAAGAGCTTTTTCCTTTTTTTATCGTCCAGAAAATCGACACTGGAAAACGAGAAGATGAAAATTGGAGGGCTATGTTGCGCTACGTGTGAAAAAATGGTACAATTTAACGCAGAGCAACCCCGAAACTGCCGAAAAAGGCTTTTAGGAGTGGGCGTATGGTAGAGATGGAGGGTGTAGTGGAAAGGGTTTCCTTCCACGACGAGGAGAGCTGTTTCACGGTCGCGAAAATTTCCATAAAGCAAAACCATGACCTGGTAACGGCGGTCGGATATTTTCCCTGCATAGAAGTGGGAGAAGTCCTGAAACTGAGGGGCAGATGGGTGATGCATAAAGAATATGGCAACCAGTTCAAGGTGGAATATTACGAAAGCCTTATGCCCGCAAACGTTAAAGATATCGAAAACTACCTGGCATCTGGAATAATTCGCGGAATTGGACCGGTTACTGCAAGAAAAATCGTTGAAAAATTCAAGGAAAAGTCACTGGATATTTTGGCGGCATCCCCTGAAGAACTTCTTAAAATAGACGGCATCGGGCAAAAAAGGATGGAAATGATAGCCGAGTCCTATAGAGAACAGCAGGAAACGCGGGATATAATGCTGTTTTTACAGCAATACGGCATCGGCCCGGGAGTGGCTATAAGGGTTTACAAAAATTACAGGGGAAAATCCATAGAAGTGCTGCAGGAAAATCCCTACCGACTTGCAGATGAGGTATACGGCATAGGGTTCAAGACCGCCGATAAGATAGCTAGGAAGATGGGAATCCAGATGAATTCCTTAGAAAGGCTTTGCGCCGGCCTGAAATACACCCTATATAAAGGGGCGGAGGAAGGCCACGTTTTTATGCCAAAAGATGAGCTCGTGCGCAGGGCGGTAAAATTGCTGGAAATAGAGGATGAAGAAGCTTTAAACCAGGCACTTTTAGCATTGGAGGAAAAACAGGATGTAGTTGTGGACAAGACCTGGGGCAGAGAAGACGTTTACCTTGCACCGTTTTTTGTGTCGGAAAAATCTGTGGCAAGGCGCATATTTTTAATAGCGGCAATGATGAGAAAGCCTCTGGAAATTTCCGACAAAGACATAGATTTCATAGAGCAAAAATGTGCCATTAAGCTTGCAAAAAAGCAGCGGGAGGCACTGGAAAAAGCCGCTTCTTCGGGAGTGCTTGTGATCACCGGTGGCCCGGGCACAGGCAAAACCACCACCATAAAGGGACTTATTGAGTTTTTCAGAGGGCAAAAACTCAAAGTGGCTTTGACAGCTCCCACTGGAAGGGCAGCCAAACGAATGGCGGAAGCCACAGGCCATGAGGCAAGGACTATACATAGACTTCTGGAATACAAAGCCTACGGAGAGGGCGGGATGACTTTCGGTAAGAATCAAGATGAACCACTAGCAGAAGATGTGATTATCGTGGATGAAACATCCATGGTTGATGTTATTCTCATGCACCACCTGCTTTCAGCCCTGAAGCCTGGGGCAAGGCTTATACTGGTGGGTGACAAGGATCAGCTCCCGTCGGTAGGACCGGGTAGCGTGCTACAAGAAATAATATCCAGCGGCAGAGTACCTGTGGTGGTGCTGGACGAGATTTTCCGTCAGGCCCGGGAGAGCATGATAGTGGTAAACGCCCATAGAATAAACAGAGGCCTTTTCCCATACCTAAATGTAAAGGGCAGGGATTTTTTCTTTGAACAGGTGCTATCGCCGGAGGAAGTTTTAAATGCAGTGTTATCCTTGGTCAAGACGAGACTTCCGTCCTATGCTGGATTTGACCCCATGGAAGATATCCAGGTCATAACACCCATGAAAAAAGGTATTGTGGGTGTGATAAACCTGAATGAAAAGCTTCAGCAGCTGTTGAATCCGATGGATTCTGTAAAAAAGGAATGGCGCTTTCGCTCCACCGTTTTTCGGGAAGGCGACAGGGTGATGCAGATTAAAAACAATTACGAAAAGGAAGTGTTCAACGGCGATCTGGGCAGGATAATTAAAATAGATGAAGAGGGTAGGGTTTTGGTGGCATTTGCTGAGCCCGACAAGGAACGGGAGATAATCTATCAGGCACAGGACCTGGAGGAACTAAGCCTGGCCTATGCCCTTTCGGTGCACAAAAGCCAGGGCAGCGAATTTTCTGCGGTAGTAATGCCCATAACCACCCAGCACTACGTGATGCTGCAGAGAAACCTGCTGTATACCGCCGTCACCCGCGCAAAAAAACTTCTGGTACTGGTAGGCACGAAACAGGCTCTGCAAATAGCCATACGCAACAACAAAGCCATGGCGCGATACAGCCGCCTTGCGGATAGATTGGTGGCAGAATTCGATGGCGCAAGGTAAACGGTGCCTTTTGACATCTCCGGAAGGCTTGGTTTTTACCTGGGAAGAATTTTTATATAGAAGAAGGGGGGCCATTAATGACCAAAAGCCAAGGGTTAGGACAAAAACTGCAGCGGTTAAAATCAATAATAAAAAACATGTCCAGCGCAGTGGTGGCATTTTCTGGAGGCGTGGACAGCACTTTTTTGTTGAAAGTATGTCTGGAATTTCTGGGAAGCGATAATGTGCTGGCAGTTACGGCAAAATCCGCCATACATCCAGAGTGGGAATTGCAGGCTGCCGAAAGACTTGCCAGAATGCTTGGAGTCCGCCACAAAATAGTCAAGACTGAAGAGCTGGAGATTCCAGGATTTTCTGACAACCCACCTGAAAGGTGCTACTACTGTAAAAAGGAGGTTTTCGGCAAATTACTGGATACTGCCCGCAGGGAAGGCTTTAATGTTGTGGTGGACGGTTCCAATTTTGATGACACCAGGGATTTCCGCCCTGGAATGCGGGCTACTGCCGAACTGGGCATAAGAAGCCCGCTGAAAGAAGCGGGTTTTACCAAAGATGATATAAGGGCCCTCTCAAAAGAAATGGGGCTTCCCACCTGGAACAAACCCTCCTTTGCGTGCCTTTCATCTAGATTTCCTTACGGTGAAAAAATTACCCTGGAAAAACTTGAAAGGGTGGCCCGGGCAGAGGAAATATTGAGAGCCCTTGGGTTTTCTCAGTACAGAGTGAGAAGCCACGGCGACATCGCCCGCATAGAGGTACAACCCGAGGATATGGAGCGCTTTTTTGACAGAGAGCTTAGAGAGGATACAGCGGCGAAAATAAAACAGGCAGGCTTTAAATATGTGACGCTCGACCTTCTGGGATACAGGAGCGGCAGCATGAATGAAGTTTTAGAAGGTGAGCAAAAGGCCTTGTGGAAAAATTAAATGGGGGAATGAGAAGAGTTGGAAAGAATAAGAGAAATACTGGAAAAATATAAAAATAATGAAATCACCCTTGAAAAAGCCATGGAAAACCTTCGACTGCTACCGTATGAAAACCTGGGCTTTGCCATGATTGACCATCATCGGGCTTTGAGGCGCGGCGTGCCGGAAGTGGTATTCTGCGAGGGGAAAACTTTGCCTCGAATAGTAGAAATCGTGCGGCATATGCTGGATAAAAGTTCTGTCATTATGGGGACCCGAGCGGATAAAAATATTTATGAAGAAATCAAAAAAATTGCCCCTGACGCAAAATACTATGATGATGCCAGGATTTTCCTGATAGAGCGGGAAAAACTGCCGCAGAATAAAGGTGTTATAGCTGTGGTTTCTGCAGGAACTTCCGATATCCCCGTTGCCGAAGAGGCCGCCGTTACCGCCGAAGTCTTTGGGAATAAGGTGGAAAGGCTCTATGACGTAGGTGTGGCGGGAATACATCGGCTTTTTATGAATATGGATGTCCTGCACAAGGCCCGGGTGATCATAGTGGTGGCGGGCATGGAAGGAGCGCTTGCCAGCGTGGTGGGTGGGCTCGTAGACAAGCCCGTCATTGCGGTGCCCACCAGCGTAGGATACGGAGCCAATTTCCACGGGCTTTCTGCGTTGCTCACTATGCTCAACTCCTGCGCAGGAGGAGTTACCGTGGTCAATATCGACAACGGCTTCGGAGCGGGATTTGCCGCCCACCAGATAAACAAGCTGGGGGGCTAAAAACAGGACTAATGCCTACTTAAAAGAACAGATGCAAGAACAATAAGAACTAAAATCTAAACAAAAGGAGGCCGAGGAAGCGCCCAAAAGCGCGCCCGAAAACACATGAAAACATTATATCTTGACTGCTTTTCCGGCATCAG
>JARRBK010000018.1 GCA_029982615.1 Tepidanaerobacteraceae bacterium | reverse complement strand
TCATCCACCCGGCAATGCCATATATGATAAATCGATAAAGTCTTTGTTTCATACAATTATTTTTCCATGGGTTTCACCGGTTAATGTATATCTTCCATTCAAAAACAAGCCTATTTTTTAAAGTACCCTTTTTAAATTATTTTTCAATATGGAAAATGTCCAGAAAACCGCATCCATTTTCAGCAAGATGCACATTATAAAATATACCAGAGCTCCTGAAAGGATAGCCGCGCCCAGGTCCATAGCTTGCCCGGCAATGCCGGCGGGTGTAAAAATCTCGCTCATGTATCCATAGATAAAATGGACTGCAGCTGCCATAACGGCTGAGGCGATCCCTGACTTTATCAGGCTTTCTATAATCTTCTTCCCGCCTATAGGGCCTATCCTTTTCCTCAGGCTGTAAAAAAGCATCACCGTGCCGGCAATGGCGGAAATACTGGTGGAAAGAGCCAGGCCTCCCATGCCCATAAACCTTACCAGGATCAGGTTCAGGATGATGTTTATCACCATGGCAATGGCACCGTTTATCATGGGCGTTTTTGTATCCTGCAAAGAGTAAAAACCCCGGTTTAAAACGTCCCGGAGACCAAAGGCTACCATTCCTATTGAGTAATAGAGGAGGGCCGTGGCGGTCATAAATGTGGCCCTTTCGTCAAAAGCTCCCCGCTCGAAAAGAAACCGCACTATGGGCACTCGGAGAATAATGGCCCCTGCGGTCATGGGCATGACAATGGCGATGACAAAACCCGCCGCCCTTCCCAGAGCATTTTTAAATGCATCCATGTCCTTATTCGCCGAAAGTTTTGAAAGGGTAGGATATACCACTGTCGCTATGGATAGGGTAAAAATCCCGAAGGCAAAACCGTTCAGGCGGTTCGCGAAATTAAGAGCTGCTATACTGCCCTCAGCCAGTCCCGATGCCAGCATCCTGTCCACCAGGGTGTTTATCTGGCTTACACCGGTCCCCAAAACCACCGGCACAACCAAAATACCTGTGCGCCTCAGGGCCTCGTCGTGAAAATCAACTCCTCCACCGATTCGAAAACCTAATTTGAAAGCCTCTGGTATCTGGATAAACACTTGGGACGCGGCTGCCATAACCGAAGCAATGACAAGACCCCATATCCCGAAAGCAGGACTTAACAGAAGGGCTGTTATAATAATGAGATTATACGGTATGCCTACGATGGCCGGGATCGCAAACTGCTGATGGGACTGCAAAAAACCCGTTAAAATATTTGAAAGGCCCACAAACACGCACACAATCATGGTAATCCGGGTAAAACTTACAGCCATATCAAGGGTTTCACCGCTAAATCCCATGGCCACCAGCCGCACCAGAGGCTTTGCCATTAAAATGCCTGTCAGGCTTACGGCTATGGATATCACCAGCACTACATTGAAAAGATTACGGGCAAAATCTGCTGCAGGGCCTTTACCTTTTTTTACGGCCACTTCCGAGTAAACCGGAATAAAGGTGGTGGCCAGGGCCCCCGCCACGGTGGCAAATATGACCGCCGGGATTGTAAGGGATACAAGATATGCGTCGGTCACGTTTGTGGCGCCGAACTTTGCACCGATAAGGAGCTCACGAAAAAAACCCAGTATCTTGCTGGAAAGCGTGGCGGCCATGATAATTGCGGCCGCCCGGGCAGCCTTACCAGGGCTATACTTTTGATCTGAGTATGCTATTTTATTGCAGTCAGGTATTTCTTTCTGCAATGGAACAACTCCTTTCTGAGTTAGTGAGTCAGATCAGAACCTTCCCCTGACTCACTCACGTCCGCGGCGAGGTCGTCTATCAGAAGTTCCTGATATCCCGCTCTTTTTACTTCAAACATGTGCCGGGCCACGGGAGCAAGTTCCGGGCATGCCAGGTTTTTCAGCATTGAGAGCCTTTTTTCGCTTATGGATTTTTGCGAAAGGCACTTCTTATAATCTTCGACGGCATAATGCCACAATTTAAAGTTGCTTTTGTATCTTTCATAAAGCCGGTCGGCGATCAGAAGCCCTTCGGGGTCAAAATCGCCGGAATAATAAATCTCGCCGCCGCCTTCCGCCAGAAAGTCCAGAACAATAAAGGCCGAAATCCTGGGCTGGCCGAAAGTGCATATGAGCGGGGGCAGCGGCGGTTTTCCGGATTTGCCAGCATCGATGAGCGAAGAAAAAATGCCCGGGTTTTCCACTGCAAAAACCTTTCCGATGGGGCTTATCACTCTATCGATTTTGCTTAAATTCAAAAGGGGCACCTGAAGAACCTCACCGTTCTCATAGGCCGCCTGCCATACCGGATCGGGAGCATCGCCCCTGAAAGCCCGAAGGCCGCAAACAGTAACATAATTCGATATCTCATCCATCAAAATCCCTGCAGAGTAGTATACCTCCACCCTATCCCTGCTGTCTTTTACCTTTTCAGCATTCATCACAGAAAGCAGGGCGCTGAAAAAAAGGTTTCCCGCCGGGGTGCCCATATCGAAGGCGTGAGGGTTCTGGGTTATCCTTGAGGCAAATACCGCCAGCCGTTCTTTTTTCTTTCGCTTCACAGGCAAATCGTCAAGCGCCCGCAAGATATCCTCCATATCCCGGATGAGCCTCTCTCTGTCGCCTTCCTTGGAAAGCCTGGTTTCAACAGCTCTGGCGCCAGCTGCCCTTCCCTCATACACGCTCTTGAGCCAGGTCCTGCTCTCTTCGCTGCGGCACACGGCAAAGAGCCCTTCGAAAAAACGGTCCCTTTGAACCCGAAAAACTTCTTCGTCTTCCTTTTTTCCGGTCAGCGGCTCTCCAAAATACGCTTCCAGAATTTCCTTCAAAGTATAACCTTCAAACCTGGTGCTTTTAAGGGATTCTTCGAACTTCTGAAGGCTCACGTCGGCTGAGGTTCTTTTTGCGTAATTTTCCCTGAAGTGGCTCATAAGCATCTCCTTCTCTTCCGGCGACAGGCTTGTAAGCTTCACGCTGCCGCCTATGCGGCCCAAGCTCTTGTATTTTTTCCTGAAGGCTTCAAAAAGCCGATGGTAAGCTTTATTTTCTTTAAAAAAGTTTAAGTCCTCCTGCTTCATATCCTTCCCATTCTTTCATTCGTCTCTCATTTCCCGCTTGCCATGGCCTGGGCCTCATCTTCATTCGCATTGTATTTCAGCATGCGCTTTTTGCCGTCCCATATATATCTTATGACCGTAACAAAGCCTGCGTTTTTCGGCCGCACCAGCTCGCATATGGATAGCTCCGGCACGGTGTCGTAGTCTCCCCATAGCACCTGCGAATTTATGATAAAATTAAAATTCAAATCCTCCATCAGCCCGAACATATCCCTTATATTTGTGTCGTCAACACCCGCAAAGGCTTCATCCAGCGAAATTACTCTTGGCGCATCCTGCGCTGCCGAATTGTACCTGGCACACACCGCCGAAAACAGCGGTATGTACATGGCCATGGCCTTTTCTCCGCCGCTGAGCTTGTAAAAGGCGTGATTGGTGAGCTCCCGCCGGCTCTCCCCTTCTTTTCTGTAGTACAGCTTAAATTCAAACCACTTACGGTAATCCAATATATCCTTTATTATATGGTGGAAGGTCTCCGTATTGTCGGCATTGTCCATGATTTTCCTTGCTCTGTCCACTTTTGATCTGAAATGCCTTGTCACAAGATTGAATTCTTCGGGTTTGAGCATCTGGGCGCCGGATTTGAGTATGTCCACCAGCTGCCTGGTATCCAATTCGTCTTCGCTTTCGGCTGGCACCGGTTTCCACTGAAGCGAAAACGTAATGCCGCTGGAGGTATCCCGTTCGGACATCAGCTGGTTCATATCTTTAACCCAATCCTCCGCTTTAAAAATCTTGGCTCTTATCTTTTTCCCCACGTTGTGCAGTATTACTTCCTCAAAGAGCTTCCGGTCAGTTTCCCGCAAAAGCGCCTCATTGTCCGAAATATCCTGCTCGATGGCATCATACAGGGTGTAGAGCGATACCGTCTTTCCCTGCAGGTTGGCCGTAATCTGAAACCGCCTGAGCATGGCTGCCGCATGGCGGAGGGCATCCATCGCTCCTTCGTCGATTTGCCCGGACACCATAGTTTTTTCCGGGACGGAAGAATCTTCAAAAAGGTAGCTCATGGCAGGTCCGTAATTCAAAAGCTCCACCTGATTCATATAAAATGCTTCCTGCAGGGCCCTTGTGACTTTTTCTCGGTCCATCCCCGGCTTTTCTGCAAAAGCTCCCAGGTCCTTCACAATCTTCCGGCAAAAATTCCATATTTCATCGTCCGCAGCGCTTTCCGGCAAATCTCCCAGCTCCTTCACAAATCCCAGCTTCCATTCTTCAAGAAAGCCTTTCCTGCAAATGCCGAATACGGCGCTCAGCGTCTCCAACTTTTTATTCATCTGCTCCAGTTTTTCCATGTTGTTCTGCCTTCTGGTAGCCGTAGCCGTCGCCAGGTTGTCCGCTTCCCTTATTCTTTCGGGGATTTCCTCCAGCCTGTGTATGCACTCCCTCAGCTCTTCCTCCAGCTTCGCAAGCCCCATAGCCTGTATGGTGTCCCTCAGGGCTTTTATTCTGGCAAGGCTTTCATTGATTTCTCCTTCGATATCTCTGATTTCAACTGCCAGCTCGTCCGCATCGCTCCTGGCGTCATCGTAATTTTGCGTGAGTATAGAAACCTTCTCCGCAGCGGAGAGCACCTTGCTGTACACTATCTCCAGCCTGCTCAGATTTTCTCCGTATTCTTCCATGCTGTCCAGGGCTTCTTCATAGGAGTCCACATCAGCCCTTATGTGGATGCCCGAGGTATGCGCTCTGACCTCTGACCTCAAGGCCTGAAGCAAATCAAGCAGCGCTTTTACTTCCTGATTTTTGCTTTCCAGGGCTTTTTCCGCATTTTTTAGCTCTCCTGCCGCCTCCCTGCAGCAGGCCAGCGCCGCATCCATGTCTTGCGGGCTGGGGAAGGCATCATACTCCTTTTTCAGTTGCGAAATCCTTTTGTCCGTTACTTGTATCTGTTCGTCAATGTTTTTTATGCGCTCGGTGATTTCCGCTATCTCCTGGTTCAGAGCCGCAATCTTTTCTTCCCTGAATCTTTTTCGCGATTCATAACCGATATATTTCGACCTCTCACCGCTTCTGCCCTTGCCTTTCAGCACACCTATGCCGAAAAACCCGTCGTATCCCACGTAAGTAGCGTTTTCCTCCGGATATGCTAGGATGTTCCTCAAAGCGTCATCCACCGTTTCCCGGGAAACGGATACCCCTTCCAGACCGGCCACATCGAAGTACTGCAGCACATTGAGCTTCATGGAAAAGCTTCCGGGAACTAAAAACCGGTCGCACAGGCCGCTGTCCATCGCCATAGCCCTTTCCAGGTGCTCTTTTGGCACTATCAGAGCATCCAGCAGGCCCATGTCTTCCAGAGCTGCTTCCAGCCTGCCCCTGGTTTCCTCATCCACATCATCTTTAAATTCCAGGGCCATATAAAGCGGCACGTGAGGGATACCGCTCTCCCTGAGCCTTTTGCGGTTCTGCTCCACTTGGGGATGCCTCTCGGGCTCAGGATCTTTTTTGTTTTTCCATTCCAAAAGCTCGGCCTTCTTTTCTCCGAGCAGCCCCTCTTCCTGTGCCCTGCGGTTTTGAAGGCATATTTTACTGTCCATAAGCTGCCGGTTTTTGTTCTCGAAAAACACTCTTACTTCCTTCAATATACCTTCGAATCCGATTTTATTCCCGTAGTTCAGCGCAAGGCGTGCTAGAGCCTCCAGCGAATCCCTCTGAATCTCGAGTTCCTCGTTTGTCTCTGACCAGGCATAAATTTTTTCCACATATTCGCCTTTAACCGAATCCAGCTGCGCCTCCCATTCCTTCAGGCGCTTTTCGCAATCGTCCCTCGTTTTCTTCAAGGCGTCTTGCTCCTGAAGTGCCCTGTCGTACCGCCGGTTTTCTTCCTGTTCCCTTTTCATGATATCCAAAGCTTTTTTTATTCTGTTTTTATGTTTTACCGCCTCATTCTTCCAGAATGTAAAATCAAACTTGCTGCCGTAAGCTTTCTGAAGCTCATCCTTTGAAAAATCGTGCTCCATGAAGTCTGCCACTTGTGCGGCCTTTTCCATATCCTTTATGGTCTCCTGCATTAAAAGCTCCAGGGATTCCTTTTCGCGGCCAGCCTCTCCTATCTGCCTCTCCAGCTCCTTTAAACGGGAATTTTTTTCATTCAGCTGGCAGCGCTTCTTGTCAAGGGTGGCCCTTCTGTCCTTTAGCTGCTGCTTTTCTTTTGCCAGCGCCTGCCCTGCCCTGAAAGCGTCGTTGTCCCTCAAAGACTCTTCCTTTTGCTTCAAAGCCGCCTGCTCGGCCTGAAGGTTGCCGATTTTTGCTGCCAGCTCTTCCTCCAGATTTTTCTGGTCCTCGATTTCCTTCATAAGGGCATCCCGGCTTTTTATGACTTCCAACCGTTCCTGGTAAGATTTTACCAGCGCTTTTGATTTTTCATACAGCACGAAGCGGTTGTACGCATCATATGCAGACTTTAGCCTGGCACAAGCCCCGCGGCTTTTATAAAGCTCGTCCAAATGCGCCTTAATCTCGTCCATGTTTTCTATGGTCTCCGACAGGGGCCTTAAATCTTCGTCGGAAAGTGCCGGAAGGGCAGCATTCATTATCTCGTATATGACCGTTGGTCGGAAATCCTTGGAAAGCTTGGGGCTTCGAAGCTGCACCAGCAGCTTTATAAGTTCGTCGTACTCTTCCACTGTATTGAATCCGAAGATGTACTTGTTCACCATTTCCATGTATTCCTTCTGTGTCTCCGCCACTTCGCCGCCAGGCATAATTTTCGCCTTCAGCTCCCTCTTGGACAGCGGCACCTTCTGCTTTTTGCCGTCGGGGCCTATTTCCGATTTGTACAAATTAAAATCCCTGCCCACCCGGCGGCCGTCCAGTATGATGAACCCCCAGGAATCCAAACTCTGGCCCCGCCTGGCCTTCAGCCCCAGTCCCACGGTTATGTAGCTCTCGGTATTCTGTCTTTTGAACTCCATATACAGATAACCGGTCCTCTCGTCGACGCCGTTTACATCCTCCTCCCCCAGTAGGTAATCCTCCAGCCTCCTGGCCCTGGAACCGAAAGGGTCCAGCCTGTCGGGGCTCTTGTTTCCGTCCAGAAGCAGGGGAATGAAGCTCTGCATGGTTACGGATTTGCCCGAGCCGTTGGCTCCCCTAAGAAGCAGTCTCCCGCCGGAAAAGTCGAATTCCTCGTCATCGTAATACCAGAAATTGATAAGCCCGGCCCTGTTTAACATCCATTTATTCTTCATTATCCATTTCTTCCTTCCTGAAGTTTTCCGGGTATTGTCCGACAAACTTTCCCATCAAAGGCAGGATTTTAACCGAGCGGAGAGCCTCGTTCTTTTCAATCATCTTCCACGACTCCATCGCATCCGCCACCTCCCGGATGAGTTTTTCGGGAGCCAGCTCCCGGTAAGATTTATACCAACCGTCTTTATATAATTCCCTGCATTCCACTATGATGCGGTGAAATTCCATTTCCGGCATTTCTATCGTATCGTCGGGCTTTACCCGAAGCTTTCCTTCCTCCAACTTCTTCCTGATGACCCCCGCCACCTGCATAATTATGTCCGAAATATTGCCACCATCGGGAAAAGTAGACTTGTTTTGAAAAGAACCTTCGAAAACCACGAAGGCAGAAGTCTTGTTCAGGTGCAGTTTTGCACCCAAGTTTTCCTCAAAATCTTTCTGGATGGTATTCCTGTAATTTTTTATGTATAAGAAATCCTGGTCTTCTGGCCCCCGGCTGTACACCGCCGGTGAAAGTAGCAGCTTGCGGTACACCCTGTGGCGGCGTATACTGCCCCGCTCCGCATCTTTGGCGAAACGTTCGCTTTCCAGCAGAGTTTCTGGGCTTATATCGTCGCCCAGCTCCCGACCGAAACTTCTCAGAAAATAGCCGGATATCCCAGTATTTTCATAGAGCACCTCTGTGCTGCTGTCCTCAGAAAACCTTTCCTGCTCACCGTCGTCCACCTTCAAAATCCCGTATTTTGTCGCAAAAACAAGAGCCCGCACCAGTGACCTTCGATGAGAATAAAGCGTCCAGTCCACTTTTTCATTGCCAGCATAGGCCGCCTGGATGTACTCCGTTATATTCGAAAGCACGAACTGCTCTTCCGGCCCTTTTTCCTCCAGAAAAGCCAGAAGCAGACACAAAAAGGCGTAATCCATTGGGTCCTTGAAATCCTGGATACCCATCCAGGGCTCCGCTTCGCCCGGCACTTTCTCCAGCTTTGCCATTCGCGAGTTTATCAAAAGCCTGTAACCCAGCTTTTCCTCCAGGAAGGGCTTCATGCGCTCCCGCGCATCCCTTATTCTGTAATAAGCATCCCGGTCTTCGTCTCTGAGTATCCAGAAGTTTTCCAACAGCATATGTAATTCTTCCATGGAATCACCCGGCCTCCTCAAATTCTATGATAAAAGCCGGCATGTTTATATTGCCGTCCGTGCACCTGAGCCATATGCGTTCGCCATTTTTGGGGAAAATAACCCTGTAGAGTCTGCCGTCCTCGGTCTTTGCCATCTTTGTACCGTTTCCCATTGCCTTTCCTATCCAGCGAAGCAGAGTTGCCCTCACGGAAGGTTCCAGTTCGGGCAGTTCTGCAAGATTTATCCTGTTTTGCGAAATTAGGCTTTCCAACATCCTTCTCTCTCGCTCAAGATCTTGCAGATACTTTCTCAGGCTGCGGTCTTTTAATTCACCGCTGTCCCGAATGGCGCAGGTTCTGCCGCCTTCGGAATAGCTCCTTACCCGGGGCTTAAGAAAGAAAAGACAGGGCTTTTCCTCCCACACCCCGCTGTTTATGCTTTCGGTATCCCTTTCTTGTTTGATGCAAAGGTGCCGGGGGTTGAAAGCGCCGAACGCTGCAGCCGACAGCAGGTGAGCCTCGTCCAGGCTTTTGCACCTGGCAAACGCTGCCGCAAGCTTCAAATAATCCGCCTTCCGGCTCAAGGCCCTAGAGCGGCTCTCAGCTATTCTGGCGGCAAATCGCGTGATCTTCCTTATTATCTCATTCGTAGCGGAAAAAAGCCGGTACGCTTCGCTCTCGTCGCCGCCGTAACCGAGAAACCATCCCGTCAGATTTTCCCACCGGCTCCGGATCTCCTCCCTAATTTCCTCAGGCTCCGGGCGAGAATCAATCCTGGGAATCGAAAGTTCGTATTCCACCAGCATGTCTATAACATTTTCAACAACACCCGCATCCAGCCTTCTCAAAAACTCCTCTATGGCAGACGAAAAACGCTGCAGGTCCTTTATAAAATCCCGCAGGTATTCTATCATGCGGTCCTTGTATAGTATGAAAGCTTCCGTCTTCATCAGCTCGTCCGCCCGGGAACTCTGAAGGCTGGCTATGTAGTCGGTGGCGTTGTGATATATGCTCTCGAAATCTGAGTTAAGGTCCTGCCACCACCGATGGGCCGCCGCAGTATCAGAAGATGCGGAAATATCATTTATCCTGAGCAATGCGGTGTATATCCTCTCGAAAAGGGACGGTTCCAGCGAACCTCCGTACCCCGAAAGGCTCTCCAGCCTTATGGTCATCCTCTCTATCTCAATGGAGTAGGGGCTTAGCTGGTACCTGAACTTCTTGTTTTTAAACTCCTCCAGTGTGGAAGCCCTGGTGGTATCCTGCGTAGAGATGAGGTTTTTCCACTGCGACAGGGCGTTTAAATCCTGCTCGCACTTTTCCATGGTGTAATCCGAAAAGACTTCAAACTGCTTCATATAATTAAAAACGTCTTCTTTATAAAGGAAATAGCGCAGCCTCTGGTGCTGCTCATAAAAAAAGCGCATGATGACTCTGTACCTCGCCGCATTCTCCTGCGTGAGATACTTTGCTTCATCAAGCGGCTTTAAAAGCTCCATGTTCAAACTGTCCATCCCGCATCTTTCCCTGCTTTCAGTATTTTAAAATATATACCCTCTTACTAATTTTAACCTCTTTAAATCGAAGTTGCAACCGCGAAAAAATGGTTTGCATTATTAATTGTAAAATATCGTCGAACGGTTTCCAAGACAGTATTCGAATGTTTATCATTTTTCGTCAAGAAGCAATGGGTTTCGTTTTTTCGCGGAAAAAAAAGGAATTTTACCCAAAAATATCGAATAGAATATAAACACATATAAATCTAACGGAGGTCCATGGATTTGAAAAGGATACTGGCGGCGTTTTCAATACTGCTTTTTGCTTCACTGGCTTTTTTTTATTTTTTTCTACCTGAAAGAGCTGCACTCAATATAGAGCAGGCTAAAAACTCCGCTTCCGCTGCAAATGATGCGGAAAGTACCAAAAGAAACCATTACGATATAAAGCTGGAATACGACGGGCTAAACCGCATAAAGGCCGAAATGGATCTTTTATATATAAACAATACCGGAAAAAGCATGGATGAGCTTTTCTTTCACCTGTACCCAAATATATTCAGGGACCGAAACCATCTGCCGTTTTTCAAACAGGATCTGCGGCTGGTCTTTCCGGAGGGTTTTTCCACCGGCGGCATCGACATCCTCCAGGCTTCCCAGGACGGCGGTCCAATCCGGTGGGCCGTCCAGAACAATGACGAGGTATTGAAGCTGTCGTTGAATAAACCCGTACAGCCGGGGAAGTCTTCCAGGATACGCCTCACTTTCACGCTCACCGTCCCGAAAGCCAACTACAGGTTCGGATACCGGGTATTCGGCAAGGATCATGTAACCCTTTCTCTGGGATACTGGTACCCCATTCTTGCGGTATACGGCAGGGACGGATGGAAGCTGGACCGCCACCCGGCCATGGGCGACCCTGCTTTCAGCGACGTTTCCGATTACACCGTCCGGTTCACGGTGCCTCAAGATTTTACGGTAGCAGCTTCGGGGGTGCTGCAGGGAAAATCCACAAAAGACGGTAAGTCCATCTACACATATTCCATGGAAAAAATCCGGGATTTTGCCGCAGCCCTGAGCAACAATTATGAAACCGCCGAGGAGTACGTGGACGGGATAAAAATCATATCCTATTTTCACCCTGAAGACAAAAAAGGGGGCTTTATGGCCCTGGATGTGGCAAAGCACGCCCTTTACATATACAACCGAAGTTTTGGAAAATACCCCTATCCGGAACTTCACATAGCCGAAACCAATTTCTACGCCGGCGGCATGGAATTTCCTACCTTCATTATGATGAACACCGCCAAATACCGGGAGCCCTATCTTTCCAACACCTCTTTCGAAAGGTCCATGGCTCACGAAGTAGCCCACCAGTGGTGGTACGGCCTGGTGGGAAATGATTCCATAAACGAGCCATGGCTGGATGAAGGATTGACAGAGTTTTCAACGCTGTATTATTTCGAAAAAAGGTACGGTGAAGCCGGCAGGGAATCTTATTTTGAAAGGCAGGTCAATTCCAGCATGAGTCTGATAAAAAAAAGCGGGCGAAGCATGCTGGACTCCGTCAGCTCCTTCAAAAACAACCGTGAATATTTCGCCGTGGTATATGTCAAAGGCGCCCTGTTCTATGAAGAACTCAAAAACACCATCGGCGAGGAAAAATTACTGGATTTCTTGCGCTCTTATCTTAGCACTTACATGTACAAAAATGTGAGTCTCGACGAATTTATAAAGCTTCTGAAGGATAAGAATTACCCAGGCATAGATGACAATTTTTTAAAAAAATGGGCCTGACAAATGATATTTATGCCGGCCTTTCCCTGACCGGCATTCGTTTTCACCTCGGGTTAAACCGCCTGGTGCACTGCCTCTATTTCGGCGGCGCTCAAAATCTGTGAAAGGGTGCTCACCGTGCCTATGGATGGAGTGGATATGACCGTTGCACGCAGTTGATATAGCACCGGGGTAAGGCCGGGTGTTGAAATGGGCGTTGTATCCACGTGCTGAAGCTGGGCCTGATTGTAAACCGTAAAAGGAAGCACGGGCAAAAAAGTAGTTATGGATTGAACGGCAGAATAAATAACGGTGCTGCCGCGCAATATCTCAAACAGTATATCAACCGAGCCAGCAATGTTCAACGACACCTGCCAATTAACGGTGCCATTGAGCCATACCCTGTCATCCACATCGTCCACCATAACAACTGTTGAAGCCAGCACCACCGGGCTTGCAGAAAGGGTACAGGAAGTGGTATGCTGGTTTATCCTAAATTCACTGAGCAATCCCTTTTCAAACGGCAAAAATTGAGTGCTTGGACTTTCTTCCGCCATAATCTAAAACCTCCTTCTCATCAAACTCACACCCTTCGTAAGTTCAGGCAATAGCATTCCTTTTGATTTTAGCAGCAGTCAAAGTAACAGGGCCGCTGGTAGAAGCTCCGGCAATGTTTGCTTGAGCCCTCAGGGAATATGTTACTTTTGAAGGCAGCGGTACAGGTGTAGTATCTATGTGTTCAAGATGCACTATATTGTATGCCGCAAACGGAGGAACTGCTATCGTAAGAGTGGAAGATACGGTTTGGGTTGTCTCATAAACCACAACGCCTCCCTTGAGAATCTGGAAGGTCGCAGTTACTTCCCCAATTACAGTAAAACTGGCCAACCAGCCCACCGTGGCATTAAGCCATACTTTATCAGTGGTATCGTTTACAAAAATCGACAGCGTGGCAAGGTCCACAAAAGACGGTGCCACTGGCAAAGTCACCGGAGGGGTAAGGCCGCCAAACGTAGATGCTGGTTCATCCACCACCAGCTCCGTCAATCTACCTTTTTCAAATATCATAACTTTTGGGTCCTGTGTTTCCGACATATCCTCATTCTCCTTTCCTATATGATGGAATTAGCCTCAATTTCAGCTGCCGAAAGAGTTATCGGGCCTGTAGTGAAGTTGAGTGCAACAGGCGATGTAGCCTGCAAAGTATATGTCACCGGCATCGGTAGTTGAGGAATGATTACAGTAGGGCTAATGCCGGCCAGAGGCTGATCCACATACTGAAGCCTTGCAACGTTGGAAATTGTGGTGGCTACTAACAGCGGATTAAAGGCCGTCTGGATTACCGAAAAAACAGGCACGCCATCTCGCAGTAGCGTAAAGGTCACATCTCCAGTCGTAACGACAGTAAAATTTCCGAACCATCTCACCACAGCATTTATCCATATCCTGTCATTGATATCATCCACCAAAACAAATGTGGTGGCAAGAGTCGCACTGGAAAGATTAATCGGTGTCGCTACCGGTGCCGAAACCGGCTCATCGAATCGAAGCAAGGCTGCCCGCAAAAAAATAGTGGCGTATCACAAACTTCCAACGCCCGGTTTTTTTGTGGCAGACAGCCCCGACAGGATTCCTGAGCACAGCCTCAAATACCCGCTTTTTGTAAAGCCTTTGAGGGGTCGCGGCAGCGCCGGTATCAGCGAAGAAAACATAATCAAACGCCCTGAAGACCTGCCCTGCGTAGTGGCAAAGATAACTGAAAAGATAGGCCAGCCAGCTCTCGTAGAAGAATTCATCAGCGGTCGGGAAATCACTGTGGGCATCATCGGATATGAGGAGCCCAAAGTTTTGCCGATTCTCGAAATCGAGTACAATTCAACCATTACCAATACCTTTGAGCACAAGATGCTGGATCGGGAAATCATCCATTGCCCTGCAAAGCTTTCTCCCGAAGAACAAGATAGGATAATTGACACCGCCACAAAGATATACAAAGCGTTGAATGCAAAGGATTTCGGACGAATAGACATGATTCTTGGCCGGGACGGCATCCCTTATTTCCTGGAGCTGAACACCTTTGCAGGCCTTACCATGTCCTCCGGCAGAGCTCACAACGGGTATATGGGATATATGGCCGAAGCCCTGGGCATGACGGCAGCGGAATTCATAGGCTCCATAATCGAAAGCGCCATAAAAAGATACGGCCTGGACACAAAAAATACCGCCTTGAGGCGGAATATATTGACCTCATGATTTATAAAATTTTTGCAAAAATACGGCACAATGGCCCTGTTAAACCGAAGGCCCACCATGGGAAAGACCTTTTGATGAAAATATAAGCCTACTACCAGGGCCTTCCTTTTTTTGCAGCAGTCTTTCAATAAAAAAGGCTACGCCGTCATCATCATTGGCGGCAGTGATAAAATCCGCCTTTTGCTTCACCACATCAGGACCGTTGCCCATTGCAACGCCCAGGCCTGCGTATTCCAGCATGGGCATGTCGTTTATATTATCGCCGATGGCTATTATCTCATGCCGATTTATCCCCAGCATTTCCGCCAGCACCGCAATGCCCCGGGCTTTTGATACTTCTCCGTTTAATATATCCACAGTGTTTTTAATGGCCGTGGTCAAAAAAATACTGTCGCCGAACTTTTCCTTGATATCCCTTTTAAAAATTTCCAGTTCGCCCGGATCCGCATAAATGACGATTTTTGCCGGAGGCTGCGTCATCATTCTTTCTGCACCCGCGATGTCCCCTGCATCTTTTGCCGGCACAAACACAAAATCCCGCAGGTAATTATAACACCCTGCAATGGAGTACCTGCTGGACAATTCTAAAAAGCGCCTAAACTGCAGGCGGCGGTAGCCCCTTCCGGCGTAAATCTTATAATCCTCCATGAAAATCTGCACCTTAAAGCTGGAGTACTTCGCTGCAATATGCAATATGTCTCGCGCCGTCTCCAGGGGCAGCGGCTTGAAAAAAACGGTTTTTCCGGTGAATATATCCTTTATCAGAGCTCCGTCGTTGCACACCAGAGGAGCATTAATGCCGATGTTCCTCGCAATGTGCCTGGCGCTGTGGTAAAACCGCCCCGTAGCTATGGTAACCTTCATGCCGGAATCCATAGCGGCCCTCAGGGCCTCGCGGGTGCGGCGGGTAATGGTGTAACGGCTTGTGATTAAGGTGCCGTCTATATCAAGGGCTATCAGTTTGAAACCGCAGTTCATCCGGATTCTCCTCAAGCATATAATATATTATATATCCCGACGGGCTTGATTTCCGCACGGAAACCAATATCCTCATCAGATGATATTCAGCAAGCCGAGCAGCTGTTTGGCGTTCATCACCGCCTGGGCATTGAAATGATTGTTCATGGCGATGAACACGACTTCTGTTCTGCTGGAAAGCTCCCGTATTCTTGGGACCCACTCCAAAAGCTCCTGCTCGGAGTATAAATAATCATAGCGTTCATAGGCATTTTCATGGGCATACCACTTTTTGCTATTTCTTCCGTGAAAACGGATATAACCTATCGGGCCAGTAGCCACAGCCACCGGAGGCAAAAGGCCCTTTATGGGAGGTTCGTCAACGCACACAAAAGCCATTTTGTTTTCCCGCAAAAGCTCAATGGTATCCGACGTCAGCCAGTCGGCGGCCCGAAATTCCACTGCCAGGGGGAGTTCCCCCATCCTTTCCCGGAACTTCTTCAAAAAATCCCTGTTATGCCCATTATTGTGAAAACTATAGGGAAACTGCAGCAGCACACACCCCAGGCGGTTTTCTTCCGCCAGCGGCCTTACGGCTTCCTTGAATTTGCCCACCGTTGTCTCGCTCAAATCCTTCCCATGGGTCATCCCTCCGAAGGCTTTCACCACAAATATGAAACCTTCCGGGGTTTTTTTCATCATGTGGTAAAACATATAACCGTTGGGCATGCTGTAATAGCTGGAATTTACTTCTGTAAACGGAAATACCTTGCTGTAGAAGGCCAACATATCTTTTTCCCTGATGTCCGCAGGGTAAAACTTGCCCTTCCAGTCTTTATAGGCATAACCAGATGTGCCTATGAGTATCAATTCCGTCCCCCCGTTTTGTCCAAAGCTTTAAACTATTATAAACTATTATAACACAGCTCCCAGCAACCTGTCTCCATTTTTTATTTATTTAATCTAATCCCCTTTAAGGCCGGAGCGTTGTTGGCTGTCCTGCCGAGATTTCTCTCGTTGAGGCCTTTGTCTTCCAGGAGCTTTGCCCGAAAAATGGCGCTGTCTCCGAAGCGGTCTTTTATTTCATCCATTGTGCGGTTGAGGCGCTTTTTCTTTTCATCTTCTTCAAATAGGGACACCTGCTCGAATTCTTTTATGAGCTGCGAAAAGCTCACCCCCAGCAGTCTGAGTGGAGTCCTGCCGTCCCAGTTGGCCCGGAGCAGCTTCCGGGCGGCGGCGTAAATGTCCTCGGTTGCAGAGGTGTACGGTATGGTCGTGGAACGGGTAATCGTCCCGAAGGAAGCATCCCTCAACGTAAGGGTCACGGTGCGGCCCATGTAATTTTCCCGCCGCACTCTCCTTCCCACCTGCTCCGCCAGGGAGAGCAGCACCATTTCCGCCTCTTCGAAATTTGTCACGTCCCTAGGGAGGGTTATGGAATGACCCATAGACTTTGCGGTGTCCATGGAATGCGGGTCCACATAGCTTTCGTCGATGCCGTTGGCCGCAAGATGCAAATATCGGCCGTTCACCCCGAATGCCCGGCGCAAAAGCTCCTCCGGCACCCGGGCCAGGTCTCCGATGGTGGCGATGTTCATCTCCCTCAGGCGCTCGGCCATGCGGCGCCCCACGCCGAACAACCTTTCCACGGGCAGGGGCCACAGCATCTGAGGCACATCCTCCGGCGCCAGCACCGTGATGCCCATGGGTTTTTCCATATCCGACGCCATCTTGGCCAGCAGCTTGTTGCAGGAAACCCCCACTGAACACGGAAGGTCTAGCTCCTGTTTGAGTGTATTCTGTATCTTTTGCGCAATGGCGACGGAATCCCCGAAGAGGCCCTCACACCCCGTCACGTCCAGCCATGCCTCGTCTATGCTGAATACTTCCACCATGGGTGTGAACCTGCCCAGGATATCCATAACTCTGCTGCTGGCTTTGACATAGAGGTCGTAATCCGGCTTTATAAATATAGCATGGGGACACAGCTTCTTCGCCTGCCAGTTGGGCATGGCGGTCTTCACCCCGAAGCTGCGGGCCTCGTAGGATGCGGTGAGTACAATGCCGTTGCGCTTTTTGGGGTCTCCCGCTACCAGTATGGGTTTCCCCTTAAGGCTGGGATCTTTTGCCTGGTGGCAGGAAGCGTAAAAGGCGTTCATATCCACATGAATTATGGGAAGCATAAAACCATCTCCGAACATGTGTTCTATAATCTATTTTATATCCTGTATAAAAAAAAGTCAAGGTCGGGTTTGAGTCAGTGAGTTAGGAGACGGTTCCTTGATTCATTCTCAACTCATTTTAAACAAAAAAAAGACCGGATACTCCGGTCCCAGACCGTTGACAAACTTGCTCAGCCCGCATGTATTATGGAGCGGGACTAGTTTCACCCAGCCGTCACAAGCTTCTGCCGCAAACGGCGTGCGAGCGTGTCCGTAGCAAAATATCATGCAGGCTTTGTCTACAAGCTGAGACCGGATATTTCGGCCCTCGAATCAGCTCGAAAATTCGAATTCGATTTCAGCGCGTTTGCCGCACCAGAATGGATTACATTTCCGCCAATTTCCTGTAGCTTTCGTATCTTTCCTTAGCATCTTCCTCAGCTTTCCTGAAGAGTTCTTCCGCCTTTTCGGGGAAGGTACGGGTCAGGGCAGAGTATCTCACCTCTCCCATGAGAAAGTCCTTGAAGGAAGCGGTCGGTGCTTTTGAATCCAGTATGAACGGATTCTTGCCCTGTTTCTTCAGAAGCGGGTTGTAGCGGTACAGATGCCAGTATCCCGCCTCCACAGCCCGTTTCTCCTCCAGCTGGCTGGAACCCATGCCGATCTTGATGCCGTGGTTGATGCAAGGAGCATAGGCAATGATGAGGGAAGGCCCGGGATAGCTTTCGGCCTCAATGAGAGCTTTTATGAGCTGGTTCTGGTTGGCTCCCATGGCCACCTGCGCCACATACACATAGCCGTAGCTCATGGCTATCCTTCCTAAATCCTTCTTCCTTGTCTTCTTGCCTGCAGCAGCGAATTGAGCCACAGCGCCTGTGGGCGTAGCCTTCGAAGACTGCCCGCCGGTGTTGGAGTAAACCTCGGTATCAAACACCAGCACGTTTACATCCTCGCCGGAAGCCAGCACATGGTCCAGGCCGCCGAAGCCTATGTCGTATGCCCAGCCGTCTCCTCCGAAAATCCATTGGGATTTCTTTATAAAGTATTCCTTCATATCGAGGATCTGACTCAAAAGCTGCTTTGCCTTTTCATCGGCTGGCTCGTATTTTTCTAGCAGCGGAATGATGGTGAGGGCAGCCTTCTTGGACCCTTTGGCGTCATTCATATTGTCCAGCCAGAGCTGGAAGGCTGATTTAAGCTCCGGCGAAATATCCATTTGCATGGCTTCTTTTATAAGGGATGCAAGTTTTTCCCGTATATGTCTTACCGCCAAAAACATGCCATATCCGAATTCCGCATTGTCCTCAAACAGGGAATTGGCCCAGGAAGGTCCGTGCCCGTCCCTGTTGGTGCAGTAAGGCGTTGAAGGAGCGCTGCCTCCCCAGATGGATGAACAGCCGGTGGCGTTGGCAATCATCATTCTGTCGCCAAAGAGCTGTGTCACCAGCTTTGCATACGGCGTTTCGCCGCATCCAGCACAAGCTCCGGAGAACTCCAGGAGAGGCTGCTGGAACTGACTGCCCTTCACGGTTTCGATGCTCATGGGGTTCTCCTTTGGCGAAAGGCTCAGAGCGTAATCCCAGTTGGGAATTTGACTGCTCTGGCTTTCCAGCGGCTTCATGATTAGCGCCTTCTGCTTTGCCGGGCAGGTATTGGCGCACACGCCACATCCGGTGCAGTCCAGTACGCTCACCTGGATGCGGAAGTTCAGGCCCTCAAAGCCCTTGCCCAGTGCTTTTTTGGATACAAATCCTTCGGGGGCGTTCTTAACCTCTTCCTCATTGAGCAGGAAAGGTCTTATAGCCGCATGGGGGCATACATAGGAACACTGGTTGCATTGAATGCAGTTGTCCGGCTGCCATTCGGGAACATTTACCGCAATGCCGCGCTTTTCATAGGCTGCAGTTCCCTGGGGGAAGGTGCCGTCCTCCCTGCCAACAAAGGCGCTGACCGGCAGCTTGTCGCCTTGCTGGCGGTTCATGACGTCCGCTACATTCTTTATGAAATCGGGTGCTTCTCTGTCTGCTGCAGCTTCATCCATGGCTTCAGCCCAAGATGCAGGAATATCCACCTTCACCAGGGCATCAATGCCGCTGTCCACAGCCTGGTAATTCATGTTGACAACCTTTTCGCCCTTGTGGCCGTAAGACTGCACGATAGCCTTCTTGAGTTCCTCCACAGCTTTTTCAATGGGCATAATATTGGCCAGTTTGAAGAATGCGGACTGCATTATCATGTTTATCCTGCCGCCAAGGCCCAATTTTTGAGCAATGTCCACAGCGTTTATAATGTAAAAATTGATATTGTGCTGCGCAAGGTATCTCTTCACTGAAGCTGGCAGCTTTTCATCCAGTTCTTCCACAGACCACTGGGTGTTCAAAAGGAACGTGCCTCCGTCTTTTAAGCCCGACAGCACATCGTATTGCCCGATGTAAGACTGCTTGTGGCAGGCGATGAAATCGGCCTTGTCAATGAGGTATGTGGACTTTATGGGCTTTTTGCCGAAGCGCAGGTGCGAAACAGTAACGCCACCTGACTTCTTGGAGTCATAGGCAAAATAGCCCTGAGCGTACATGTCGGTGTTGTCACCGATTATCTTGATAGCGCTCTTGTTGGCGCCCACAGTTCCGTCAGAGCCGAAGCCCCAGAACTTGCAGCAAACTGTGCCTTCCGCAGTGGTATTTATTTCCTCCTCCACCGGCAGGGAAGTATGGGTCACATCGTCCACTATGCCGATGGTGAAATGGTTTTTGGGTTCATCAGCTTTCAGATTGTCGAAAACTGCTTTTATCTGTGAAGGAGTGGTATCCTTGGAGCCGAGGCCGTAACGGCCGCCCACTATCACAGGGTGCAATTTGCTTTCGAAATACGCAGTGCACACGTCCTGATAAAGAGGCTCGCCCTGAGAACCGGGCTCCTTGGTTCTGTCGAGCACCGCTATCTTCTTTACGGTCTTGGGCATGCTGTCCAGGAAATGTTTCACCGAAAACGGCCGGTAAAGATGGACTTTCAGCACTCCCACCTTTTCGCCTCTTGCCATGAGGTAATCCACGGTCTCCTCGATGGTATCGCACACCGAGCCCATGGCCACGATTACCCTTTCGGCCTCGGGATGACCGTAGTAATTGAACAAATGATACTCTCTGCCGGTAATCTTGCTGATTTCAGCCATATAAGCCTCAACAATCTCGGGCACCGCCAGGTAATACGGGTTGCAGGCTTCCCGCGCCTGGAAGAAAATATCCGGGTTTTGTGCAGTGCCTCTTGTGACGGGGTGTTCGGGATTCAAAGCCCGTTTTCTGAACTCCCTTACGGCTTCATAATCCACAAGCCTCTTGAACTCTTCGTAATCTATCACTTCAATCTTTTGAATTTCGTGGGATGTCCTGAAACCATCAAAGAAGTGCAAGAACGGCACGCGCCCTTTAATGGCCGAAAGATGGGCCACTCCCCCGAGGTCCATGACCTCCTGGACGCTGCCGGATGCAAGCATCGCAAAACCCGTCTGACGGCAAGCCATAACATCTGAATGGTCTCCGAATATGGACAGCGCATGGGACGCCACAGCCCTGGCGCTCACGTGAAATACGCCGGGCAGAAGCTCTCCCGCTATCTTGTACATGTTGGGAATCATAAGCAAAAGCCCCTGAGATGCGGTGAATGTAGTGGTCAATGCCCCAGCAGCCAGAGAACCGTGCACTGCACCGGCGGCCCCGGCTTCGGACTGCATCTCCACCACCCTCACTTCCTGCCCGAAGATGTTCTTCCTGCCGTGTGCACTCCATTCATCCACATGCTCTGCCATGGGTGAAGAAGGGGTAATGGGGTAAATTGCAGCCACATCAGTAAATGCGTAAGCCACATGGGCAGCTGCAGTATTGCCGTCCATGGACTTCATAACTTTAGCCATGAGTTTCTCCTCTCCTTTGTATTGTAAATTCGGCTTCCGGAAATGCTTTTATCGTGCAGCAAAAGTCACTCAGTATATTTCTGTTATATTGCAGTATATAAATATATATAGTACAGTATATGCTATGCCCTTGTTTTTGGTTTTTTTAAATTGTAACAGAAGCCATGATAATTATATCACAGTCTTTGATTTTTGTGTATATTTATATTTCGGTTGACTGTGATGCGCCTTTGTGCGGCTCTCCATGAGCCGCAGTCGGCTAATCACAGTCTTTGATTTTTGTGTATATTTATATAGGCTTTCTGTGATGCGCCTTTAATTTTTTTGTATACAGGAATGCCAGTTATATGAATTCTACATAAATCCTCAAAGTCCTCCCTGTTTTCAAAAAAAAACACGCCCCGAGGCTAGGGCTGCATCATTTTTTTTCATTCAGCGCTGCGGCTTCTTCTACAGATTTAAAATAATCTTTCATGAGATTCATCAAATATTTTCCGAATTCCTCCTTTAAATCGTCTCTCTTTAATGCATATTCCACCGTGGCTATGAGGTACCCGAGCCTGTCTCCCACATCGTACCTTCTCCCCTCAAAGTTATATGCGTATATGACTTCGAAGTTTAAAAGCTCCTTCAAGGCATCCGTGAGCTGTATCTCCCCGCCGGCGCCGGGCTTCGTGTTTTCCAGTATCTCAAAAATTCTTGGAGTTATTATGTACCTGCCCAGTATACCCATGCGAGAAGGGGCATCCTTTTTCCGGGGCTTTTCCACCAAATCATTCACCTTATAAATATCCTGTTCTATGTAACTTGCATCAATTATGCCGTATTTGTCCACATCGTCTTCAGGCACCTCCTGAACTCCCAGGATGGAGCAGTTGAACTTTTCATACACGTTTATCATCTGCTTGAGCACCGGCTCTTTAGCATCGATGACATCATCACCCAGCATCACCGCAAAAGGCTCGTTTCCCACAAAAGTCCTGGCGCAGTAAATGGCGTGTCCCAGGCCTTTAGGCTCCTTCTGCCTGATGTAGTGTATATCCACCATGTTGGATATATCTTCCACCAGGTTAAGAAGGTTCTCCTTTCCTTTTTTCTTCAGTTCCAGCTCCAGTTCCACCGATTTGTCGAAGTGATCCTCTATGGCCCTCTTGTTTCTGCCGGTAACTATAAGGATCTCCTCTATACCCGACTTCACCGCTTCTTCAACAATGAACTGTATTGTGGGCTTGTCCACAATGGGAAGCATCTCCTTGGGCTGGGCCTTGGTGGCGGGCAGAAACCTGGTGCCCAGGCCCGCTGCGGGAATTATGGCTTTTTTTATCTTCATGGCCGCACCTCTTAAAAAATTATTTCAATGAACAAGACTTTGGTTTTGTGTAAAAACCCTCTTCCCTGCCGAAAATGGTCTTCCCCCTCCGGCAGTGGACTTTGTTTTATCAACCAAATCACACCATAAGTAATTATTCTACAATAAAACAGGATTTCCTCCAAAAAAGCAGGATTTTCTGCGGCAAAACCGATTTATTTCCTCAGCAATGGCTGTCAAAGGCTGAAACCCATGTTTAATCGGAAGTTTGAAATTAAAAACTACATATTGCACATATTGTACATTTATGCTAAACTCAATTTTGAGAGGTGGTTACATGTTGAATGAATATGGTTTTACTGAGGCAAGAAATGATTTTTCGCGGATATTCAATATAGTATTTAATGAACGGGAACCTGCGGTTATCAGAAGAAACCGCGATCAAGAGGTATTAATGTTGCGCAAGGATTTGCTGAAAGATATGCTTTCAACTTATGTTCTTGATGCCGACATTCTGCCCGAAAATGATGGTTCTTACACCATCTCTATGGATACACTGGAACTGGCGGCTAACGGTCCCACAGTGGAAGAAGCCTTAAGTGAACTCATACAAGACTTGAAAACATACGCTCAAGACTATATGGAAAGGGCTCAGCTTTTTCTTAATGCTCCCAACCGTAAACATCATTTGCCTTACCTTCTTAGAGTTTTGCTATGCGATTCTGATGAAGAAATAAAGTCGCTTTTAAAGGTGAATTATGCCTCCTAGGTTTCGAGATTTAAAACGTTATTGTGACAATAACGGTTGGGTTATGGTTAAGAATACCGACCATTTTTACTATGAAAAGGTTTTATCTGACGGGACACTGCTCAGGACTAAAATAAGCCGTGCTTTGCAAAAGGAAATACCGGGGAACTTATGGAAAAAAATACTGAAGTTGCAGTTAAAAATACAGGAAAATGAGTTCTGGAGCAGTATAAAATAGCTTATCTGTTGCATGCCTAAAAGTTCAGCTACGCTGCTTACGCCCGCAATAGTGCCGCTGATAATCTGATAATGCAGAACTACAAAGCATATTTACAAAATAGTCTATAATTGGTATGATAGAAATCAGAAAGAAAAATGTAGATATATGTAAATAGAAGAAAACTTTTGCCGTCGCACGGTAATTCATGTTTTTTCACCACGCCGGGGGGAAATAAAAAGAGTAGGGGGCTATTGTTGATTCTCAAAATTAAAAAGGAGGTTAAACAATGGCACAATTGATCGGCATCGATGTCGGCTACGGTTTCGTGAAGGTTACTGACGGCGAGGACGGCTACTCTTTTCCGAGCGTGGTGGGTGAAGGCCATGCCAGGCCCACTTTCAGCACCAGCCCAGGACGGTTTTCGGCCATCGATCATCTTAAGGTGGGCATAGGCAATAAAATTTATTTTGTAGGAAAAGCCGCCATCAGACATTCCAGGTTTGTTTATCGAGACCTGTCCTATAGTCGTTCCGTGGCGGAAGATTTTGAAATCCTTTTTTTCAGCGCACTAAGCTTATTTTCCAGCGCAACCTTTAACGAATTCAGTGTAGTGACCGGTCTTCCCGTAGAACGGATGCACATGGCAGACAGCCTGGTAAAAAGGGTCAAGGGAGAGCGTTCCATTACCCTTTTAAGCGAAAGCGGCAGCCGGGATATTCGGCTGAATGTCAGGGATGTGGAAATCGTGCCTCAACCGCTGGGAACCTACTGGTCACTTTCTTCCAATCCCACAGGTGGGGATCCCGCCCCTGCGGAAGGCCTTACAGGTATAGTGGACATAGGTTTCAGAACAACGGATCTCGCCGCCGTGGAGGACTCAGAATTCATTCCCGAAAAAAGCAAATCGCTCACAATAGGCTTAGCCACAGCTTACAGCGAGATAGGGTTTAACATTGCATCCAGGTATGGTATTGAAAAAGAAAGTTATTCTCTAGATGGGATTGTAATTAATCGCAAAATCAATATAGCCGGAGAATCCATCGATATTACAGACATCGTGAGCGAAGCTTTTGAAAAGCTGGCCACCAATATTCTGGTGGAAATAAACTCTCAGTGGAGACTATCAGATTTCGACAGTATAATAATTAGCGGCGGTGGCGGTCAGGCCATAAGCCACTACCTGCTTCCCCAAATTCACCATGCAAAACTCGTTTCCGACCCCATTACAGCCAATTGCCGGGGGTATCTTGCATGGGCAAACCGGTTGTGGAATTCTCCAGCCCGCAGCGGGCAGCGCCAGGAAGAATATATGCCCCAGCCGTAGGGTGATGCGCTTTGAGCAAAAATATATTTGAATTATTAAATGTATGCCTGAATTTGGAAAGCCGGGCCAGGCAAAATTGCGGATACGTGGAAGTCAGCGGAACCTTCACCGGGGATATCTGCAATGGCTTGAACGTATTCGTCGCCCCATCGGGCTATATTAAAGGCAGCATAAAAGCCGGCACGCTGGTAATTGCCGGAAAAGTCCACGGCAATGTCCAGGCCCACAGCTTGGTTATACACTCTTCTGGTGAACTTGTATACAGCAAACTGATTTACAGGGAATTGGTGGTGGAGGAAGGCGGAGTAATGTTGTGCGCAAATAACACTGTAGCCGATAACGGGGCACCCGCAGTACAGCCGCCTCCACCACAGCCTGCATTGCAACCGCCTGTGGCGGCAACATCTCCCCGGCCACCGGCGGCACGTCAGATCCCCTTCTCCAACACTAAAGTGCATTTTCACAGCAGTTTTTAAAGCCGCTAAGCTGTGCATTCCCACAGCAGGCGGCTTTTGACATTCATGTACCTCCCAAAACAAAAGTAACCGTTGATTAAAGTGAGTTTCTTTTTTAAATTCCTTCAAACACTGGCCCTAAATCAATAACAAGGTCCGGAAAAATCGATACTTTAATTTTATCCTTTTCGCTGTACAGTTCCGGCCTTCCGTACCTTTTATTTTGCTGTAATGTAAAAACGCTGACGAATTTGCCATCGGGATCTACTATCCAATATTCATTCACACCGGCTTTTTCATACTTGTTAAACTTCAACAGCCTGTCCTTCCTTGATGTAGAAGGCGAAGTTATCTCAATTATAAGGTCGGGAGTCCCGTAATATCCGGTCCCTTTTAAGCCTTTTTTATCACAAACTACCACAAGATCGGGCTGGAGCACATTTTTCGTATCTTCATCTCTCTCATTTTCTTCCGGAAGCCTTAAATCAAAAGGAGCTGAAAAAGCAAGACAAGGTTTCCCGTCAAGATAAGTTAAAAACTGCTTCAACAGCTGCCCGGAGATAGCCTGGTGCTGCCATGTCGGCGCAGTCTGCATATAGGCAATACCGTCGATTATTTCCCACCGTTCATCCTCAGGCCAAGTCAAATAATCGGCATAAGTATATTTATTTCCTACATCGTGGGGTATTGGCACGGCACTCAGCCTCCTCTGGATTCATTTTTTTTAGTCCAACTGACTTCTCATACTATGTGCATCTTTTATTCAACCTTCTCTATATAGATTATATCACAAAAATAGGGCTTTTCTTAATCCGCCCTGTCTATTTCGATCCAGAATTCCACACCGCCTTCCACATTTGCAACACCGTACGCATTTTTATGCGCCTCCTGAATAGCCCTGACTATGGAAAGGCCCAGACCTGTGCCTCCAAGGCTCCGCGTTCTCGCCTTATCTATCTTGTAAAAGCTCTCCCAGACCTTATCCAGCGAATCATCCGGAATGGGCATCCCAGAATTGTAAACCGAAACCCTTATTTTATCATCCACAGGCTTTGCGGCGAGTTTGATTATCCTTTTTTCATCCACATGGTCTATGGCGTTATTCATGAAATTTGATATTGCTTGCTCAATTCTAACAGGATCGGCAAAAGCCGTCATGCCTTTGGGCGTTTCCACATCTATTTGAATGCCTTTTTCCTTCAACACCGGTTCGTACTTCGACACGATTTCATCTATGAGCTGTGCTACATCGAAGAAGGTCTTTTCTACGGAGAACATCCCTGAATCAATCTGGGAAAGGTCCATCAGGTCTTTCACCAGGGCATCCATCTTCTCCACCTCTTCCATGATGACGTCGCAGTAGAAGTTTCGCTTCTCTTCATCATCGGCGATGTTCGCCTTCAAACCTTCCGCATACCCCTGAAGCAAAAAAATGGGCGTCTTGAGCTCGTGAGATACGCTGGATATGAATTCGCGCCGCATCTTATCCAATTTACGTTCGCGATCGATGTCCTGCTCCAGCCGTCTATTCCTGTCGTTCAGCTCAGCTATTGCCCGGCTGAGTTTGCGCGAAAGGTGGTTTATGCTGCGTGACAGCTGCCCGATTTCATCATTCCTGTCTATCTTCAATGTCTGGGAAAAATCAAGCTCCGCCATCTTCTTGGTAATCCTGTTCATTTCAGTAATGGGGCGGGTAAACCTTCCGGAAATAAACAGAGCCCAGATTCCTGTTATCAAAATCGTAATCAATCCAACGATTGCCGTAAAATCATTGGAAACCGATGCACTTTCTGCTATACCGGCCATGGGCACCCATACAAGCAGTATTAATCCGCTTGGCAGCTGAACCTGATATCGCAATGTATTTATTTTAAAATTCGGGTCTTCTGTAATTATAAAAAATGAATTATCGTCATATCGCTCCCATTCTTTTATGTTTCTCCTGGGCAGCGGCGGAACCCTCGGGTTTGGCGCGGAATCCTGGCCGGGTGGGGGATTCGGCTCTCTGTCCATTACATAAAATGGGCTGGCGTTAAAACCGGCTCTGGGCGGCAGGTTGGGATTTCTTTGATAAGGATAATACAGCGTCCCGTCGGATGCCCCTATGAATATGGTGCCTCCAATGCTTTTTTCCAGCGTATTGATTTCATATATAAGATTCTCATCATCAAAATCCGATGCCTTTGTCTTGCCTGCCACCAAGGTTGAAAGCTTTTTTGCGGTTTCCACCAGGGTTTTCTTCTTCTGGCTTATGTAATATTTTTCGGCAAAAAAAGTATTGGAACCGTATAAAAGCACGGCAAACAGCACAATGTTTACGGTCATGTATATCAATAACTTGAAGCGAATGGACAAATTCATAATCATCCCTCAAATCTGTATCCAAATCCTCTAATAGTGGCAATGGCATCGGCCTTTTTCCCCAGTTTTATTCTCAAGCGGTTGATGTGTGTGTCCACCGTGCGCAATCCGCCGTAATAGTCGTATCCCCATACCTGATTGAGCAGCTGTTCTCTGGACACTATTTTGCCCCTGTTCTCGACTAAAATCAATAAAAGCGAATACTCTTTCGGGCTGAGGGAAATTTCATTGCCGTCCACCCTGACCACATGGGAAGCATCGTCGATTTCAATGCCATCAAAGCTCAATACATTATTTTCTCCCTTTCCCCTCTCCAACCTTCGAAAAAAAGCATTGATTCTGGCAATAAGCGCTGTAGGCTTCACGGGTTTTTTCACATAATCGTCCGCGCCTATCTCAAAACCGTGGACTTCGTCGAAATCTTCGCTCCTGGCGGTCAGCATGATAATGGGCACCTGCGATACCTTCCTTATCTCCCTGCACACCGTCCATCCATCAAATTCGGGAAGCATGACGTCAAGGAGGACAAGGTCTATGTCGTTTTCATACTTTTGAAACATTTCCAGAGCCTGCTTTCCGTCTGGGGCTTCCAGCACCCTGTAACCTTCCCTCTCCAAGAAATCCCTCAAAAGTATTCTTATTTTTTCTTCATCATCAACTATCAATATGGTCTTCCTCTCCATCCGGTATCACCCCGATATCCATATACCGCTATTTTTGCATAACCATTATACCACATTTGTCCTCCCAGTCCAGATTGATTTAATCGAATCCCGTTGGCAACGCCTTGACTCAAAAATTCCCGGTTTGCGATGTTCACAATTTTTTAACAAAAATCACATAATTTCGTGACATTTTTGATACTGCTTTGTGAAAAATCATGGTTACAATAAAACCGTAAAATAAAATATCTTACACGAAAGGGGTAGTATTCATGAATCAAAAATTAAAGGTGATTCTTGGTTCAGCTTTAATCGGCGGCATGCTGCTCACCGCTGGAGGTGCAGTCTTTGCAGACAGCAGCACTACCGCATCTTCCGGAGCAGAAAAGCCTGCAATCCAGACAGATGACAAAATGATGCGCAGCGGCAGAGGAGGCGGGCCTATGGGCATTGGGATGCTCGGCCTTATGGAACCAGGAGGCAAAGCTGAAGTCAAAGACAATATGGAGGACATCCTAAAAACCCTTGTGGAACAGGGTATCATCACACAGGAAACTGCAGATAAAATGACTGCCTATATGGAAGAAAAAGCTTCAGAGAGAAAAGCCGAAATGGAAAAGTTGAAAGACATGACGGAAGATGAGCGTAAGGCTTACTTTGAACAAAAGAAAGCTTCCGGGACCGATGGCAAAAAAGATTTTATGTCTGAAATGGTCGAAGCCGGTATACTGACGCAAGAGCAGGCTGACTCCATAAAAGCGTATCTTGAAGAACAGGCCCAGGCAAAGCGCGAGGCACAGCAAAAAGAGCGGCTGGATAACCTCGTCAGCCAGGGATTGATAACCCAGGATCAGGAAGAAAAAATAATGGAGTATTATAAAACTCAGGAAGAAGAACGCAAAGCCGAAATGGAAAAGATTAAAAACATGACCGAAGATGAGCGCAAGGCTTACTTTGAACAAAAGAAAGAATCAAATTCGACAGCAAAGCCGGATCCCATGCAGGGATTGGTTGAAGCTGGCATATTGACACAGGACGAAGCTGATGCCATAAACGAATACTATCAGCAGCAAATGAAAGCAAAGATGGAAGAGGCGCAGGCAAAGCGGCAGGAAGAAATTGAAAGTCAGCTGGACAGCCTGGTTTCCGCAGGAACCATAACCCAAGAGCAGAAAGAAAAAATACTGGCATATTTGAATGAACAGGAAGAAGCCCGCCAGGCCGAAATGGAAAAGATTAAAAACATGACCGAAGATGAGCGCAAAGCTTACTTTGAAGAAAAGAAAAATTCCAAGTCCGAAAAAGGCACAGTCGCCGATCCCCTGCAGGAGCTTGTGGATAATGGCACGCTGACACAGGAACAGGCCGATGCAGTGGCAAAAGCACTGTTCCAGGCAAGGCGCGGAGGCGGATCGCAACAGGGGGCAGAAAAGGGGTCTGATGAATAAAAATACAATGCAATAAACATAATACAGCAGGCTAAGTTTTGCACCCGATCAAATAATAAAAAGATAATGTTTTTGAGAAGAAAGACTCACATTTCCCTCCTGAAAAAGAGTGCTTCAGGGATAATCCCTGGATGGCACTCTTTTGATTTAATTTACCGGCTTATAAAATTTCGGCTTTACACTCATTAAAATCCCCACATTATTAATTCATGTTATTTAATTTCAAATAACCTTTTACACCTTGACATCAAAAGGATAATATAATATATTTTATTTCGTAAGCCGTAATTTTAGGGAGGCTAACTTTATGAATATGGAAAAATTGGCGGATTTGGAGATGCTTTTGAGGGAAATAAACCATCAGATAAATCTATATACCCGCTGCTTCCTAAATGAAAAAGGCATCACCATGTCGAGGTTCTGGGTAATGAACAAACTCTCTCTTGACAAGCCCATCACCATGAAAGATTTGCAAAAGCAGTTGTTGCTGGCGCCCGCTACGCTGACGGGCCTTATAGACAACCTTGTGGAAGATAATCTCGTAAAAAGATGGCGGGACGATGCCGACAGGCGCCTGGTCTATCTAGCTTTAACCCCCGAAGGGCACAGATTATTGAAGGAGATTCTGCAATACCGCATATCCATATTCGAAAACTCGCTGAAGAATTTTGAAAAAGTAAATATAGAACAAATAAATGATGACTTGAGAATGATTTTAAATCGAATCAAAAAAACAAAAGATGAATTGCCCTGATGCAAGGAGGGTCTTTATGCCGTATTCCATAGAAGTAACAAATTTAATTAAGCGCTTCGGCGATTATAACGCCGTAAACTGCATCAGTTTCAGCATAAATGAGGGAGAGGTGTTCGGCCTCTTAGGCCCCAACGGCGCCGGCAAAACCACCACCATCCGCATGATAACCACGCTTTTACCTCCGACATCCGGACAAATCAAAATAGCGGGCATAGACACAAAAAGGCACGGTGCTTTAGTGCGAAGATTTATAGGATATGTTCCGCAGGCGCTTTCAGCCGACTCCACCTTGACCGGATACGAAAACTTATTATTTATTGCAAAACTTTTGCGGCTTCCAGCGAAAGAACGAAAAGAAAGAATTGATTATGTGCTTAATATATTGAATTTGAAGGACGCGGCCAACCGGCTGGTAAAGGGATACTCAGGCGGCATGGTGAGGCGGCTCGAGATCGGGCAGGCAATAATCCACCGCCCGGGTATATTGATTCTCGACGAGCCCACAGTGGGCCTTGACCCCGTCGCAAGGCACAATGTATGGGAAGTGCTCGACCTGTTGCGAAAGGAAACCGGCCTTACGATATTGATAACCACGCATTACATGGAGGAAGCCGAGGCCATCTGCCACAGGGTCGCCATCATGAACTGCGGCCAAATAGCAGCTCAGGGCACCCCCAATGAGTTAAAGGCCATGACAGGCAACAAAGATGCCACGCTTGAGGATGTTTTTGTATTCTTTACGGGTAATCAACTGGAAACTGGAGGGAATTTCAGTGAAATGCGACAGATTAGGAAGCGCATCCAGCGCTTCAGCTGAGATTGAAAAATTCAACCCATCCCCATTATCCTCCTTTGCAGCATATTTGGCCAACTCTTTTACAATCGCCGAAATGGAAATAAGAAAATTGAGGCATGACCCTACGGAGCTTTTCACCCGCGCCGTCCAACCGGTCTTATGGCTGGTGGTATTCGGCCAAGCGCTTTCCCGGGTGCGCGCCATACCCACGGGCAGCGTAAATTACCAGACATTTATGGCCCCCGGAATAGTGGCTCAGTCCATGATGTTCATTTCCATATTTTACGGCCTGAGCATAATATGGGACAAGGACCAGGGAATACTTCAAAAACTCATCGCCATGCCGGTGCCGCGGCCCGCATTTGTAACGGGCAAAGCTTTCGGCGCAGGGGTCAGAGCCGTAAGCCAGGTCATAATCATCCTGCTGCTTTCGCTACTTATGGATATAAACTTTCGCTGGAGCATATACGGCATATTCATGAGCATAATCACGATAATATTCGGCGCCATCATATTTTCATCGCTGTCCATGGCCCTGGCAGCTATAGTAAAAAGCAGGGAGAGGTTTATGGGGATAGGACAGGTGATAACCATGCCGCTGTTTTTCGCCAGCAACGCCATATATCCTATTTCCATAATGCCCTACTGGCTGCAGATACTTGCCCGCATAAACCCCTTGAGCTATATTGTGGAGCTTTTGAGGGGATATCTTATAAACGGAAGCGTGCCGGGTGCAGCTTTTGACTGGCTGGTTATAATATCCGTAAGCGTTATTATTCAAATCATAGCCGCGATTTTATATCCAAAAATTGTAACGTAAAAACAGCCCGTCAATATGCATCTTTTATAAACAAAAAGAAAGCCCACCACGCATTACATTATGGCTTCCATCTCATCATCGCCTGCATCAATATCCATTTCTGTCAGCATGAAACCGGGAATTCTGACACTTTTCATTCCGGGCTTGTTCCTTAGTATTTTTCCAATGGTTTCCATTAGTTCTTCTGAACTCTTTGTAAAAACTTGTTCCTCCTCTTCCCATGCCTGTAAAATTATTTCTGCCAATTTTTCAATGTCGACTTCGTTATCATCCGCATCCAAATCTACGCCGTACATTACACTGATGAGCCGTATAAATTCCCTGCCTGATGCACTGCGGCAGGGCCGTTATAAATTTATTTTCTTTTCCCACTCCCAGGCAGTCTTAATGATAAAACTTATGTCGTCATACCGGGGCTGCCAGCCGAGCTTTTGCTTTATCTTGGCGGAATCTGCCACCAGTTCCGGAGGATCGCCGGGCCTCCTGGGTGCATTCTCCACAGGAAAATCCACCCCCGTGACCTTTTTTGCAGCATCCACCACTTGACGCACCGTATACCCCTGGCCGTAACCGCAGTTAAAAACATCGGACGCACCGCCTTCCAGCAAATACTTCAGAGCCAGAACATGGGCATCCGCCAAATCCATTACATGGATGTAGTCCCTTATACACGTGCCATCAGGGGTCGGGTAATCTGTCCCGTAAACAAAAAGCCTGTCCCTTTTTCCGCAAGCAGCTCTAACGCACATGGTTATCAGATGGGTGGCATCCTTCTTGGTTTCCCCTATCTTTCCCGACGGGTCGGCGCCAGCCACATTGAAATACCTCAATGCCACATACCCCAAGTCCCCCGCCACGCTGCAATCCCGCAGGATTCTTTCCACAGCGGCTTTGCTTTGGCCGTAGGGATTCACCGGGCAAAGAGGTGCATCCTCCGCGATCGGCATCTTCTCGGGCTCGCCGTAAACCGCAGCCGTGGATGAAAAAATGATACTCTTCACTCCGCACTCCCTCATGGCTTTAAGCACATTTACAGCACCGCAGGTGTTGTTTTCGTAATATTTCAAAGGTTCTTTTACCGACTCCGGCACCACTATTTTGGCTGCAAAATGCATTACTGCATCCGGCTGAAATTCCTCCATAGCTGCCATCATCTTTTCAAAGTCCAGTATATCCCCCCTCACCAGCCTGCCGCACAATACAGAGCTTGCGTTCCCGGAGGAAAGGTTATCATAAACCATCACATCATGGCCCTTTTCCCCCAAAAGTTTAACCACATGACTTCCTATGTATCCAGCCCCTCCTGTGACAAAAACCCTTGCCAATCTTTTCTGCCTCCCAAATTTTATCTTTAATATATACACTTTTAATATTATAATCTTAATCTTACCACCCATAAAGATGATTTTCAACAAAATTTTACCCTTTTAAAAGATTTCCCATAACCATAACCATTGATATGTTTATATTTTCATCGAATATCACCAGGTCCGCGTCCTTGCCCATTTCTATGCGGGTTTCCTGAGAACTGGAGCCAAGCCGGGAGCTGCCCTGTTTTTGAATATAATCGGCCGCATTTTCTCCGTCACGCACAATCACCGCATGGTTTTCAAGCTGCCCCGCCCCCTTTCCCGCACTATCGATTACATCAATTAACAAAACTTTAATGGACGCTTAACTTGTAATTTACCTTAATTTTATAAACTAAAAGAAAAAAGCAGGAAATTAAAAGCGAAAGGGAGATGAGGGTGAATTCACGCCGACATCTCCGATTGCGGCAACGCCAATTGATATGAATACCCGGCCCATCGCTCCAGGAGTGGTTCAAATCAACTATATTTTCAATGACAGGGATGGACAACGAATGCACACCTATGTGCTAAACATTGATATCCCAAACTATCCCGAGCTCAAAATCGAGGCGGGGCTTCCAAACGATGGGAAGGGGACGCCATGGTACGGGATGCAACCCATGTCCCAGCAGGCAGCAGGAAGGATAAAATAGCAAGGCAAAAATCCGCCCTTACGCGGGGCGGATTTTTCATTTACACAGAGAATATCGTGATATTTGCCTGAACAGGTGTATTGGCAAAGACCACATTTGCTCCTGTTTGATTCACCAGCCTTACAACAGCCGGGGCGGCTGCCACAGTAATCAATGCATCGCCTTTTACCTGGCCCGTCACGATGGGAGAATTGCCAAGGACGACCGGGCTTGCGTCCATCATTATGGAAAATACCATGTTGACAGGACCGGCAGAACCGTCGGTGACCACCCACCACGATATATAGTAGTTTCCCGGCTCCGAAATCGTAAATTCTCCGGTACCAGCGTTGTAGCTAATGCCGGCGGACTGGCTGGCAAGGATAGTGTCAAAAACCACATTGGCATTATCGGCAATCAATGCTCCTGGGCTTCCCTGCAGTTGTGCCTGAATCCCGGCCAGCATTGCAGGGGCAGCAGAGTATTCCACTACCAGCTTTGGTTCATACACAGCGCTTATGGCTTTTGTTCCAAATTGAACCTCGGTGATACCGGAAGGGATCGTCAAAGCCATGCCGTAATTGGGATAAGTCCCGTCCAGCCATTGATTCACCAGAGCGGTTACATCTATTTCCACATAACGCATGACATCGCTAATGTTTACATTAACCGTGGAACCTGTCGCTGCAAAGGTGAGCATCGCATTATACGTGACAGTTGCCATATCGAAAGCCGAAGTTATCCTGTTGACCACCACAGGGGTGGGTTCAATTCCCGTCTTATACATAACAAACAGCCTGAGTACAGCCCGGTCCACAGACGCTACAGGCAGAGGCGGTATTGCAAATTGCAGGAGGCTTATACAGTTCGAGTACACGGGACTAATTCCTGCAATCATAGACGCGCTTGCCGAAAAATTTACATTCACAAAAGCACCGGACACAAATGACGTTCCTGAAGACAGCAGAGTTTGCATGGCCATGGCATCACTCACTCTTTCATTTTAATTTTTGTACGTGCTACTTACTATATTGTATTCAGTCAGATGTGCCGGTGACACTGAATTTTCCCCTGACGGGCCGATTTGCACTACCGAAATTACCCTTTGCTCCCCATGATTTCATGGAATATTTTTATTTGATTTTCCGGTCTTTGGCTGCCTGGCCCTGCTTTTTCGGCGGGCAATAAATCCCTGCCACGGCGCATATCATAAGGCATGGGTTCTTACGACCCTTTACGCAATATCCGACGAATGGCATCAATTTTTCGTTCCCGGAAGAAGCTCATCTGCAAAAGATGTAATTCTGGATTCAATCGGAGCATTGATATTCCTGTCAATACATTATGTAAGTAAAAAGATGAGACGGCGGCCGGTTCCTTGACTCATTTTTTAAGTCAGGTCGAGTAGACATGGGCCTTGCGGCCCATGCCCCTCACAGAACCGGACGTGCCCAATTAAGGCATCCGGCTCTTCATGCAGTCATTTGCTTCGTAGTGG
>JARRBK010000017.1 GCA_029982615.1 Tepidanaerobacteraceae bacterium | reverse complement strand
CCACTACGAAGCAAATGACTGCATGAAGAGCCGGATGCCTTAATTGGGCACGTCCGGTTCTGTGAGGGGCATGGGCCGCAAGGCCCATGTCTACTCGACGTGATTGTCGCAAAATAATTTCTCGACAAAAGTAAAATTGAAGATGTAAGAAACATAATTATTTGCCTGCCATCTTTCGATAGGCAGGTGTTTTTTTGTTTGATAACCACTTGAGATCAATCCGAAAAACCTGCTTGGATTCCACTTCTGCTACATATAGATTGGCCCTTTTGTCAAAAGCAATGCCATTAATATTCTTTGTACCTATAGATAATTCCCTTGATTGATTCATTTCCGGATCATAAACCATGGCCATGGTATTAAGAGAATGGGGTTCCAACTGCTTAACCAGCATGAGCTTATTTTCCTGGGGATACCAATCAAAATCGTAGATATTGTTATCTATCAATTCAATTTTCCCTGTTTTAATATCTAAGACTACCATTTGATAGAAGGTTCCCCATCCGATTTCTAAAATAAATCCAAGCATGTCGTTTGAAGGCGACCATGAAGAGCGTTTAATAAACGCTCCAAGATGATAATTATTGTACTCTTTTCGGTAATCTAATTGTGCAACCTTATCTTTTTTTTGCCCGTCAAACTTCCGGAACACTTTTGTCGGATTGATAAGTAGCATAGTACAGGTCTCTGCTATCCTTTGACCACTGGATTGGAACCTCGGTTACATCTGATATTTTTTTTCATTTGCAAGCTTCCTCCCCGATCGAAAAAATTAGTTCTTTTTTGATTATAACAATTCTCCATCCGCCGTTCATACCCAAAAAACCGCCAGTTGTACCGGAAAAGGCGCCAGTTGTTCCAACCCGGCAGGAAATAATAAAAAACTGTAGAAGAAGTAAAGGGGGAAATAGGGAAGGAGGCGAAAACATGTTCAAAAAATCGGAAAAAGCCTTCTTAATATCTCTAGCCTCGATAATAACTTTAGTCGCATTTACAGTAAGTAGTAAATAAAGGATGTATGGTGAAATTGATTCATCCTACATCCTTTTTTAACTCGATTTAACGATTTTCAATTATAAAAATCTGACGTTTCAAGACAATTTCCAAGTTATTGATTTTATGGCAAATGAGCTTTATGACAGAGGTTACGTTCCTCAAAACTATCCGGAGCTTGTTTTTGAAAGGGAAAAAATATCCTCCACATCTTTCGGCAATCTTGTAGCAATACCCCATCCGATTATTATGAATGCTTATGAAACGGTGATTTCAGCCGCGATACTCGATAAGCCCATCGTATGGGGGAACCATAAGGTCCAGGTGGTTTTTATGTTCGCAATAAAAACGGGGGACAGAAAAAAACTGGATTTCCTTTACAATCATATTGTTGAGGTTATCGACGACCTGAAAAGAGTAAAGAAACTGATAGAATCCAGAGATTTTTATGACTTCACGTTAAAATTGACTGATATGGAGTGAAATAAGAATATAAAACTTCGCTGCGGTGCGAAGTTTTTTTGCGTACATTTTTTCCGCGACCATATCATGAACGCCATGCTGGCAAAGCCGTTGATAAAAGAGATTATAAATTTATATAAAAGGCTTGGCTGAGTCTTTTAATAACTAGAAAAATGAAAGTGAAAGGAAGATAGGCATGAAATGGGCGATAATAGGAACATGGCGCATGTGCCTCGAGGGAATAATCGCAGCAGCGGAAATATTAAAACGTGGAGGAGACTCGGGAGACGCAGTGGAAAAGGCCGTTAAAGCTGTCGAGGATTATCCTCTATACAAATCCGTAGATTCTGGAGGACTTCCCAACGAAAACTGTGAAGTTGAGATGGATGCGGCCTTTATGGATGGGGATACGCTTTCAATCGGTGTGGTGGCAAGCATAAGGGATTTTAAAAACCCGGTGTCCATTGCGAGGAGACTGAGCCGGGAAAGGTTTAACATATTTCTGGTGGGAAGCGGAGCGGAGGAATATGCGCACAAAAACGGCTTTGAAAGGAAAAATATGTTAACGGACAGGGCCAAGAAAATCTGGGAAAAAAGAGTTCGCGAAATTAACGATAACAACCTCAGCCCCTACGACGGGCATGACACTGTGGGCGTCGTATGCGTTGACGGAAAGGGACGCATGGCTGCCGCCTCCTCTACCAGTGGGCTTTTCATGAAAAAAGGGGTAGGGTTGGAGACTCACCGATATGCGGTTCCAGCCTGTATGTGGACAGCAAAATCGGAGGCGCGGCGGCAACGGGGCTTGGCGAGGATATAATGAAGGGATGCCTTTCATATGAGGCGGTGCGATTGATGGAAAACGGCATGAATCCTCGGGAAGCTGCTCAAAAAGCCGTTTACGACTTCAGCGAAAAACTGAAGCAAAAAAGAGGAAAAGCCGGAGCCATGTCTCTCGTATGTTTAAATAATAAAGGAGAATGGGGGGTAGGGACAAATGTAGAGTTTTCTTTCGTTGTTGCGGAACAGGACAGCATTCCAAAAGTATTTGTGGCTCATCCTGAACACGGCGCAGTGGTCTATGAGGAAGCATCTGTGCTGCTGTCACCCATCACCACGACGATAGACATAAACGGCCAGGCTCATGTGGTCTCGAGAGTTATAACGGTCGGGGGATGGTACTGCACAAACGGCATACTCGTCGCCATCATAACAGCGTTGGCAGTAACCGAGATATTCAGTGGACAATATTCCCAAAATCAGGAAAATAGCAAGAAACTCCGGCCATATAAACATTATGGCCGGAGGAGGTTTAAACTTTGAAAACGCCGCTCGAGTAATCGGAGGCACGGGAGCAAAAGCTTTTCACTTTGGAACTGTAGTCCGCGACAATCGGTTGCCCTCTGGCGAGATTGATGTGGAAAACCTTAAACTCATTATAAAAATAGTGAAAGAATTTCTCTAACTTTTTACGCTGATATGAAGGATTTTTCCTTCTTGGTGTAAAATATTTTAACATATAAGGGGCGATTATTTTATGAAGATAGTGCTGATATGCTTTGCTGGAATGTCTACCAGCATGCTGGTAAACCGGATGCAAAAGGTTGCGGCAAAAAGAAACTTGGATACTGAAATTGTCGCATTGTCCACTTCAGACATGTACGAAGAACTGGATAGTGGGGATGTCATACTTTTGGGGCCTCAGGCGAGGTATGTTCTGGACGACATCAAAGAAGCGACGAGCTCAAAAGGGATGCCTGTTGATGTGATAGATTTAAGAATTTTTCATTGTTGCTCGTTTTGCAGATTATTACATTTGGATTCCTGTTTTGGATTTACTGGAGAATATGTAAACGCTGTAAAAAAAGCAATCCATATCGTATTAAACAGGCTGACCTTTTAAGGCAGCCTTTTTCTGAATAGTCGGCCTCTTAAAGGGCTTTTGAGCTTTTTAAAAACCTTTCTTCATTCTTGGGCTTGCAGACTTAACAAATCGATTATAGGTTTTTCTACAGAATTTATTTATCAAAATCGGCTATGATAAAGTTGTAGTGCAAAATACATAGAGGAGGATAAAGATGGCTAAAAATTTAGGCATAATTGGCCTCGGGTGGTTTGCGAATATCATTGCCCGCTCTGTAGCGAAAAAAGCGGACGGCAGGGTAAGCATTGTGGCAGCATGTGACATAAATCCGGAGAAAGCAGAGGAGTTTAAGAGCAGGTTTAGCGTAAAAAAGGTGTATGATAATCCAGAAGACTTAATAAACGACAAAGAAGTAGACGTCGTCATTATCGCTACGCCGCCGTACCTTCATGCTAGCCTGGGGGAAAAGGCATTAGTTGCTGGCAAACACATATTTTTAGAAAAGCCTGGGGCGCTGAGGCCCGAGGAGCTTGGTGAACTGGCCGAGATAGCGCGGCAAAAAAATTTAAAGTCCAGCATCGATTATGTTATGAGGAGAAACCCCCTTTATCTCATAATGAAAAAGATATGTGATGCAAAGCCTTTTGGACTGCTGGAAAGGGCGGACTTGGAAAATTATGCCCATGACGACCATATGCCGCCTTATCACTGGTTTTGGGACTATTCTAAAAGCGGCGGCATATGGGTGGAGCACGGCGTCCACTTTTTTGACGTGGTTAATTGGCTCATCGGGCCACCCATAGAGGTGAGGTCTGTGAATATAAAAAGGTCCGGAGAAAGCATCACAGACAGGGTTATGGGTTTTGCGCTGCATGACGGCGGTGCAGTGGTTACGTATTATCACGGATTTACAAAGCCTGAGGCCTTTGAAAGGGCAACGTTTTATTTTGTTTTTGAAAGGGCTTATGCTGAAATATACGGCTGGATTCCGGTTAAACTTGTGATTGATTCTCTGGTTACCCCTGAAGTGGAAGAATTTATGAAAGGGCAGGTGCTGGAAGCTGCAAGAAAGTTTCTCCCGGGCGTTGATGTGGAGCTTGTCACGAAAAAAATCGCTGAATACTGCTGCGGGCGGGATCAATTTACCGGCAAAGGAAAGAGTTTCAGGGCTGCATCCCGCACCCGGTTTGAGTATATAATAAAGCAGGACAGATGGGATGTGTACATGGCATGTGTGATGAAGGCTATAGAAGACCTTATGGATTCAGTGGATGGTATAAAAACCTCACCCGATGTAACCCTGCTTGACGCCTTAAAGTCCTTAGAAATAGCCTGCAGGATGGAAGAACACTCCTTAAAATACTGAAGGGGGTCGCCTCTTAACGTTGACAACAACAGCAAAAAGTTATATTCTGAGATTTGACAAAACGGCTACTATATGATATATTTATAACAAATATTACAAAATGAATAGTTGAGGAATTTGAGCAAGAAGCTCAAAAGAGAAAAACCATGAAGGTTTTCCGCAAAGCGCTGCCCTTCATGGTTTTTTATTTTTATCACGGTATAGAAAGTAAATAATTCTTTATGAAGGGGGAAAATTAATGGAAACGGGTTCAAAACAAATGGTATTCTCCGGCCTTTTCATAGCGATAGGTGTTGTGCTTCCCATTATGTTCCATGCTTTTGGGGCGGGCTCGACTTTTTTGCCCATGCACATCCCTGTCCTCCTCAGCGGTTTTTTTGTTGACGTGCCTTACGCTTTTGCCATCGGCGCTATAACTCCCATACTGAGTTCGCTGTTTACCGGAATGCCGCCAGCATTTCCCGTTTTGCCCTACATGATATTCGAACTTGCCACATACGGGGCCACAGCAAGTTTTGCTTATAAAAGGCTGCATTTGAACCCATATCTTTGCCTCTTGTGTTCCATGATATCCGGCAGGGTTGTGGCAGGGTTCGTCGTATGGGTTCTTGCAACTTTCTTTGCAGCCAAATTGCCTGGGCCTTTGATTTTCATCGCAGGCGCAGTAGCCAAGGGGATTCCTGGCATCATAATTCAGCTTGTAATCATACCGCCGATAGTATTTCTGGCAGGCAGGTATAAGCCCGCAAAAAAGGAAGGCGATGAAATTGGGATGTAGGGAATTTTTTAACTCTGTAGCCGAAAAATGGGACGACATGTGCTGCCATGACACTGAAAAAATAAACAGGATTTTGGATATGGCCCAGTTGAAAAAAGGCGACAAGGTCCTCGATGTAGGCACGGGCACTGGAGTAATGATACCTTTCCTTCAGGAAAGGGTGGGCGAGCAGGGTTACATAACGGCTATTGATTTAGCCGAAAACATGCTAAAAATCGCAGAAAGAAAATACCGCACTTTGAACGTAAGCTTTATTCATGCTGACATAACAACAGCCGACCTTGATGGAAATTTCGACTTAATTTTGTGTTATTCAGTTTTTCCCCATTTTAAAGACCGGCTGAAAGCCATTAAGAATATGTACAGGCTTTTAAAACCGGGAGGCAGGATATTGATATGCCATTCCCAGAGCAGGAAACAGATAAATCAAATACACATGAATTCTCCGTCGAGAGAAATCAATCGCGACCATCTGCCGCCTGCATCCGTTGTGGGCGAATATCTGAAAGAGCAAGGGATGAAATTGCTGGCAGAAGTTGATAGCGAAGAAATGTATGTGGTAATGGCACAGAAAATGCATAATGGAAATAAAAGATAGTGGAAAGACGTAAAAGGCCCCGGTAAGGGGCCTTTACAAACCGTTGACAAACTCTCTCAGCCCGCATGTATTATGGAGCGGGACTAGTTTCGCTCAGCCGTCACAAGCTTCTGCCGCAAACGGCGTGCGAGCGTGTCCGTAGTGGAATAATACATGCGGGCTTTACTACTGCAGCCAAATTAATTCGTGCTGGTACAAATATGGCAAAATTTCAGATATATTGCTCGTTTTGGGATTGGAAAACCGCAGTCAAAAGCAATACGAGCATTCCCAAGCTGGTGAGCTGGTCCACCTTCCACCGGTCCTTTGGAGGTGCCATTTTCATAAGAAGGTTTTCCACCGGCCCAACTACGATAATGGCCAAAAGGATAAAAAGCGGAGCCAAAGACTTATTTTTAAAATAAAAACCGATGGAGAATATAAAAATTAACGCTCCGAGGAAATAATTAGCCAAGGTAAGAAGGGTTTTCAATTCATTGTTTTCCATGGTCTGCCACCTCACTTTTACCTAATAATTATTATATTTTTATCCTGGTCATAGATTTACAGCGAACTTCCTTTTTTGCATAATTTTTGTTATACTTTATTATGGGTACAGTATAAAAAATCAGGAGGGATATTTAAATGAATGGAAGAAAACAGGTGGATATTGCCCAGGCAGCGAAGAGCATTCTGGAACAGATACCAAAAGGTGCTTTTCTCACCGTAAAGGATGGGAGCAGGGTAAATACCATGACCATCGGGTGGGGCACCATTGGCCGCATGTGGAACAAGCCTGTGTTTATGGTTATGGTGAGATACTCCAGGTTTACATATGAGATAATAGAAAAATCCAGTGCCTTTACTGTAAGCGTTCCGCTCAACGGCAAATTCAAGGAAGCTTTAGCGGTATGCGGCTCCAAGTCCGGCCGGGATGTGGACAAATTTAAAGAGTGCGGACTAAAGGCGGTTCCGGGGGAGAAAGTGGATGTACCGGTAATCGAAGGATGTGATATTCATGTAGAATGCAGGATATTATATAAAGAGCCTCTGGCACCGGAAAAGCTGCCGAAGGATATAATAGATGCATGCTACAAAGATGGAGATTTTCACGTGCTCTATTTCGGAGAAATCCTCGGGGTTTATGAAGAGGTATAGCCTAAATAAACAGGTCATAGTATTAACTTGCTGCAGGGCACATTTTTATATGAGAAAAAACTCCTCCTGGCATGCATTGCCAGGAGGAGTTCGTTAGTTTTCTTCTGTTTTTTCCTTTTCCTCTTCCGCTTGCTCGGGTTTTACTATTTTTTCGATGTTTATGTCTACTTTTTCTACCGTATAACCTGTAAGGGACTCTATTTCGCTTACTATCTTTTCCCTGACTTTTCTCGCTACTTCGGGGATGTTAACACCATAAAGCACGCTTATTTTTACATCGAGGGAAACCGTGCCGAAACCGTTTTCCGAGGTAGCACTTTCGGCCTTTCTCACAGTAATTTGCGGGGCGAATCTTTCGGTAAACACTCGGGTGATGCCGAGCAGGGCTCCTTTCTTTTCCTGCCGGAAGACGTCCTCGACCTTTTGAATCGCTTCTCGGGCTATCTCTACGAATACGGAATCATTAATGGTGGTTTTGCCTTCTTCCACGACCTTCACCTCCATAAAATTTTTGAGTGGATTTCCTTTCATAAAGATATTCGACGTTTTTATTTATATTCCTTTCATCGGTAAAAAAATACCGACAGGCAGCCGGGGCCGGTATGGGTGCCTATGCTGGCTGAAAGCTCTCCTATTATTACCTCTCTGACATTGAACCCGGTTCTTATCTGTTCTGCCAGCCTTGCGGCCTCTTGCGGCACATGCGCATGAACAACTCCTACCGTCTGCTTATTCAGGTCGTGGCCCTGTTCGGCCATAATCTCCAGCAGCCTCGATGCGGCTTTGCGCTTTCCCCGCACCTTTTCCAGGGGGACTATCCTGCCTGAGGAATCAAGATGAAGCACGGGTTTAATATCTAGCACCGTACCGATAAAAGCCTGAACCTTGGTGACGCGGCCGCCCTTTAAAAGATATTCGAAGGTATCTACTGTAAATATGGAACAAAGCCTGCGTTTCAGCTCTTCCACAGCTTCTACGATTTCGGAGGCGTTTTTGCCGCTTTGCGCCATTTTTGCTGCTTCATACACCAGAAGGCCCTGGCCGGTGGAAGCTGCCAAAGAGTCTACGATATATATCCTTTCCTGCTCTTTTTTTTCAAATTCGGCTCTCGCCATAAGGGCACTTTCGTAAGTGCCGCTGAGTCCCGAGGAAAGGGTTATTACTACGGCCTCCATACCTTTTTCAAGAGCACCTTTCATGAGGTCATAAAAAGCCTTGGGAGACGGCTGGCTGGTGCGGGGGATTTGCTTGGAGCTGATCAGCCTTTCGTAAAACTGTTCCCTGCTCAGTTCAACACCGTCGAGAAACGTTTTATCCTCAAAGGCGATAGACAAAGGGGCAAATTGGATGCCGTATTTCTTCAGGATTTCCTCGGGCAAATCATTGGCCGAATCGGTTATTATACTTGCTTTCAAAACATTCAACCTCGCTTATCAGTTTTTGAACGCAATCCCTTGCTTTCCTCCCCATGTATCAGTCTATCATTTTATGAGCAAATAATAAAGGACAATATTCTGCGCCGACGGCAAATATAAAATATTATAAATAAGCCTGAAAAAAACCTGAAAGGAAAACGATAAGTGGGTATAGAATATAAAATTATGTATTTGTGCAAAAAATTTGTGCAAACACCAGGAGGCATATACCATGTACAATTCGGATCAAATCGACATATCGAAGTACCTGCTTGAATTTCAGCTGGAAGACAGCGGCGGTGAAAATTTAAGCCTGTTCGGCGATAAAAGGCGAAAGACTTCGGTAGAATACATAAAGATTGGCGAGTTCCGGGTCGCAAGATACATAAACGAATACTGGACTTCAGGCCAAAGGCAGGCGTCACCCATCCACGAGGTTTCGTACAGGGCGTGTTTCAAACCCCAGCTGCCGCACTTTTTTATCAATCTTTTGACAAAGGCTGGCGACACAGTCTACGACCCTTTCAGCGGCAGGGGCACCACCGTGATTGAGGCGGGGCTCTTAGGCCGAAGGGTGATATCCAACGACATAAATCCTCTGAGCGAGGTGCTTTCCAGGCCGAGATTCTTTATACCTGAGCTGAGAGATGTGGAAAAGAGGCTTTATGAGATTCCGTATTATAAAAACCTGCGGGCCGATATGGATCTTTCAATGTTCTATCATCCTGAAACCGAATCGGAAATCGTATCATTAAAAAACTATCTGTTGGACAAAAAAGTAAGCGGTCGGGAGGATCATATCGACAGCTGGATACGCATGGTGGCCACGAACCGCCTCACAGGCCATTCGACAGGCTTTTTTTCGGTGTACACGCTGCCGCCCAATCAGGCAACAACCCCCGAGCGGCAGATAAAAATTAATGAGAAACGGAAACAGAAACCCGAATACAGGGATACAAGAAAAATAATAATGAAAAAATCCCAGAGGCTTGTAGCGGACTTAACTTTGAAAGAAAAACAAAACCTCAGAAGGGCTGGAGAAAGCGCATTGTTTTTGACGGCGGACGCCAGGTATACCGAGCAAATACCTGCCAATTCCGTGCAGCTTACCGTTACTTCTCCACCTTTCCTGAATGTGGTTCAATATGCCCGGGACAACTGGCTTCGCTGCTGGTTTAATTCCATCGATGCGGAGGAAATATCAAACAAGATAACTATGGCAAAAAGCGTTAAGGAATGGTGTGCCGTTATGGGCGATGTATTCCGGGAGCTTTACAGAATAACTGCAAAAGGCGGTTGGGTGGCCTTTGAAGTGGGCGAGGTGAAGGGCGGCTCTGTAATGCTCGATGAGTACGTGGTTCCCCTTGGCATTTCTGCAGGCTTTGAGTGCGAAGGTATACTGGTAAACCTGCAGAACTTTACAAAGACTTCCAATATATGGGGGATAAACAACAATACTCATGGCACCAACACCAACCGCGTAGTGCTATTTAAAAAACACTGATATTATTTGGAGCATTTCTCCGCGTTTACAGTGGGGATGTTTTGCATGATTGAACGATTACTGGGCATAATCGAAAGCCGCTGGTGCTGCCGGGGTGCTGACAAAATTCTTGAGCGGAAACACTTTTTCCGCCACCACTGTTATGTTGCCGTCATCGTTTAAATCAGTCCAGCCGTCGATGATAACTGCCGAGCCAGTGAAAAGGTGCTGCGAGAAAAGCCTCATTTCCCTGGGGAATATCACCACTTCCACCGCACCGGTGAGATCTTCTAGCCGCACGAACATCATGCGGCTGCCGCTTCGAGTGCGCCCCCAGCGGGGGTCCAGCAGGATTCCCGCAAGGCGCACCTTTTTCTTTTCGTTGATTTCGGATATATCGGCGACAGTGCAGTTGCGGAGTTTTGCGGCAGCACCTTTCCACAACTCCATGGGATGGATGGTTATAAAATGACCCAGCGCCCGAAGTTCGTGGTTTATCTTTTGCTCCTGGGAAAATTCCGGCAAGAGCACATCGTTTGCCAGTCGTTCGGCGGCGGAATCTTCCGGCAGAAGGCAGACTTGGCCGGAATCAGTGCTGCATGATGCCGACTTTGCTTCTAGTACGGCGGATTTTAATGAAAGAAGCAGGGCAGGCCGAGGTATGCCGAAGGCGTCAAAGGCTCCGGAAAGTATGAGGGACTCCAGGGCTTTGCTGGTTACAGCCCGCCTGTCGGTGCGGCGGCAGAAGTTAAAAAATCCGGTGAAGGGGCCTTGCTGCCTGGCCCTCAGTATTTCCTTTATGCCCCGGACACCCAGATTTTTAACCAGGGCAAAGCCGCATCTTATGGCCCCCATGCTTGAACTTCGGGATTCTGCGCCCGAGGTTTTTTCCTCAGGAGGCTCCGGAGAAAAGGCCATACCGCTTTTGTTTATATCCGGCAACAATATTTTTATGCCTTTTTTCCGGGCTTCGGAAAGATACAGCTGCAGGCGGGACGGGGTGTCCATGTATAGCGAAAGCAGCGCCGAGAAATACTCCAGCGGGAAATGCTCCTTGAGATACACGGTCCTTGTTGCCATGACGGCGTACGACACGCTGTGGGATTTGTTGAATCCATAGTTTCCAAAAGATTCCATTACGGAGAAAATCTGGCCAGCTGTGTTGGCGTCGATGCCTCGCTGCATGGCCCTCTGAATGAACACCGGTTTTTGTCTTTCGATTTCCTCCTTCTTCTTTTTTGCTATGGCCCGCCTGAGAAGGTCCGCTTCCCCCAGGGTGTAGCCAGCTACTGCATTGGCGGCCTGCATGAGCTGCTCCTGGTAAAGGAAAACGCCGTACGTTTCGGCAAGGATAGGCTCGAGACAGGGGTGCAGGAAAGTTACGGGCTTTTTTCCGCGGCGCCGCGCTATGAATTCATCCGCCATGCCGCTCTGGAGTGGGCCGGGACGGTATAGAGCCAGCACTGCTGAGAGGTCTTCGATGTTTTCGGGCTGAACTTTACGCAGCATATTCCTCATGCCGGTGCTTTCCAGCTGGAAAGTGGAATTGGTATCGCCCCGGCGGAGGGCTTCAAAGACGGCTTCATCGTCCAGCGGGATGTCCCGGACAGTCATGTGTATACCCCGCCGGGCCCTTATGAGCTTCAAAGTATCTCCTATCACTGTCAGAAACCTCAATCCCAGCAGATCTATTTTCACCAGCCCCAGGTCTTCCAGCATATCCATGTCCGCCTGGGTGATGATTTCCTCCCCGGATGCACGCTGCAGGGCAACGTATTCCGTCAGGGGTTTTTCGGCGATTACCACCCCCGCCGAGTGCTGCGTCATATGGCGGGGGAGGCACTGCAGATGCCGGGCTGTTTCAAAAACCTGTTTTACCTCCGGATCCCGGCGGACCAGGGTTGCGAGGCGGGGGCTTTGCTCAAGGGCTTCTTCCAGGTTCATGTGAGAATACGGGATGAGCGAGCACATGCCATCTATCTTTTTATAGGCCATCCCCAATGCCCTCCCGGTATCCCGGAGGACCGCCCGGGCCTGGAGGGTGGAAAAGGCCCCGGCGTGGGATATCCTTTCCCTGCCGAACCGCTGCCTGATGTATTCCAGCACATCCCGCCTGCCCCGGTGGCACAGATCCACATCGATGTCAGGAGGGCTCACCCTTTCGGGGTTTAAAAACCGTTCGAAAATGAGGCCGTATTTTATGGGGTCTACATCGGTGATTCCCAAGCAGTAGCTCACGAGGCTTCCTGCTGCGGAACCCCTACCCGGTCCCAGCAGTATGCCGCTTTTTTCAGCAAAGTCGACTATGTCCTTTACTATAAGGAAATATCCCGCATATCCTGTGTTTTTTATCACTGAAAGTTCATATTCCAGGCGCTGTTGGACATTTTCCGGCAGCGGCATGCCGTAGCGGGTCCGGGCACCCTCCAGGGCCAGCTTCTCAAGAAAGCTGCCGGCGTCGTATCCCGGTGGCACCTGGATTTGAGGAAGGTTAATGCCTCCCAGAGGAAGCCTCACATTGCATCTTTCAGCTATGATTCCAGTATTTTTAAGCGCTTCCGGAATATCGGCAAAAAGTTTTTCCATTTCTGCGGAAGTCTTGAAATAGTACTGCCTGCCCTCCATGGATATGGCTTCACCCAGCGCCGAAAGGGTCTGCACCGAAAGGAGTGCCCGGTGGATTCCAGCATCTTCGGGGGTGAGGTAGTGCACGTCATTGGTTGCCACAAGCCCTGTGCCCAGCTGCCTCGCCAGGGTTCGCAGCCAGAAATTGACCTTCTTTTCCTGCTCAATTCCGTGGTCCTGCATTTCCAGAAAAAAATTTTCCTTTCCAAAGATGTCTACATACTCCGCCGCCGCCTTTCGGGCTTCTGCCGGGTTGCCTTTCAGTATTAGGTCCGCCACCTCGCCGCGCATACAGGCGCTAAGGGCTATTATCCCATGGCTGTGCCGAGAAAGCAGTTTTTTATCCACCCGCGGGCGGTAGTAAAAGCCTTCCAGATTGGATGCCGTCACCAGCTTGAGCAGGTTTTTATAGCCATCGTCGTTTTCAGCCAAAAGCACCAGGTGGTGTGGAAATTCCCTGCCTTCTTTTTTGCGAAGGTCCTTTACTGTGTAAACTTCACAGCCGATTATGGGCTTAATCCCCTTTTCGATGCAAAACTTGTAAAAGGGTACTGCCCCCCAAAGGCCACCGTGGTCTGTCAAAGCCAGGGCGGGCATTGAAAGCTTCGCCGCCGTATCCACAAGCTGCGGCAGGCGGCAGAGGCCGTCCAGCATGCTGTATTCGGAATGCACATGCAGATGGCAGAAAGTCACATCATCACCCCTTTTTGTTGTGTAAGGTTCTGAAGCTCGAGGTTTGAGACATCTATACAAACAGATGTTCTATATATATTATATAACCGAACGACTGTTTTTAAAAGAGGAAATTTACGGCATAATTGATACTCAAAGCATAATGTGATACGATGAATGTGACTTGCAGTTGCACGCTTGATTAGCCTGTAGAATTAGTATGAGCCAACAGTAGGAGCGTTTTCAATGTAGATTTTCTGATTAGAATTTGATATAATAAATGTAACTACGGAGGTGAGATACTATGATAAATAAAACCAAAATGATCCATGTTAGAATTCCTACTCAACTATTAAACGCCCTTGATGAATTTTTACGCAAAAGCAAGACCAAAGAGACCCGAAGTGGTTTTATTATTAAATCTATCGAAGAGCAAATAAAAAAGGAAAAGTTCAAATGGTTTATAAATACTTATGCAGGCAGTTTAAAAGAAGAAGAGGTTCCCCACTGGAAAGATGAAGAATCCGTTGATGCCTGGGTGAGCAATATCCGAAAGGCCAGTGAGGAGGTTTTCAAAGATAAATGGAACAAATAAAATTTCTGATTGATACCCCTGTTTTTATAGACTTTAGCAGGGGAAACAAATGTGTAGTAAACTGGTTTAAGGGATTTATGGATGAACCCGAAAAGCTTGTTACTTCTTCCCTTGTGGTTACGGAGTTTTTTTGCGGAATTCCTTCCGAAAAAATCGATAAATGGAAGCCTTTTTTTGAACCGTTTAAGATCCTGACTCCAGGTTATGATGAAGCCTTAAAGGCGGCTGAAATCTATCGGGATTACAGAGAAAAAGGGATAACTCTCGGGATCATCGATATTCTTAACGGAGTACTGGCAAAAGAAAATGGCTACATAGTGGCTACTTCAAATTCCGAGCATTTTCCCTATGTAGAAACGTATGATCCACGAAGTCATTCCCTAAAACGGGCCTGACAAATATGCAAAAGGCGCAACAAAATGGAAAGGTTTCATACAATGCGAAAAACTATACAAAAAATGGAGGTAATTATATGAGCATGCAAACATTGATTAAAAAAGCGGATGAGAAAAAATGGGCGAAGAATTCCTCACACCGGGAAGTTTATATCAACACTCTTCTGGACGAAACCGAAAACAAAAATATTATCGTGAGACTAGCAAAAATCATGCCGGGAGGGGAAATAATGCCCCATACCCACGAAAATCAGGAGACTATTTATTTCCTTGAAGGCGAAGGTAGCGTGCTGGCGGACGGGGAGAGAAGAAGAGTGAAAAAAGGAGGGCTTGTGAATGTGCCCGCGGGATGCGAACACGGCATTTTAAATGATACAGATGGCGAACTCCTTCTTTACTGTGTATTTGCGCCGATTCGGAGTTGAAAAAATGGGAAATATTGACAAAATATTTTGAGCTATGAAGGGACGTGGCACTGTGACTGTGGATGTTCCCGTAGACTATGCCGTACCTCAGCAGAGGGACTGTGCCCGATACAAAATGCATAAATATTGGGCGGGCAAGCCGTGGTATGTAGTGGCGGAATACATAAGACATTTCACCCGGGAAGGGGATATCGTGCTGGACCCCTTTTGCGGCGGAGGAGTAGTGGGATGCGAAGCTCTCATAAACCGGCGAAAGGCAGTATTAAACGATGTAAATCCCATGGCGGTCTTTATCTCAAAAAACACTTGCCGCTCCCCGGTGGACATGGAGCTGTTCCTGGCAGAATTCAAAAAGATTGAAGCCCGCATTAAGGATAAAATAATGGAAATGTACCGACTTAGGGAAAAGTGCCCCATATGTGGCGAATACCTCTATGCAAAGCATGTGGTGCGGGGGCCGTCGAAAAAAGGGGCATGGATTGTGGAGGCCAGGTGCCCAAAAGGGCACGGCCGAGGGTTTAATATCCGCAGGCTCCTCACAGAGGAGGAAAAGGCCGATATATTGAGAATAGAGGCAGCTGAAATTCCTTTCTGGTATCCCGACGGCGAACTGCCTGACGGCCGGGAAATTATGAGGCTCAAAAAGGCTGGAATAACTCATATGCATCAGCTTTTTACCAGAAGAAACCTCATGGCCCTTTCTATGCTTTACCATGAAATCGGGCATATAGGCGATGAAGCCGTCAGGGATTTGATGCTGACGGCTTTTTCAAATACGCTCTTGCACGCCAGCAAGCTGAAGAGCGAAGGCCTGCGCCCTATGTCGGCCAATTCCTATTACTGCATGGGCGACTGGATAGAGGAAAATGTATGGGAGAGGTTCGAGAACAGAATCCTGTGGCGCTGGGGAGTGTTTGAGGGCAAAAAGGAAACCAACCGCCTGATAGGCGATTATTTTAAACCAGTGCGGGAATTTTCCGGGCTGGAAAAAGAAGGAACATTTATGCTTTCAAACCTGCCGGCGCAGCATCTTTCCAATTTGCCTTCGGAAAGTGTCGACTATTGTTTTACAGACCCACCCTACGGCGGAAGTATTCAGTACGGTGAACTAACACTACTGTGGCGCTCTTGGCTGAAAATGGGAAGCGATTTTATAAAAGATGAGATAATAGTGAACAGATACCAGAATAAAAGCGAACAAGACTTTGGAAACATGTTGAAAGAGGCTTTCGGTGAAGTTTACAGGCTGTTAAAACCCGGGCACTGGCTTTCGGTAACGTTCAACAACAGGGATTTTGGCGTATGGTCAGCCCTTCTGAACGCCTGCAGGACGGCGGGTTTTGAACAAGTGAACATTGTGCCGCAGAAACCTCTGGGCAATTCCTTCGTGCAGTCATGGGCCAAATATTCGCTCAAAAGGGACCTTATATTGAACTTCAAAAAGCCGGTGAAGGCTTCTTCACGTCGGCAGAAAAACACCCCTTGCCTGCTTGAAATAAAATCTCTCATTATTTTTACAGCAAAAGAATATCTAGCTAAACATCGCAGGGCGACTTTGCCCGAGCTTTTTGAAGCTGCAATGATGAGATGGATAGATGTATATTATAAGCAGCCGGATGACGGGCCGCTTTGCCTGTCGGGGCAGGGGAAACAGTGCTTTGACATGGCATATGTGGATAGATGCCTGCAGCAGGCTCCGGGCTTTCAAAGGTGGGAAGAAGATAAAAACATTATTTATTCGTTTGTTGTGGAATAATATAATAATGGAATAATATAAATCAAGCGATTTCGGGTCGTGCTAGCAGTTTGTATCCTCGGAGGCGGTCTTGATAAATTGGTCATTGTTTGTTGAAATAAATGAAAAGATGGGGATGTCCATATTAGCCGGTTTTTTGGCTGCGGCCGTATCTTATTACCTAAACGGCAAAGCCCTGGCTCTCATGGGGGAAAATGCCGTAACTTACGGTGCACCGGTAATAGAGGAGGTATCAAAAACCGGCATAGCTGTCCTCGTTTCGGGTGACATTCTTTTTACTCATATAATCTTCGGTACAGCGGAAGCATTATGCGATATAATTAAAAACCGCGGCAGGAGGTCGTATACCGCAGGGGCTGCTGGCCTAATGAGCCATGCCGCTTTTGGGGCAATCACTGTTTTTTTCCACAGCCTTTTAAAAAGTCTGCTTGTGGGAGTGGCTGCGGCTGTCACCGTTCACATGTTTTGGAATTATATTGTATTAAACGCGCATATTAAAGATAAAAAATAAGTTTTTTATTGGAATATCCCAATTTGCAATAAATCTGTGTTTGGAGTATAATAGAAAAGAAATGGTAAGCCCTTACCTTAAAGGGCTTTTTGATGTTTGTCAGAATATTCTAAAGGCATAGAACATGACTTGAAAATTTAAGGAGAGAACGATGTTCAGCATTACCGAAATTTGTAATGAGATTCCGGAATTCAATAGACTTATTTGCGATGTGGAGAAGGGCCTTTCAAATCTTTTTGCCTACGGTGTCTCCGATTCCCAGAGGGCTTTTTTGATAGCTTCGCTGAAAAACAGGATAAAATCCCAGATTCTTGTTATAACTTCGGATTCGTTGGAAGCCAGAAAGCTCGTCGAAGACCTTTCGTTTTTTTTAAAGCCCGAAGAAATAGCCTTGTATCCTGCCAGCAGCGTCATACCGTATGAGATGGCTGCCAGAAGCTTGGAGTCTACGGCCCAGAGGCTCAAAGTTATGGAAATGCTTCTTGCTGGAAGACCCGTAGTGGTGGTAGCACCTGTACAGGCATTGTTAAACAAACTGGTGCCGCCAGATAATGTGAAAAAATTCACATTATATTTTAAAGTGGGTTTGACCGTTTCAATGGAAGAAGTTTTAACGAGGCTTTCGGCCATGGGTTACGAGCGGGTGGATATGATAGAAGGCCGAGGCCAGTTTGCCGTAAGGGGGGGAATCCTGGATATATATCCTCCAGCGGCAGAATATCCCTATCGGTTGGAATTTTTCGATGATGTGGTGGACTCCATCCGGGAATTTTTACCTGAAGACCAGCGTTCAAGGAACAAATTGGAAGAAGCATATGTGGGGCCGGCAAGAGAAGTGGTATACGACGTGCAGAAAGCCAAGACAGCAGCCATACGTATAGCCAGTGAACTCAAAGAGCGCAAGGATGTCCTCTGTGCTCTGGGGCAGCATAAAATCGCCGCTTTTTTGGAGGAAAAGGTGCAGGAACACATAGAAAAGCTTCAGAATGGGCTTTTTTTCGAGAGTGCGGAACTTTATATTTCTCATCTTTATGATTCATGCGCCACCATAATGGATTATTTTTCTAGAAATCCTATAGCGGTCCTGGTGGAACCGGGAAGGATACGAGAGGCCCAGAAAAATGCGGCTTTTGAGGTGGAAGAAACTTTTAAAGGTCTGCTGGAAAAGGGAGAAATCCTGGCTTCTCAGGCAAATATATATTTCAGTCCCTTTGAAATGATGGAAAGGCTGAAAAGATTCAGAGTCACATATATGGCTGCACTGCCTAAACTACACCCGGAATTTGAAGCCAGAGAACTTTATTCCTTTCAATTTCGTTCGATGACGCCCCTTTACGGCAAATTGGATCTTTTGGTAGAAGAAATAACGCGGCTAAAAAAAAGGAAATACCGCATTCTTGTGCTGTCTGGCACAGCCGAACGAGGGGAACATATGCAAAAAAGCCTCAGAGAACGGGGCATTGAAGCCGTTTCGGCTTCGAACCTGGAGGAATTTCAGCCGGGCCAAGTGGCTGTGATGCCGGGCTCTCTAGAGCGCGGGTTCGAAGAATCCCAGGCCAGATTTGCCATCATATCGGATATCGAAGTTTACGGCAGGCCGAAAAGGCAGCAACCGCGTCCCACATCCTCTGCCAAGGGCAGGAAGATTGAAGGTATACAGGAACTTGCTGTGGGAGATTATGTGGTTCATACAGCACACGGTATAGGGAAATACCTGGGAGTGGAAACCTTGGAGGTGTCAGGGCACAAAAGGGATTATATTGCCTTGAGCTATGCAGGAGGGGATAAGCTTTATGTGCCCACAGACCAGGTGGATTTGATTCAGAAATATGTCGGCTCCGATGAAAACCCTCCCAAGCTCAACAAACTGGGAGGCAATGAATGGAACAGGGCTAAGAGCAAGGCCAAAGAGGCCATTCGGGAAATGGCGCAGGAGCTTATTAAGCTTTATGCAGCCCGTCAAGCCATGAAGGGATTTGCTTTCTCCAAAGATACTCCATGGCAGAAGGAATTCGAGGATATGTTCCCGTATGAAGAAACCCCCGATCAGCTTGCTGCTATTGAAGAAGTAAAGAGGGACATGGAAAGCGACAAGCCTATGGACCGCCTTCTGTGCGGCGATGTGGGGTACGGCAAGACCGAAGTGGCGCTAAGGGCAGCCTTCAAAGCAGTGATGGATGCAAAGCAAGTGGCGGTGCTGGTGCCCACCACCATACTGGCGGAACAGCATTACCATACGTTTACTGAAAGATTTGCGCCGTTTCCGGTGAAAATTGACGTTATAAGCAGGTTTAAAACCCCAGCCGAGCAAAAAGAGACGTTGCGGAAGCTCAAGAGCGGGGAAGTAGACATAATAATTGGAACTCACCGGCTTCTGCAGAAGGATGTAAAATTCAAGGACCTGGGGCTTCTTATAGTGGACGAGGAACAGAGATTCGGAGTATCCCACAAAGAGAAAATAAAGCAGCTGAAGAAAAACGTGGATGTGCTCACGCTTACCGCGACGCCCATTCCCAGGACTCTGCACATGGCCATGAGCGGTGTGAGGGATATGAGCATCATAGAAACCCCTCCTGAAGACCGGTTCCCGATTCAGACTTATGTGGTTGAACACAACGAATCCCTAATAAGGGATGCCATTTTGCGAGAGTTATCCCGCCAGGGCCAGGTTTATTATGTACACAACAGAATTGAAACCATCCATGAAGAAGCCCAGCGCCTACAGGCGCTGGTGCCGGAAGCAAGAATTGCGGTGGCTCACGGCCGGATGAATGAAGATGACCTGGAAGATGTGATGCTCAATTTCTATGACCATAATTTCGATGTTCTGGTGTGCACCACTATAATAGAAACTGGCCTTGATATACCCAATGTGAATACCCTCATAATTACCTCAGCGGATAAAATGGGATTGTCCCAGCTCTATCAACTAAGAGGCAGGGTGGGCAGGTCCAACCGTCAGGCGTTCGCATACCTGACATATAAAAAGGATAGGGTGTTGAGCGAAACTGCTGAAAAGAGGCTTTCTGCCATAAGGGAATTCACCGAATTCGGTTCCGGATTCAAGATTGCATTAAAGGACCTTGAAATTCGAGGAGCCGGCAACATTCTCGGCACAGAACAGCACGGGCACATGATGGCTATCGGATATGACCTTTATAATAAGCTGCTTTCAGCGGCTATCAAAGAACTCAAAGGTGAAAAAGTGGAGGAAGAAATCCAGCCAGTCATCGACCTTTCCGTCAGCGCATACATTCCCGACGATTATGTAAAAAATACCACTCAGAAAATGGAGATTTACCGCCGCATAGCTGCGGTGGAGACTGTCGATGAGGCCTCTGATCTGGAGGAGGAAATCGAAGACCGTTTTGGGGACATACCAGAACCTGCCAGGAATCTTATCCAAATCTCCAGAATTAAAGTATTGGCCAGAAAGCTCAAGATAACCAGCATTACTCAGCAAGGGGAAATCGTAAGATTCCAGTTTCGGGACTCTCAGACGCTCTCACCGGAAATGCTCCTCAAGCTTAGCGAGGCCTTTCAAAAACAGTTAATTTTTGCGAACGGCTCTGTTCCTGCTATTAACTTCAAGACTCGCGGCATGGATGGATACAAGCTTCTTGCGCGCATAGAAAAAATATTGGATGAAATGAACACTATGCAGGAATCCTGCGGTGTAGTATAATATTAAAAACAAGAAAACACGGGGAGGATGCCGATGAATTTTAAAATAAAAGTTATAAGTTTCGCCGTTGCTGTTCTTATAGGCATTTCCGGATGCGGTATAATACAGAAGGAAACGACCGAAGGCAAAATCATCGACGGCAAAGAGGTCATTGCCGTAGTCAACGGAGAAAAAATTTTAAAATCTGATTTCGATAGGCAGGTCAAACAGGTAAAAAGCGCTCTTGAAGCCAATGGCCAGGATTTTTCTACCGATGAAGGCAAAAAAAACCTTAAAGAAATGAAGGAAAAAGTACTGGAGAGCATGATAAAGGATGTCTTGGCCCTGCAGCAGGCAAAAAAGCAAAACGTCACGTTGAAACCAAACCAGCTGGAGGAGGCCGAAAGCCAGCTGGAAGCTTATCACGGCGGTAAGGATGCCCTGGACAATTATCTAAAGCAGCAGGGCCTGGACAGGAAGACTTTTGAGAAGGTGCTGAAGGACCAGTTGATAATAAACAATTTAAAAGAAAAACTTACCAGCGATGTTAAAGTCACTGATGAAGATGTAAAAAAATATTATGAGAGCAATAAAGATATGTTTAAGTTGCCGTCTCCTGAAATCAGGGCAAGCCATATTCTGGTAGCCACCGAAGAGGAAGCACAGGAGATACTGGCTCAAATCAAAGCGGGTAAAGATTTTGCAGAGCTTGCCAAAAAATACTCCATCGATCCCGGCACAAAAGATAAAGGCGGTGATTTGGGATATTTCGGAAAGGGTACGATGGACCCTGAGTTTGAAAAAGTAGTCTTTTCCCTTAAGCAGGGAGAAGTGAGCCAGCCCGTCAAGACCAAGTTTGGATACCACATCATAAGAGTTACCGGTGAAAGGACATCCCTGAGTTTTGACGACGTAAAGGATTATATAAAGAAAAATCTTGAAAGCAGCAGGAAAGACGAGGAATTCAACAAATACCTTGACGAGTGGCAAAAACAATCCAAGATAGAAAAATACCTATGATATTTCTACACATTCCCTCCTATGAATAGAACAGGTTAATGCGTTATATACTATATTCGAAAGAAAAACTTGACTTGAGGAGGGATGACAATGAAAGCAACGGGAATTGTGCGGCGCATAGATGATCTGGGAAGAGTCGTTATACCGAAAGAAATACGGCGCACTCTCAGGATTCGAGAAGGAGACCCTCTTGAAATATTTACCGATAGAGAAGGGGAAGTGATTCTTAAAAAATATTCTCCGATTGGAGAATTGGGGGATTTTGCAAAGGAATATGCTGATTCCCTTCATGATTCCGTACAGCACATCGCGTGCATTGCCGACAGGGACGCAATTATTGCAGTATCAGGAGCACCAAAAAAGGAATACTTGGACAAACCCATCAGCCCGGCGCTAGAGAAAATTATGGATGAACGCAGGACCGTGCTGATAAGCAAGGTTAGCGAAAAGGAATATGTGAAGATAACCATGGATGAAGAGGACGGGAAGCCCAAATACACAAGCCAGGTCATTACCCCAATCATTGCTGAAGGAGACCCCATAGGAGCGGTAATTCTTCTGTCCAAGGATGCAAATGTAACCATGGGAGAACTGGAGGTAAAAGTGGCGGAAACGGCGGCGGGCTTTCTGGCAAAGCAGATGGAGCAATAATATTGCAATAAAAATACCAGCATTTAGCTGGTATTTTTTGCAATATCGACTTTCTGACCGCTTTCTCGAAGTTGGATGCAGAATTATAAGCTTCGAACATCAGCCTTCCGACTCGGGGCCTGCAGCCAGCACCTCTGGCGCTATGCCTTCGAATTTTTCGATATTCTTTTTGAAGCTTGCCGCGAGCTTTCTGGCGGTTTCGTCATAGGCGTTTTTGTCTGACCAAGTGTTTCTAGGGTTCAATATATTTTCAGGCACCTGGGGACAGGATTTGGGCATCATTAGTTTGAAAACGGGATGCTTTTCGTACTCCACATGCTCCAGGTCTCCGTTCAAAGCGGCTTTAATCATGGCTCTGGTGAACTTGAGGTTCATGCGGCTGCCCACGCCGTAAGGGCCCCCGGTCCAGCCGGTGTTTACCAGGAAAACGTTGACGTCATGTTTCTCGATTTTTTCTCCGAGAAGCCTGGCGTACACCATGGGCGAAAGCGGTAAAAACGGCGAGCCAAAACACGAGGAGAAGGTGGCTTGAGGCTCGGTGATGCCCCTTTCGGTACCGGCCAATTTGCTGGTATAGCCGGAAATAAAGTAATACATCGCCTGCTCCCGGGAAAGCTTTGCTATGGGCGGCAGCACTCCGAAAGCATCAGCAGTGAGGAAAACCACTGTTTTTGGGTGGTCTCCTACGCCGGGGACTACTGCACCCGGAATGAAATCCACCGGATATGCTGCCCGAGTGTTTTCGGTTACCCTGTCGCTGCTGTAGTCGGGTTTTCTGGTTTCCTCATCTATCACCACATTTTCCAGCACCGCGCCGAATTTTATGGCCCTGTATATCTGCGGTTCCCTTTCTTCAGTGAGGTTGATGCATTTTGCGTAGCAACCGCCTTCGAAATTAAATATGCCGTCTTCAGACCATCCGTGTTCGTCGTCGCCTATCAGCCTCCGGTCGGGGTCTGCCGAAAGCGTAGTTTTTCCCGTGCCCGAAAGCCCAAAAAACAACGCCGTGGATTTATCCTCCCCCATATTGGCGGAGCAGTGCATGGAAAGCACTCCTTTTTTGGGCATGAGATAATTCATTATGGAAAAAATGGATTTTTTGATTTCACCGGCATAAAAGCTTCCCCCGATAATTATGAGTTTTTTCTCGAAGCTGATGATTATGAAGGCTTCAGAATTTGTGCCGTCCAGCTCCGGGTTGGCTTTAAATCCCGGCGCTGCGATTACGGTAAACTCTGGATTATGGCCTTTCAATTCATCGGCGGTGGGCCTTATAAAAAGTTGGTGGGCGAAAAGATTCTGATAGGCATATTCATTTATGACCCTGATGGGAAGCCGCCAGCGGGCATCAGCTCCCACAAATCCGTCGAATATGAATAGGTCGCGGTTTTGAAGATAAGCCTGAAGCCGATGCAGGATTTTTTCAAACTTATCGGTTGAAATAGGCTTATTATTGCCCCACCATATGTCATCGTGCACAGAAGGCTCATCTACTATAAACTTATCGTTAGGAGACCTGCCGGTGTATTTTCCAGTATAGACATTGAAAGCTCCGGTCTCGGTCAGAAAGCCCTCCTGCCTTTTTAAAGCCTCTTCCACCAGGCGCGGGACTGAGAGGTTTCTGTACACCTGTCTTACGTTCGTCAGTCCGATTTTTGTCAGTTTTTCCATTGCACAGCCTCCAATCGCATTATACTGAATGATAAGAAAGTATTAAATCGGATAAAAACAATTTAAATGATATTATAATACATTTTTCGGAATAATTCCAGAAAACATGGCAACCGTTTTTTTAATTTTTTGTGAGGTTTTCAACCAAAAATATTTGTGCGGAATTATACATAATAATTGTCATAAATTTAAATAATAAAAAAGGAATTTGAAAATTTTTATAGAATATATTGCTAAATAGTTATATATTTATGCGAAGGCTTTTTTAAAAAATTATTGGAAAGGTGGTATTTCGAATGTTCAAGAGCATATTTTCACCGATCAAAATTGGAAAAATGGAACTTTCAAATCGCCTGGTGGTACCTCCGATGGTTATGAATTACTGTAATGAAGACGGTACGGCTACGGAAAGATTCATTGCCTACCACGAAGCAAAGGCCAGGGGTGGCTGGGGCCTTATAATCACCGAAGATTATGCTGTTGATCCCAGAGGCAAGGGATTTTCAAGAATCCCGGGGCTATGGGATGATGGCCAGATTGAAAGCCATAGCAGGCTCACTGAGAGGATACATAAGTACGGCACAAAAATAGTGGCTCAAATCTATCACTGCGGAAGGCAGACGAATCATTTCGTCATAGGCGACCAACCGGTAGCTCCTTCACCCATACCGTGCCCCGTAAATCAGGAAATGCCTCATGAATTGACTGTAAAAGAAATCAAAGAATTGGTGGAAAAATTCGGAGACTGCGCTTACAGAGCTAAGAAAGCGGGATTTGACGGCGTGGAAATTCACGGTGCCCACGGATACCTGATTGCCCAGTTCATGTCGCCTTACTCTAATAAGAGGAATGATGAATATGGCGGCAGTCTGCAGAACAGATTGCGCTTTCCTCTAGAAATAATTTCCAACATAAAAGCAAAGGCAGGAAACGATTTTCCAATAATATTCAGGATTTCAGCGGACGAATTTGTTCCTGGCGGCAGGACAATAGAGGATACCAAAGCAATAGCAATCGTTCTTGAGGATGCCGGCATAAATGCCATCCATGTATCAGCGGGTGTCTATGCGAGCGCCGATGCCATCATACCTCCCAGCGCCGTAAGGCATGGCTGGATTACTGATTATGCTGCAGAAGTAAAGAAGGTGGTTTCCATACCTGTTATAACCGTGGGAAGGATTAATGATCCGTTCCTGGCAGAAGCGATTATTTCTTCTGGCAAAGCCGACCTTGTGTCTATGGGAAGGGGTTCATTGGCAGACCCTGAAATGCCCAACAAAGCAGCGGCAGGAAAGTTTGAGGATATAGTGCATTGTATCGGCTGTATGCAGGGGTGCATCGAGAGGCTGTTTAAAAATATAGACGTTAAATGCCTGGTCAACCCTTCTCTGGGAAGAGAAATAGAATTTGCAATACAGCCGGCGAAAGTCAAGAAAAAAGTCTTGGTGGCAGGCGGCGGCCCTGCAGGCATGGAGGCCGCTATAGTTGCAGCCAGAAAAGGTCATGAGGTTCATCTTTACGAGAAAGAGAATGTGCTCGGAGGTCAGTACCGACTGGCTGCAGTGCCGCCAAACAAAGGAGAGGTGACCACATTTATTGCATGGCAAAAGAGGCAGTTAAACAAGTGTGGCGTCAACATTCATTTGAATACCGAGCTTACAGCCGAAATTGTAGATGAGCAAAAACCCGATGTTGTAATTATTGCTACGGGCAGCAAACCGATTATACCGAATATTCCTGGCATCGATGGAAGAAATGTTGTCACCGCTCATGATGTTTTAAGCGGAATAGTTGATCCGGGGCATAAGGTCATAATTGTGGGCGGAGGCATGATAGGTTCTGAGACAGCCAATCACCTGGCAAATCACGGCAAGGAAGTTGTCATTGTGGAGATGCTTCCGCAAATAGCAAAAGACGAAGAGGCCAGCGTAAGGCAATACCTGCTGAGAGACCTGGAGGAAAAGAAGGTTGTGGTTTACACGAATGCTACAGTGAAAGAAATTGGCGACGACGAAATTACAGTGGAACGGGATGGCAAAAAGGAAAAAATCGGCCCTGCCGACACCATAGTGCTGGCTGTGGGCGTAAAACCGGTAAATAACCTTATAACTGGATTGCAGGGCAAAGTTGACAAAATTGTATCCGTTGGTGACGCATATGAAGCGAGAAAAGCATTAGAGGCAATAGAAGAAGGATACAAAGCTGGGCTGGAAGCTTGATTTGTGCAGGGCTTTCAATAGTTTAGACTGGATCTAGGGTTTTTGATTGATGATTTTAAAGCGGCATTTTTAAAAAATGCCGCTTTGTTATATCATCAGAAAGTGGAAGAATGAACGGAGGTGCCGGGCCATCTTCGGCAGGAAAGTGACTTTTTACACCTGAATCATAATTTAATATTGATGCACGATTATTAATGGAATATAATTAAAGGCAGGGTAAAGAAAAAAGGGCTTATATACCTTATATAATTGGGCACATGCATGGGAGGAGAAAACATAATAAATGAATATATTGATTAAAAATGCCGACATACTGCCTTTAACCGGAGAAGGGGGCCCTTTGGAAAACGCGGAAGTAGCTGTGGAAAACAGTGTAATAAGATATATAGGTAGAGTTCCGAAGGATTTTACCGCTGAGAAGGTGATAGATGCGAAAGGCGGAATTTTAATGCCCGGCCTGATTGATGCTCATACTCATGTGGCCATGTCGCTTCTCAGAAATTATGCCGACGATTTGCCGCTCATGGAATGGCTGAGGACCAGGGTATGGCCTGTGGAAGAAAAGCTTGTAAGGGAAGACGTATACTGGGGCTCCCTGCTGGGGGCAGCAGAGCTCATTAAATCAGGGGTTACGTGTTTTTCGGATATGTATTTTTTCATGGAAGAAACGGCAAGGGCTGTGGAGGAAGCGGGCATAAGAGCGGTACTCGCCCGGGGCCTGGTGGATAGCGATGGAAGCGGCGACAGTAGAATTGAAGAGGCGAAAAATCTTTATGAAAGCTGGCATAACGGCGCGGGGGGAAGAATAAGAGTGATGGTCGGGCCCCACGCTCCTTACACTTGCAGCCCGGAATATCTTGCCAGAGCGATTGAGCTGGCTAAAGGACTTGGCGTGGGGATTCACATCCATGTTTCGGAAAGCGCCTATGAAGTGGAAGAAAGCTTTAAGAAATACGGGAAATCCCCGGTAAGGCACCTGCACGATCTGGGGATGTTTGATGTGCCAACGGTGGCGGCCCATTGTGTGCACCTTTCGGACGAAGATGTGGATATTCTGGCGGAAAACAGCGTCGCTGCAGTGTATAACCCCACAAGCAACCTGAAGCTTGCAAACGGCTTTGCTCCGGTGAAAAAAATGCAAGAAAAAGGCATCCATGTGGCCCTTGGTACCGACGGCCCTTCCAGCAACAATAACCTGAATATGTTTGAGGAAATACATCTGGCAGCTATCATTAACAAAGGCGTAAACCATGATGCCACATCCGTTCCGGCCTTTGCCGCGGTCAAAATGGCTACTGTAAATGGGGCAAAAGCCCTGGGTATGGATAAGGAAATAGGGTCTATCGAGATTGGAAAAAAGGCGGATCTGATAATAATCGACACGAACAAACCGCATTTTTGCCCGAAACACAGCATTGTTTCCGCCATGGCCTATTCCGCTCAGGCAGCTGATGTAAAGACGGTCATCGTAAATGGAGAAATTGTCATGGAAGATTATGAAATTAAAACAATTGACATTGAACGAATCATGTTCGAAGCCGAAAGAGCTGCAAGGGGTCTTGCGAAAAGATAAGATAATGCTTAGCAGAAAAAGCAATTTAAAACTAATGTTCTATGCATTTCAATCTATTATCAAAAGGTGATGGTATATTAATGATAAAAACCATTGAATTTAAAGATGAAAAATTGTACTTGCTCGACCAGAGGAAGATTCCCATTGAAACGGAATTTTTTGTGTGCAAAACCTTTCAGGATGTGGATTTTGCCATAAAAGACATGGCGGTGCGCGGAGCGCCTGCCATAGGTGTCGCTGCGGCTTACGGGGTGGTGCTGGCTGCAGGGCAGTTTATGAAATGCGATAAACAGGAATTCATAAATAGGATGCATGAAGCCTGCGAAGTGCTGTACAATTCTAGGCCCACCGCGGTCAATTTAATGTGGGCAGTAAAAAGAATGAGAAAAGTTCTTGATGATAATTTATCTCTGGAAACCCGGCAAATCTATGAAAGGTTGAAAGAAGAAGCAGACGAGATTTTCAAGGAAGATTTTGCCCTCAATAAAAAGATAGCCGAATTTGGAAACACCATAGTGCCTCAAAAAGCTTCCATACTCACCCACTGTAATACCGGGGCTCTGGCCACCACCGGTTACGGTACCGCACTGGGAGTGGTGCGGGAGGCCTTTTACTCTGGCAAGGACATTATTGTGTACGCGGATGAGACCAGACCCAGACTTCAGGGAGCCAGGCTTACGGCCTGGGAACTGGTGCAAGAGGGCATACCTTCGAAGCTTATAGTGGATAGTGCGGCTGCCACTTTAATCAGGGACGGGAAGATTGACCTTGTTCTGGTGGGTGCCGACAGAATTGCATTAAATGGCGATACAGCCAATAAGATAGGCACCTTCATGCTCTCGGTAGTGGCGAAAGCCTACGGTGTGCCCTTTTATATAGCGGCCCCCACGTCCACCATAGACTTCGATATAGAATCCGGTAAGGAGATAAAAATCGAGGAAAGAAGTGCCGAAGAGGTCACCCACATATCTGGCGTTAGAATAGCGCCGGAAGGTATAGATGTATACAACCCGGCTTTTGACGTCACGCCGGGCGAAAACATAACCGGAATAATAACGGAAAAGGGCATACTGACAAAGCCGTATAGAGAAAACATCCTTAAATTGAAACCAAAATCAATCCAAAAATCATAGAAAGAAAAGGGGGCGGCCTTGTTGTGGAAGCAGCTATCATCGGCGGAACGGGAGTATATGATTTGAGCCTAGAAAGTCGTGCCGAAACGGTGGAAACCAAGTACGGCACGGTGCAGGTTGATATTGTAAAGGCAGGCGATAAAGAGGTGGCATTTCTGGCAAGGCATGGCAAGGATCACTCGGTGCCGCCGCATCTCATAAATTACAGAGCAAATATGAAAGCGCTGAAGGAGCTCGGGGTAAAGTACGTTTATGCTTCGGCAGCGGTGGGGTCCTGCAACAGCCGCTTTGCCCCGGGTGATATAGTGGTGATTACGGATTTTATTGATTTTACGAAAACGCGATTGGCGACCTTCTATGATGGAGGGGAAGAAGGAGTTGCCCATGTGGACATGAGCGACCCTTACTGCAAAAACCTAAGAAAAAGGTTTTATGATGTGGCCGTCACGGAAGGCTTAAATATAAAGGGTGATGCGGTATACGCCTGCACTGAAGGCCCGAGATTTGAAACAGGGCATGAAATAAAAATGTACAGGCAGTTGGGGGCAGATGTTGTGGGAATGACCAGCGTACCGGAAGTGGTGCTGGCAAAAGAACTTGGCATGTGCTATGCGGCAGTGGGGATTATAACAAATTGGTGCACGGGCGTGAATGGCAAAGAGATCGCATTGCACGACATCAAAGGCGTGCTGGAAAAAACCAGAGAAAAATTGACAAGGACTTTTATAAAGGCTCTGGAAGGGGATTTAAATCAGCAAAATTGTTCGTGTGCAAGGTCCCTCATTCAGATGTAAAAAGCTGATAATGATATATGAGTCAGACTCAAACAAAAGCTGTTCTCCAGCTGTGCGCCGAAACGTATGCAGAACAAAACCTTTTTGCATTGGATTTAATACATAATGTGGAGCGGGAGGCTGTAGCTTGGATAAAAATAAAAAATATGGGTTTGATACCATTACCATTCACGGAGCAACTGAATACAAAAGCCCGGAGAATGCACTAAATCCGCCCATTTTTCAGACCTCCACTTTCACCTTTGACAGCATTGAACAGGTGGAAAAGGCCATGGCCTTTGAAAGCAGCGATTATGTCTACACCAGGGGCAACAACCCAACTCTTAAACTGTTTGAAGACAGGATGGCTGCTCTGGAAAACGGCTATGCAGCGGTTGCATTTGCTTCGGGCATGGCCGCCATTTCCTCTGTCCTCTTTTCTTTATTAAAGCCCGGGGATAATCTGGTGGCAAATCATTGCCTTTACGGGTCCACCTATACAGTGGCGACCAAATTGATGAGCAAGTACCATATAGACTGCAAAATCGTTGATATGACTGACACAAAAAGGCTCGAAGAAGCCATAGACAAAAACACTAGGGTAATATACTTTGAGACCCCTTCCAACCCCAGCTTGGAAATCATAGACATCAGAAAAGTAGTTGAAATCGCAAGGGCAAAAGGCGTAAAAATTGTAGTGGACAACACTTTTGCAACGCCGTACTTTCAAAGGCCTCTTACCCTCGGGGCGGATGTGGTAGTCCACAGCGCAACGAAATACATATCAGGCCATGGGGATGCTGTGGGGGGAGTGGCGGTTTCAAAAGACGAAGAGTACATTCACAGGTTAAAATTCGACTACATGTGTGAATTTGGCGGGATCATGAGCCCTTTCAATGCGTGGCTGCTGCTCAGGGGGCTTAAAACGCTGGGGGTGCGCATGCGCCAGCATGAAAAAAACGCCCTGGAGATTGCAAGGTTTTTGGAAAAACATCCCGGAGTAAAGAGTGTTTATTATCCCGGCCTTGAAAGCTTTTCAGGACATGGCATTGCAAAATCCCAGATGACCGGGTTCGGGGCCATGCTCAGCTTTGAGGTTTACGGGGGGCTGGAAAAAGCCAAAAAAATAGTAAATAATGTAAAGCTTATAAAACTTGCGGTAAGTCTTGGGGACTGCGAGACCCTCATAGAGTTGCCTGCGGCCATGACACATCTGGGGTATCCGAAAGAGAAACTGACCGAGTTCGGATTTACCGAGAGTATGATAAGGCTTTCTGTAGGCCTTGAGAATGTGGAAGACATCATAGATGACCTGGACAGCGCAATCCGATGCAATTGAATGAGGCTGATTTATGAGCCAAGGGATCATACCTTGACTCACCCTGACTCACACTCACTGAATCATATTGATAGCGGCATGCGAATAGAATATAATAAGTGATAACAAAGAAAGGCGGATATTTTCTTGGCTGAGAAGAAAAACTCTTTTCTAAAAGGCGCGCTGATATTAACTGTAGCCGGCTTTGTCGTCAAATTGCTGGGGGCGGTATACAGAATCCCGCTGGCGTTGATGATAAAGGATGAGGGCATGGGTTTGTACCAGATGGCCTATCCAATTTATGCTACCCTTCTTTCCATATCCACATCGGGCCTTCCCACTGCCATATCCAAGATGGTGGCTGAGGATGTGGCCATCGGGCGCTATAAAAATGCCTACAGAACTTTTAGGGTGTCGGTGGCGGTGCTTGCTTCGGTGGGCCTTGTTTTAACTTTGGCGTTGATAACCACTGCCGAAGTTCTGTCGGTGAAGGTATTGGGCAATCCCAAAGCCGTCTATCCCATCCTGAGCATAGCACCGGCGATCTTCTTTGTTTCCATCATGTCTAGCTTCAGAGGTTTTTTCCAGGGCCTCCAGGATATGACTCCTTCGGCTGTGTCCCAAGTGGCAGAACAGCTGGGCAGGGTTGTGGCGGTATTCGTGCTGGCCACATGGCTCCTTCCCCGGGGAGTGGAATATGCCGCTGCCGGCGCTGCCTTCGGCCCGGTGGTAGGAGCCCTGGCGGGTTTGGGAATCCTGCTGGTGATTTATGCTAAAAAAAAGAATGAAATTCTAATCAATATGTATAAAGATCCGGCAAAAACTCTGGAAAACCCCTTTCACATCATTTACAGGCTTTTTGCCTTTGCCATTCCCATAACCCTAGGAGGCCTTATTATTCCAGCTATGAATCTGGCGGATGCTGCCATAGTCAACAGACGCTTACAGTATGCAGGATTCACCGTAAAAAAGGCAACAGAACTATACGGCCAGCTCACAGGCATGGCGGCGCCGCTCATAAATCTTCCTGCCATTGTCACTATTGCCCTTTCAGCCAGCCTGGTACCGGCTATTTCCGAAGCCGTAGCGCTGCGGGACATGCGCCTTGCGGCTTTGCGGGCGGAGACGGGTGTGAGGATAAGCATAATATTCGGGCTTCCGGCAGCAGCAGGCATGTTCGTGCTTTCCACGCCCATATCGGTCCTGCTGTATAAAAATCCCGATGCCGGAATCCCGCTGGCAGTGCTTTCATGGGGCGTCATTTTCCTGTCGCTGAACCAGACCACCACAGGAATACTGCAGGGGGTGGGGAAGACGCTTATTCCGGTAAGAAACCTCATGATGGGAGCTTTTGCCAAAGTTGCAATAAATTACGCGTTAACCGGTATTCCTTCTGTAAATATAAAAGGGGCTGCTCTGGGGACAGTGGTCGGCTACATGATTGCATCCCTTCTGAATTTTGGAGCTGTAATAAGATATACAGGACTTGTTATAGACATAAATCACTTGATATTAAAGCCGGCGGTGGCTACTACGTTAATGGGCATCGGCGTCTATTTCACTTATGATAAGCTGGTAAACATGGGATTTGGCAGGAATATGGTCACCCTGGCTGCTGTGGCTTCCGGCGCCGTAATCTATGTCGTTTTTTTGGTGCTCATCGGGGGAGTGAGAAGAGGTGACCTGGAAATGCTTCCAGGCGGCAGACGTGTCATTGCAGTTTTAAGCAAATTTGGAGCTTTCAGGAGGTAAACATGTCAAAATATACCATGCAAGACCTTATAAATATTATGGACAGATTGAGGGGGGAGCAAGGCTGCCCCTGGGACAAGGCTCAAACCCGTGATTCTCTGAAACCTTATGTTATTGAGGAGGCTTATGAAGTAGTTGATGCCATTGACAAAAACAATAAAGAAGACCTTATAGAAGAACTGGGTGACTTGCTGCTCCAGATTGTTTTTCACTGCCGCCTTGCTAAGGAACGGGGGGAATTCGATATTACAGATGTCATAGACGGCATATGCGATAAAATGATGCGGCGGCATCCCCACATTTTTGGAGATGTGAAGGTGAAAAATGCGGACGAGGTCCTGAAAAATTGGGAGGATATAAAACGCGAAGAAAAGGATATGAAATCCCAGGCCCAGGGTATGGAAAGCCTGCCTAAAACCCTACCCGCCCTGATGCTGGCTTTCAAGGTGCAGGAAAAGGCTGCACGGGTGGGATTTGATTGGGACAATGCAGAAGACGCCATGAAAAAGGTTGCAGAAGAAATGGACGAGCTGAAAGAGGTATATAAAGGTAAAAATGGTGATAAAATAAGAGAAGAAATGGGCGACCTGCTGTTTGCAGTCGTGAATGTGGCCCGGTTTCTTGACGTTAATCCCGAACTGGCACTCAGAGATGCCACGAGGAAATTCATACGCAGATTTAATTACGTTGAACAGGCTGCGGCAAAATCAGACAGAAAATTACAGGAAATGACTCTGGAAGAAATGGATATTTTATGGGAGCAAGGGAAAAAATATGAAAAAAAGTTTTAATTTTCCTCTGTACAAGAAGGAATTTCGGATTTAATGGAGAATAGTCTAATAGTAAAATTCAACAAGGAGGGGAATTTGGTGAACAAAGCTGATCTCATATCCATTATGGCGGAAAAAAGCGGTTTGACCAAAAAAGACTCTGAGAAAGCGTTGAATGCTTTTGTCGAAGCAGTGGAGGAAGCTCTTGCAAAAAGAGACAAAGTACAGCTGGTAGGCTTCGGCACTTTTGAAGTAAGAGAAAGAAGTGCGAGAAAAGGCCGCAACCCCCAGACAGGTGAAGAAATCGATATCCCCGCTGCCAGCATACCGGCGTTTAAAGCAGGCAAGGCTTTAAAAGACAACATCAATAAATAAAAAAAAATAAATTTCTTCAATATTTCTAGTGCAGGTCTAAAAGACCTGTTTTTTTTATTCGACTTTTTGCGCGGAATTTTTTATTAAATACAGTTCAATAATAAGGACAGATATATTTATTGTTCGAAAGTCAAACTCTAAAATTACAAAAACAAAAAAGGAAGGGATCTAATTGTGAAAAACCGTTTCTGCTATACTGGTTTGATTTTGATTTTAATTTTAATTTTGTTGATGGCCAGCTGTTCTGTGTTTAGAGGAGGTCCTGCGAGAAAGCCTGCATTACCCGAAATTCCAGCAAGAATAAGCCGCGGGTCGGGAGTCGAACCCAAACTCACGGTATACGATATAGAAGCGAAGGCTACTAAGAAGATGAACATAGAAGACTACGTAGCTGGTGTGGTGGCGGGAGAGATGGAAAATTACTGGCCGGTAGAGGCCCTGGCGGCTCAGGCCATTCTGGCCAGAACCTATGTTCTGGAATTTATTGCAGACAAAGGGGGTTCCAAATACGCCAACGCCGATATATCAACCGATTTTGAGGAAGCCCAGGCCTGGAATCCGGGCAATATAAACGAAAACATCAAAAAGGCTATCTCCATGACAAGAGGCAAGGTAGTGACATATAAAGGAAAATACATTAAGGCTTGGTTTCACTCCCACAGCGGCGGGATGACCGCCACTGCAAAGGAAGGCCTTAATTTCAAGGAAGCCGAACCGCCGTATATAAAGGTGGTAAAATCTCCGGATAACGACGCAGGTCCTGATGACAAAAAGATATGGTCCGCCACTTTTGAAAAAAGCGAACTCTCTTCGATTATAAAGAGCAAAATGGGCCAGAATACAGGCCCTATTGACAGTGTAGCTATAGTCGCCAGGGGGCCTTCGGGCAGGGCTACCCAGATAAAAATAGGCGATGCCACCGTCAATGCTCCAGACCTTCGGACCGCCCTGGACAGCATGAAAATGCGTTCCACTTTGCTCACAAGCCTTAGGGTGGAGGGCGATAAAGTTATCATGGAGGGAAAAGGATTCGGACACGGCGTGGGGCTCTCCCAGTGGGGCGCCAATATCATGGCAAAACAGGGCAAATCTCCGGAAGACATCATCAAATATTACTTTAAGGATGTCGACGTGGTGAAATTATGGAAATAGTTACTTACGTACCGTTTGGTATACGGTGGTTCACCAAGCTCTGTGCATGTAGTTTGCCCCCTTCTGCCGTTCATACCCAAAAAACCGCCAGTTGTACCGGAAAAGGCGCCAGTTGTTCCAACCCGGCAAGTCCAGCCAGCATATGGATACTGTACGAACCTGATATTCCGGACGTACTAAAAAAAACTTCCTGAAGACAAAAAACAAGTGATAAGGGCAAACTTATCGAAAGATAAGGGCGCAAAGCCACAGGGTCTAAGGTGAGATAACTTTCACTATGACAGCCTGGCTGCCGCT
>JARRBK010000058.1 GCA_029982615.1 Tepidanaerobacteraceae bacterium | reverse complement strand
CCATCGGCCCCAAGACTAGGTAATGGTGGCTGGCTAGGCCTTACCATGCAGTTTTATCTGCTATATACTGTGCGCCTCGTGGCGCACAGAACCGTCCCCCTGTCGCACTCGCATTACAGTTTTATTTTTCTAAGGGCTATCAATAGTGGAATTGCAATGATCAGGCTGCCAACAGCCTGGACTATGTTGGCGGGCACTTCCACAAGAGATACGGCAAAGCCCTTCATGATTCCGCCGGCAATATAATAGCCAAATGCCATCCACGCTGCTGCTATTACCAATACCGCAATTTCTTTTGATTTTAACTTCTGGGTATCGTGGTAGCTCTTGTAAGCGAACATCCCCACTATCAGTCCCTCAATAGCCTTAATTACTAAGGTCCAGGGTGCCCATGCGGCGTAACCCGAGAGTATGTCGGCCAGAGCCGAACCCACGCCCCCTGCTATTAATCCGATTTTAGGACCGCCAAGCATTGCCGCAATAAAAACCATGGCGTCGCCTATATTGATATAGCCCTGGGTCGCAACGGTCGGCACCTTAATGACCATTGTGGCAATAGCCACCAGCGCGGTAAACAGCGCCGTCAAAACGGTTGTCCTCAAGTAATTTGATGTTGCCATAAAAATTCCCCTTTCTGTAAAAAAAATAAAACCTGCGATTCTTCGAGGTTTTTTATGGCTAAAGACAACGGTTAAAGATAATAACATTATCTTTAACATTATCTTTGTTAAAATCTTCGCCCAATCAGACTTTACTGGCGGTTCCGGATTCTCACCGGATCAACTGTTGAGGCTGTTGGACTCGTCTCTCTTTAAAAAAAGAGAGCATCACCACCGGTCAGGAATTGGGGAATACCCCCTCACCTTGCCCCGAAGAAATCGTATTTTATTGATGATGTTTATATTATATTGCTATTGAAAATAAATGTCAATAGAATAATAGCCTTTGGGCTGTATATATAATATAAGGGTCTTGATTATTCGTTTCAAGGCCCTTTCTTTGTCTTATCATAAACAATATATACGCCCCGGGTGGAAAGATTGGAGCATCCCGCAAATATCTATTCCTCGGGATAAATCTTCTCACCCTCAGATTTTATCAATTCTTTGAAAGCTGCAAGAATCTGTCGGGTTACCGGGCCGGGCTTGCCGTCGCCTATTGTCCTTCCGTCTACTTTTACCACCGGAATGGCTTCAGCAGCGGTTCCCGTTAAGAAACATTCATCTGCAGTATATACTTCATAGCGGGTGAACAGTTTTTCTTCGACTTTCAACCCGATACTTTTAGCCGTTTCTATTATTGCATCCCGGGTAATGCCTATCAACAGTCCCGCATATGTCGGGGGAGTTATAACCACACCGTTTTTAACAATGAATATATTGTCTCCGGTGCACTCCGCCACATAGTTGTCCACGTTTAAAATCAAAGCTTCGGGAACTCCGGCAAGATTTGCTTCTATTTTAGCCATTATGTTGTTCAAGTAGTTTAAGGACTTCATCTGAGGATTTACCGCTTCCGGCGGGTTTCTTCGGGTGGCGGCAGTTATAATTTCTAGCCCCTCCTCGTACATTTTATCAGGGTATAACACGATTGAGTCGGTGATGCAAACTACGGTGGGTTTGCGGCATTTTCTCGGGTCCAGGCCCAAGTCCCCTTCTCCTCTGGATACAACCAACCGAATATAGGCATCGCGAAGGTTGTTTCTTCTAAGCGTTTCCAGCACCACTTCAATCATTTCCTGTTTTGTTAAGGGAATGTCCAGCATTATCGCCCTTGCTCCATTGTAAAGCCTGTCGATATGCTCTTTCAACCTGAAAACCCTACCGTCATAAGCTCTGATGCCTTCGAACACCCCGTCCCCATACAAGAAGCCGTGATCGAACACCGATACCCTCGCTTCTTCCTTCGGATAGTATTTCCCGTTCACGTAAACCTGAATACTCATCAAGAAGACCTCCCTGGTGTTATTTTCACAATATTGTCTTTATATTGTCTTTGCGAATAATCCTTGTACTGGACATTGTTAAATTTAACATAATACTTTTTTAATATCATGTCAACATCAATCTAATCCAATCATGCGGTTAATGGGCATCCCTGCAGGCACCATAGGCATTACCATTTCTGCTGAATCTATCCTTACATCTATGACTACCGGCCTGTTTAATTCTATGGCTTTAATTATTATATCCGTCACATCTTCCTTTTTCGTTACTCTGAATCCCGCCGCGCCACAGGCTTCCGCCAGTTTTACGTAGTCGGTGATTTCAGTTAATTCGGAATGAGAAAATCTTTTATTGTAAAACATTTCCTGCCACTGGTGTACCATCCCTAAAGTTCTATTGTTGAAAATAACATTTATTATCGGAATGTTGTAGGTTGCTGCTGTAATGAGTTCATGGCAGTTCATCTCAAAACTGCCGTCCCCCGCTATATTGAACACAACTTTGTCCGGCCTGCCCAATTTTGCCCCTATCGCTGCCGGAAGCCCAAATCCCATGGTCCCAAGGCCACCCGATGTAATAAAGCTCCTGGGGTTTTTAAATTTGTAGAATTGTGCAGCCCACATCTGATGCTGACCTACTTCAGTAGTGATAATAGCATCACCGTTAGTTATTCGGGAGATTTCTTCTATAACATACTGTGGTTTGAGGCCTCTGTCGCAATACTTCAAGGGGTATTTCCCTTTCCACTCGCCTATCTTATCAAGCCATCCCTCCGGCATGCGCTGGGGTAAAAGCTCTATAAGCGCTTCCAAAACAGATTTTACATCACCTTTAATAGCCAGGTCCACATCCACGTTTTTACCGAATTCTGCTGGATCAATATCAATATGGATTTTTTTTGCGCCTGGGGCAAATGCGTCTACTTTGCCAGTAACCCTATCGTCAAAACGCGCACCCACGGCAATCAATAAATCACATTCTGTAACGGCCATATTGGCATATGCAGTGCCGTGCATGCCCAACATCCCTAGGCACAGAGGATGCTCGGATGGAAATCCTGTTATGCCCATAAGCGTTGTGGTAACCGGGGCACTTATCTTCTCGGCAAACTTTAAAAGCTCATGATGCGCACCCGAAGTTACCACCCCGCCGCCTGCATAAATAACCGGCCTTTCAGATTCCTCTATCATTTGCACAGCCTTTTGCAGTTTTTTCTGCCAGTTTTCAGGAAGTTTTTGCTTTGCTGTAAAAGATTCCATAAACCCGTTTACGTCCTTTTTGATTTTTGCTTCATTAACTTCCCCTGCCATTACATCTTTCGGCAAATCCACTACCACAGGGCCGGGCCTTCCGGTGGTGGCAATCATAAAAGCCTCTTTAACCTTTTTTACTATATCGTTTTTATCTCGAATGATAAAGCTGTGCTTTGTTATGGGCAGAGTAACTCCGGTGATATCCACTTCTTGAAAGGAATCCCTCCCGAGCAGGCTCAAAGGTACCTGGCCGGTAAAAGCCACCATGGGTATTGAATCCATATACGCAGTGGCAATGCCCGTAACCAGGTTGGTAGCTCCCGGTCCAGATGTGCTCAATGCTACACCCACCTTGCCCGTAGCCCTGGCATATCCATCTGCCGCATGAGCCGCTCCCTGCTCATGCACTGTTTTTATATGACGAATTTTTTTGTTACAGTAAAGGGCATCGTAAATGGGCAGAGCTGACCCCCCTGGGAAACCAAATATGGTGTCTACACCAATTTCTTCCAATGTCCTCAACAAAAGCTCAGCACCAGTCATTATTCTCACCTCTTTAAGGAATTTTCCAATCAAAAAACCCTTCGCCTCTACATAAAGGGGCGAAGGGTTCCGCGTTACCACCCTGCTTCATCCGTGCCTCACGGCACAGACCTCTACAGGTACAGGGCTACAAGCCCGATACCCGGCTGCTCTAACGGGAGCCAATTCCCACCAGGGACCCGGCCGGAACTACTTTGCTTTCATCCCGGCAGCTCTGAGATGATCTTCACTGAGAACCTCCGGCATCGGCTTTCACCAACCCCGACTCTCTTTTGCCGCTGCAGTTCCCGCTACTCTTCTCTTCATGGCTTTTATCGCTATTGTGATAAATTATAACATTAAATGGAGCGGAAAACAATACTTCCATGAAATGTTCAAATAAAATTTACATTCATAAAATATCTTTATTTTTACATTCCAAGCAGTTATTCAATATCTTCTTTATCCAGGAAAGCCAACTCTATTCTCCTTTTATATATCCATACCTGCATTGAATCCGGATGTAGTTGAAGTATATAGGTTTCCGCGGCTTGTCGTGCAATCGCCGACATAATATACTTCGTCTGCCAAATCCGCAAATTTGCTGGCTTCCTCTGTCTTCGGCTTAACTCCCAGTGATACAATGAGGGTATCGAAAGCAATATCCTTTATTCCGTCTTTCCCTTCCACAACAGCAGTGTTTATATCTACCTTTAAAAGTTTATGACTTGCAAGGATTGTCACGCCCTCTTCCTTCAGCAACTTAATCAAGGCAGTCATCGGAATAGGTGATACATCCAGCATCTCTTTTTCGCTTACCATTTCAATAATAGTTACTTTTTTCCCTTTGCGAGCAAGGTCAAGGGCAACTTCACAACCTGTCAGCCCTCCGCCGGCCACAAGGATGTTGTCTCCTACCTGAACATTTCCGGCCTCAAGATCGCCAACCCAAACCACATTTTCGCCGTCGAGGCCAGGTATTGGTGGTATGTTGGGCTCTGCACCTACTGCGACAACAATTGCGTCAGGATTTTCTGCTTTTATTCTTTCAGGGGTAGCCTCAGTAGCCAGCCTGATTTTTATACCAGGATGTTTCGTAGTCATTCTAATGGCCCAATTGAGGTATGCTTTTAGATCTTTTTTAAATTCGGGAGCCACTGCCATATTTAAAGCGCCGCCCAATCTTTCACTTTTCTCAAAGAGCACGACCTGATGCCCGCGGTCTGCCGCTGTTCGCGCAGCTTCCATCCCCGCAGGGCCGCCTCCGATCACCACAACTTTCTTCTTTTTATCAGCAGTTGCTGAAACATCTCTGAACTCCAACTCTCGCCCAGCCAGAGGATTTACCGCACATGCCACACGTATCCCGCTAGTACCGTGAGTGCGGTTCAGGCAGGTTACGCAGCGGATACAAGGCCTGATCTCGTCTTCTTTCCCTGTGCGCGCCTTATTTACGCAGTACGGGTCCGCAATTAGCGTGCGGATCATGGCGCATATATCAGCATCACCTCTTTCCAATATTTCGGCAGCAAGGTCGAGATCAATAGAACCCACTGTAGTAATCGGCACTTTAATTCCGGCTTTCTTTAGTTCTGCGGCATAATGTACGTTATAGCCTCGCTTTAGATAAGTGGGCTGAGTGGTTATTGGAACCAATTCGTCAATCAATAACATTCCTGCTGAGACATGAAGAAGGTCAATTTTGTCCTGGATTATTTTTACAAATTCAATGGTATCCTCCAATTTAACTCCACCGGGCACCATCTCCTCGGCGCTAATGCGGAATTCTATGGCAAGTTTTCTTCCGACTCTCTCCCTTATGGCATCCAAGAGCTCGCAGGCAAAACGGGCTCGATTTTCTATGCTGCCGCCATATTTATCCGTACGGTGGTTAAACAACGGTGAAAAGAAGTTGCTGATAAGTATGCCATGTCCTCCATGAAGCAAGACCATGTCCATTCCAGCTTTAAGAGCGCGTTCTGCTGCATCGGCAAATAACCTTATCCAATTATTTATATCCTCCTGAGACATCATATCGATAGGTGACTTGCCTTCAGGCATTTCATGTCCAAATGCAAATCCAGCGAGTTCGATCGATGCTTTGGCTCCATACCGATGTACGGCATCTGCCAGTACAGCAAGGCCCGGTATCACACTATCGCTTCCCATGTTCACGCAAAAACCGCTGGGCATGCCGTTCAGAGGCGTAACCATAGAAATACCCACAGTGACTATACCGGCCCCGCCCTTTGCTAACTGACGGCTCCATTCAACGAGTTCAGGCGTCACCAGACCATTTATATCGGCCAAGCGCGGAGCAGCGGGTGAGGATTCTATGCGGTTTTTCACCAGCATGTGGCCAATCTGAATGGGTTCAAAAATTTTCTTATACTTAGGGTTCATCATAAAAAAAATACCCCCTTAATTTGTTTTTACTTGACTATACATGTATCTATAATATTTTAAATTCTAATTCTACATGAATTGTCAAAATCCTGCTTTCTTCTTCAGCGTATAAAATATACCCAAAAATAGCCTCTGTTTGAAAAACCGAATGATTTTCCTGCAAAAAAACCTGCCTTTGCTTTCAGCCCGAAGCAAACCCTCGGCAGTGAATAAAGTCATCTGGGTATCGTCGGTAATTTCCGCTTTGCCGTTTTCTGAAACAAGGTCGGTGATGCCTTCTTTGCCATATTTGTTTTTTATCTTCAGCCTTAAAAATTCCACCGGCCAGCCAAGGGCATCACCAATGGCTCCGCCTAAGAGGCAATCTCTGAAATATTCTTTACTTCTTTTATCCATTATTAATCATCTTCTTTATATGTAAAATCATGTAAAATGTGATTTATTTCAATGAAAATTTTTCAAATTCCTCAATATTTTGTAACCGTTTCATCTAAAATCGTCTTGAATTCGGAATTATAAAGGTCTAAAAAAACTTGCCTATTCCTATAGATTTCGCATACTCCAGCCCATAATTACTCATCTCCTTTGCTTGTAAAAAAGTTATTGCAAAAATCGTCCAAATTTTTCTATTCCATTATTCATTTTAACATTGTTTGTTCCTAATATAAGTGTATAATAAAAAACTGTTTTTTAAATATATAATAGTTTACCGTAAGTTTACCATAAGTTCAACGGCCTTACCCTTTCGGAAACTCGAGTTGCTGCCATAGTCAATGTTGATAAAATCGAATGTGCATTTTCGGGAGTTTTATTCTGGTATTAAAATTACATTGTGGTATAGAATGGCTAAATTTTCAGCCGCTCTATACCACTTTATTTATCCTAAAGCCACTAAAATGGCACCAATAGCTATAAGTCCGACTCCTATGCCATTTATAAGACTTACCTTTTCTCCCAGGAATATTACCGCAAGAATGGTGGCAATGACTACACTGAGTTTATCTATAGGTGCTACCTGGGCTACTTTCCCGAATTTCAGGGCAAGAAAATAAAATAACCATGAGGAAGCACCGGCAATCCCACTTAAGATAATAAATGTAAAAGTTTTTATATCGGCTATTACAGAAGGTATCTTATTGAGATTGCCCTGAAAGAAAACAACTACTACTAGAAAAACAGCCATTATAATGGCACGTACAGCTGTAGCTGTATTAGCATCAATTCCCTTAAGGCCTACCTTTCCAAAAATTGATACTAAGGATGCTGCTAAAGCCGAAAGTATAGCATAAATAAACCATAAATGATTCATATAAATCTCCCTCTCTAAAGATGATTATAAGCCAGGCAAATTTTTAAGGCAAAAATAATAGAGCTATATTGTTACATATGTTTATTATGTACAATTGTAACATATGTTTCTAAATAAAGCAACATCTGTTTCATTAAAATTATCGTTATTTCAATGCTTTTTTCCACTATCTACCATTTTCCTCTAGAATGCATCGAGCTTAAAAAAACCGCCGAAAGGCGGTTAATGATGTGCGCCCGGCATGGGCGGAAGCTTAAGCAGTGAAAGTCTGCTATGGGGCTGCACCACAGAGCATAAACAAAGTCAAGAACAGAATCCGAGAAATAACCTCAAGGAGCAACGGACACGGAATAACCCAGAGAATAGACATACTAAACACAACCTTAGCGGATGGCTGGGATACTTCGCACTATCGGAAACACCCAGCAAACTTGAAGAACTCGACGGATGGATAAGAAGAAGACTCCGCATGTGCTTGTGGACACAATGGAAGAAAGTTAAAACAAGATATCGAGAACTAAGGAATTTGAAACTTCCGGAATGGGTAGTCCATGAGCTTGCCAACGCCCGAAAGGGATACTGGCGTATGTCAGGGGTATTAAATAGAGCCCTCAACAACGCCTATTGGCAAGGTCAAGGGCTCATGAGTTTAGTGAAGAGATATCAA
>JARRBK010000016.1 GCA_029982615.1 Tepidanaerobacteraceae bacterium | reverse complement strand
TTGACACCGTTTTCAACTCCTAGCTCCGATTAAATGCTGCAATCTTATAAAATCCATCGGCTTTGAGGCTGGCGCCGCCCACAAGGGCGCCATCGATATCCGGCTGTGCCATGAGCTCTTTTATGTTTTCGGGCTTGACACTTCCCCCGTAGAGCACTCTTACCTTCTCCGATACGCCTACATTGAAGAGCTGTTCAACCTTTTTTCTTATCGCCGCTATAACATCCTGGGCATCCTTGCTGGAGGCAGTTTTCCCGGTGCCTATGGCCCATATAGGTTCATAGGCGAATACAATCTTCTGAGCTTCCTCATCAGACAATCCTGCTAGAGCCTTTTCCACCTGCCCCAGCACCCAGTTCATGGTAATGCCCTGCTCCCTTTGCTCCAAGGTTTCGCCCACACAGATAATAGGAGTCAATTCATATTTCAAGGCAGCCTTTACCTTTTTATTTACCGTTTCGTCAGTTTCCGCAAAATATTGCCGCCTTTCGGAATGGCCAATGATCACATAATCGCACGGGATTTCTTTTAGCATGGCTGGAGATATTTCGCCAGTGAAGGCGCCCTTTTCCTCCCAGTGCATATTCTGAGCCCCGAGTTTAACTTTGGAACCCCGAATCTTTTCCGCCGCTGCCCAGAGATCCGTGAAGGGAGGGCATATCGCCACCTCAGCCTCCAGGCCTTCCGCCATCGGCAAAAATGCCTCGAAAAACTCCAGGGTTTCCTTTCGGTTGTGATGCATCTTCCAGTTGCCTGCAATCAGAGGTATCCTTTTCACAATAGCACCCCCGGATAAAATTATATTTCAAAAAACATTTATACCTTTATTTGTTATTTGTCGTTCAGCGCTGCCACTCCCGGAAGTTCCTTGCCTTCCAAGAATTCCAGCGATGCACCGCCGCCGGTGGAAATATGGGTCATGGCATCAGCAAACCCCAGCTGTTCCACCGCAGCTGCCGAGTCTCCACCTCCTATTATGGTCACTGCCCCGGATTCAGCCATAGCCCGGGCTACTGCCAGAGTTCCTTCAGCAAACTCCCGGATTTCAAAAACTCCCATCGGGCCATTCCACACCACGGTCTTGGCACCTTTTATAACCTCTGCAAACTTTTCCCTAGTCTTTTCTCCTATGTCGACACCCATCATCTGCTTGGGAATCTCGCCGGCAGGAACCGTTCTAAAAGGCACGCCTTCTTTTATCTCTTCCACAATTACCACATCGTCGGGCAGCAGCAGGTTTACTCCTCTTTCTTTCGCCTGCTTCAGAATGCCGGATGCAAGCTCGATTTTATCCTCTTCCAAAAGCGATTTGCCTACTTCATATCCCATGCTCCTCAAAAATGTGTATGCCATGCCTCCTCCGATAAGTAGGGCATCTACTTTGTTCAGCAGGTTCTGTATAACGCCAATCTTATCTCCTACCTTAGCGCCCCCAAGAATGGCTACAAAAGGTCTTTCGGGAGATTCCAGGGCCTTTCCCATGATTTCGATTTCTTTTTTCATCAAATATCCTGCTCCCGCCGGCAGAAACTCCGCCACGCCTGCAGTGGATGCATGGGCCCTATGAGCCGTTCCAAAGGCATCATTTATATAAATGTCTGCCAGGCTGGCCAATTTTTTAGCAAATTCCCTGTCGTTTTTTTCCTCTTCAGCATAAAATCTCACATTCTCCAGCAATACTATATCTCCCTGTTTCATGGCAGCCACTGCTTTTTCGGCAGGTTCACCAATACAATCCGGAGCCATCGTCACGTCTTTCCCTAGAAGCTCGGAAAGCCTTTTTGCCACAGGAGCCAAGGTGTATTTCATGTTTACTTTCCCTTTCGGCCGTCCCAAATGCGAAGCCAGAATTACTTTCGCTCCGTGCTCCAAGAGGTACTTTATTGTCGGCAGGGCAGCCCTTATGCGTGTATCGTCTGTAATCTGCCCATGCTCATCCATAGGCACATTGAAATCCACTCTTACCAGCACTTTTTTGCCGTTTACATCAAAATCCTCAAGTGTCTTTTTGTTCATTCATTTTCCCTCCTTCGATATCGAGAAGTCTTTTTGCCGCTCCTTCATCGGTGATTAAAACCGTCGGACGGTGGTACCGCAGAAAAGCCTGGATGGCTGGGGCCTTGCTGGCCCCTCCGGCGATCGCAATGACCGTCCTCATATTTTTCAAGTCTCTGATAGAAAGCCCTACACTGGTGGTGGTATGCACTATTCTGCCATCTCTGTTAAAGTAAAATCCAAAAGCTTCTGCTACTGCCCCTTTGTTTAATATTTCTTCAATTTCATGCTTTGCCAACCCCCGGCGCCTGGCCATCTCCTCGGCTCCACCGATGCCGTGCAGCAGAATGCTGGCCTGGCGTATGGTAGCGATGACCTCCTTGATACCGGGTTCATTCACCACCGACTCCATGGCTTCCGACCCGAGGTTGTCGGGGACATAAAGGAGGCGGTACTGAGCCCCCAGCTTTTGTGCGAGCTCCGCGGCTATGGAATTGGATTGAAGCTCCACCCTCTCGCCCAGGCCACCCCGACCGGGCACCACCACGACATCGCTGAATCCCGATACAGGAGGCATACCCTTCGGCACCTGAGCCATGGTGGTCCCGCCAGTGACCGCTACTATGTCGCCGTTTTTCAAAAACGACAGGAGATTTCGGGCTGCTTCTCTCCCCAGCTGCTTTTTTATGAGTTCATCCCTGTCAGAATCCCCTGGAACGATTATCACACGAGTGCACCCAAATTTTTTCTCAAGACTCCGGGCAATGGGATTCAAACCTCTCAGGCAAAAAATGAAATCTTCCAACCGGTTTATCACCACTTCTCCTTCACTGGTAACTTTCATGCCCTTTTGTTCAATCTCCAGCAGGCCCTGTTCTTCCAGTTTCTTTATCTCGCTCCTGAGAGGCCTCTCAGGCCATGAGAGGATCCCTGCCAGCGCCCTCCTACCGATGGGTTGATTGAAATATATGTTTTGCAGTATGGTATAGCGGTTTTCTACCTGTCTCACAATTTCGGGTGCTATTTTTTTAAGCAGCTCCGCTACCTGTTCCTGTTCCATTTAAATCTCCTCAGTTTAAAATAGCCCATAGTAGGGCTATTTTAACTCAAAATCCCTTATTTGCAATATATGCTACCAGATCCATTACTCTGTTTGAGTAACCCCATTCATTGTCGTACCAGGAAATTACCTTCACAAAGTCGCCTTCCATAACCATTGTGGAAAGGCCGTCCACTATGGAAGAAAGCTCGCACCCCTTGAAATCCATGGACACCAGAGGTTCTTCAGTAAAGCCCAGAATGCCCTTCATCTTTCCTTCGGCTGCTTCCTTAAGCGCTGCATTGACCTGTTCTGCAGTGACGCTCTTTTCCAGCACGCAGGTGAAATCCACTATGGAAACGGTGGGAGTGGGGACTCTGAGCGCAAATCCGTTCAATTTTCCTTTTAGCTCAGGGATAACCAGTGCTACAGCCTTTGCTGCACCCGTAGTAGTAGGAATGATGTTGAGGGCAGCAGCTCTCGCTCTTCTCATGTCTTTGTGGGGCAGATCCAGTATGCGCTGGTCGTTGGTATAAGAATGAACGGTATTCATAAGCCCTTTTACAATCCCGAAGTTGTCCATCAAAACCTTTGCCACGGGTGCCAAACAGTTGGTGGTGCAGGAAGCGTTGGAAATTACATGATGCTCTTTGGGGTTGTACTTTTCTTCGTTTACTCCCATAACTATAGTAATATCCTCACCCTTGGCAGGCGCGCTTATAATGACTTTTTTAGCTCCTCCGGCTTCGATATGTTTTACGGCTTTATCCTTTGAAGTAAAAACCCCAGAAGATTCCACAACTATATCTACGCCCAAATCTTTCCATGGAATGTTAGCAGGGTCCTTTTCAGAAAAAATCCTGATTTCTTTGCCGTTTACCACCAGCGACGAATCTTTAGCTTCTACTTCGGCGTCGAAAGCACCGAATACCGAATCATACTTTAGAAGGTGTGCCAGAGTCTTCGTGTCGTATAAATCGTTGACGGCTACTATTTCTATCTCGGGATGCTTTTTAAAAGCCGCCTTAAAAGAATTCCTCCCTATTCTGCCAAATCCATTGATACCGACTTTGATGCTCATGAAAATTCTCCTCCTTTTGGATATTTTTATTCTGCCCTAAACGGCAGTTTTTTTGCAGGCGCAGAATAATAGGCCCTAATTAAAGAATTGGTAAACTGTGCTGATTTTATACAGCGCATTACAAAATATGCTATGGGACGATTTAAGGCCCATATATTTATTTTATGTCCCATCTGGTTTAAAAAATCCGGGTTTTTTCAAACCCTGCGCAATTTTTGCCTTATTATTTATTCTCCATTTTTCGGCAAAATCCTGCTGAATCATGAAAATTTTTATTCACCATGTATTTCACTAACATGCAATATCTTTTTTAATATCTTTTTCTCTTGGCTGAAGATGGAATGCCCAATTCTTCCCTGTACTTCGCCACAGTCCGCCGAGAGATAATGATTCCGTTTTTCTTTAAATCATCGGCAAGCTTTTGATCGCTGAGAGGATTGTAAGGGTCTTCCTTTTCCACCATTTTCTTAATCATCTTTTTTATGCTCTCAGAAGAAGTGGAAGAGCCGTCTGTATTTTCAAGGCCGTTTTTGAAGAAAAATTTCAGCTCGAAAACTCCCCGCGGAGTCTGTACGTACTTACCGCTTATGGCTCTCGATACCGTCGACTCATGTATGCCCACCCTATCTGCTATCTGTTTCATGGTAAGGGGTTTAAGATACGCAACTCCGTAATCCAAAAAATCCCGCTGAACTTCCACTATACTGTTAATCACTTTATTTAAAGTTATACGCCGCTGTTCTATACTCTTTATAAGCCATAAGGCCGAATCCAGCCTTTGGGATAAGAATTTGGAAATGTTTGATTCCCGGTTCTCAGAATAAAGCAGCGAACGATAATAGGAATTTATTGAAAGTCTGGGCGATATGCTGTCATTCATAATCACCACGTAATCGTTGCCCACTTTTTCAATCACCGCATCCGGCACGATGTATTGCGTCTCCTCAGCGGATGAAAAGTTGCGGCCGGGCTTCGGGTCCAACGTCAATATAATATCTTTTAACCGCTGAACCTCTGACAGCGAAATGTTCAATGCCTCAGCTATCCTGTTGTATCGGGCTTCCGCCAAATCCTTCAGATGGTTTGTTATCAGTTCCCGAATTTTGGGTATATTGATGTTTCTTTGTTCAATCTGTATCAGAAGGCATTCTACTATATTTCTCGCTCCAATGCCCGCAGGTTCAAAACTCTGAATGATTTTCACCACGTCCTCTACTTCCTGCTCAGACACTTTTAAAATTTCCGCCGCTTCAGCCGAACTTATGGTCAGGTAACCTTTTTTATCGATATTCCCTATTAGAAACTCCCCTATTTTGAATTCTGTGCGGGAAATGGAGCATAGATGCAGCTGCATCATAAGGTGTTCCTGAAGAGTTGGCGTTGAAGACACAAAGTTCTCAAAACTAGGCTCTTCTTCCTTTCTTTCTTTGGGAAACCTCAAAAAATCAAGGTCTGCACAGTCCTGAAAATATTCTTCCCAATCGATGGTATCCGAATCTGGTTGTCCGGGTTTTTCTATAATGTCCTCATTTTTCGAAATATCTTCATTCAAATCTAAAAGGGGATTTTCCAGAAGCTCTTGTTCTACATATTCATCCAGTTCTTGAGCGGACAGCTGCAATATAGTAATGGCCTGCCTTAATTCCGGTGTCATTACCAGCTTTTGTGTTTGTGCAAGTGTTAGGCCATAACTCATCTGCATTTTATAACCCCCCAAAGGCCACAATATGGTAAAAACATACTTTTATTTATATCTCATTATATCTTTATATAATATATATTCTATAAAACATCAATTTTTCCTCTTTTTTTTCAATAAATCCTCTTTATAATAATCTCATCATACCTTTGCTTTGTACATCTTCTATGCAATTATTATACCATAAATCCCGTATGCAGTGAAGATGATTATTTTATTATATACTATTTATATATATTTAAAGAGCAGGGCTGGTTTCGCCCTGCTCTTCGTTCAATGTGTTTCGACATCTTTTGCCCCGTTTTGTCTCATTATCATAGCCGCATTTTCCACTTTTTGCTCATGCGCCCTGACTGCCGCCAGTATCCGTCCTTTTCTGACTTCGCCCTCATAATAACGGCCTCTCTCTTCGGGAATCCCCCAATCCAATAAGCCGCCAGCCACGCCTCCGGTGGCAGCACCTGATATCAGGCCTGCTATGGGGCCTGCTGCCACAATCGGCCCAAGCCCGGGCACCGCCAATGCTCCTGCTCCCAGCGCCAGGCCTGCAAGTCCTCCCAAAACTCCGCCTGTAGTGGTGCCATCTGCTACAGTATCCATACCCAGGGTGCCGCCACCTTCATCGTCACCATTTCCGCGCACTTCTGCTTCATTTACACCGTTTTTCCCTTTCTTTGCCACAATAGAAATTTCATTCGTATCAAAGCCCGAATTTCTCATCTGAGAAACGGCTTTTTCCGCCTGTTCCTTGCTTTCAAACACTCCTATGACGGTTTTTACCATAATTGTAAATTCCTCCTTTTTCTTTATCGAGCAATTGATTCGTATAAAGAAAGTCACTTTTAAGGAAAGTCACTTTCCTGCCAGCAAAGGATCAGCATCTCCGTCAGCAGTATAGTTTCTACACCGAACTCACAATTTTATTTTAACCTCGTTTCGTGAAGGTATACACACGCCAGAGCTTTTTAATTGTAATAAGCATGAATTTTTATTATGAGCCCAGGGAATATTAAAGTAAAGAAAAAATAAATATGAGGAGGGAAAAGTGTGGCCGACAAAAGCGACGTAACCCAAAAGAGCAAGCAGGACAAAGCCATGAGCGAAATCAGTGAAAGGCTCGGGACGGAAACCGTAAACCAGATCCAGGATATAGTGAACCAGCAGCGCCAGCAGAATCCCAAACAATACCAGAATGACCAGCACAAACAGTTTTCCATCAATATAGAATGTCTTGTAAATTCAGCCCGGGAGCAGCATATGGCTTCAGAACAGCAGATTCAAAGCACTCTCAATCAGGCTTCTACCAGCCTCATGGATGCCTGCAGACTGGAAAATCTTTACAGTGCTGCCCAGCAACTTCAACAGGGAGCCCAATTGGGAATATCAAACCTTCAGATGAATGTGAAGCAGTACATGCAGAGCATCGAACAAATGGAAAAAGATTGCCATGAACAACAGGTGTCCACAGATATGCAGGCGATTCAGGCTATGCAGCAGGCGGTCTCGGCTCTGGCGCAGGCACAGAATGCCATTCTTCAGAGCCAGGCCATAAATAAGATGTTCTATTCCATAACAAAATGCGAGGACAGCCTAACACAAATAGAACAAATGGGGCAATCTAACATTAACATGTAAGAACGCATTATTTGTTTTTTTCCATTAATAAACCTCAGGTTTATGCCTGAGGTTTATTGACTTACCAGTCGTCGTCGCAATTATCGTGGTATTCATCATGATGTTTATCATGATATTTATCCGGCCAGGGCTCGTGGTACTTACCGTGATGTTTGTGGTAATATCCGTCGTCACACCAGCACGGCTTTTCAAGTTTTACCAACATTTCGAAGAGTATTGTCACTTTAATCCTCCTGGGGCTCACCACATCCACATTTATGTGCTCCACTTTGAAAAAAACCAGGGCTTCCATTCCTGGGTCCGCTCCATGCAGATGAACGAACTGCAAAAAAGGAAATACGGCTTCAAAAAAGTGCACCGGCTGAGATGGAACTGCAGCAACGTATAGGATTTTTGCAGTCACTTCTCCGTCTACAATAACCTTATCGCAAAGCACCCTCACTTCATCAACTGTAAAAGAGGCTCTGGCCTCCACGCCCCTTTCGGCATCGGACTTGCCCTGCGGAATGTCTACCGTATCCTGCACGATGGCCTGAATCTTGCCCACCCACAGCTTTCCCCGTTTCATATCCCGTCGAGCCTGCATTACATATATATAGCCGTACACAGTGCCCAAACAAATTTCACCGAAGCCTCTCATGTTTAATTCTCCCGCATCAACACATATGACACCGTTTGGAATGGTTTGCTTCCATTCCAGCACGACATTTCTCCCATTCCAGCCATATATATACACGGCGTTGAGGCATATGATAACAAGCTCCTTTTGCCCATCTCCATCCACGTCAAACACAGTCGCGTCCTTGGGATTGTCCTCCAAAGCCGGGCAACCCCACATGGGTTCATATATTGGGCCTTTACAACGCAATATTTTTACGCTTCTGTCTGAACAATCATAGATAATCTCGTCTTTTCCATCCCCGTCAAAATCATCCACTACGATAAAATCCTTATCGGCTTCCTGAATTGCGCCCCTCCATTTTTCTACTTTTTTGTCCCCTTTAAAACACACAACATGAATCTCGCTGCCTCTTAAGCCTCGGGTTTTGAAAACCACCTCGCAAATTCCATCGCCGTCTGTATCCCCTGCATCCAGGCAGTAAACGCTGTTTTTAAATGTTTCCCGCTTTAAAAAAACCAACTTTCCGTCAAACCGCAAAATATAAACATGCGCCTTCCCTTTTATGGCAGCAATGATTTCAATTTTTCCATCGCTGTCCACATCAGCTACGGCCATCGATACCACTTCACCATCTGCTGGGGCTTCTGCGATTTTTATCAATTCTCTACCTTTCATCTTGTATACTAAAACACAATTATAACTGCCTATTATTATCTCATCCCTGCCATCTCTATCTATATCAAAGGCTTTTATGCACCTCACGTCGTTCTTGCCAAGATCCAATTTAGCCAGCTGATGATAAGTTTCTCTTTCAAATTTGAATACATATAAATGGGCATCGCCAGAATACGCTGCTGTAGTTCCAGCCACTATGTTTCTCCTGCCGTCACCCTTTAAATCTCCCAGGGCTATTCTGGTCTCCTGGCCCAAATCCTTGCTGGCCCACTCCAGCTGATAGGTTTGTCGCATTATACCCCCTCCTTTTTTTGGCGCCACGTCTTCTTTTTATATAATATTCCCAGGAGAGGGGGAAGGTTCATACCTGAATCAAACAAGAGAATTATGCACCATGTATTCAGCTATCTGAACCGCATTGTAGGCCGCTCCTTTTCTCAAATTATCCGCCACAATCCACATGTTGAGGCCACATGGGATTGAAAAATCCTCGCGAATTCTTCCCACAAAAACCTCATTCTGGCCCGAGACCACGGCTGGCAATGGATAAACCCCGTGTTGAGGATCATCCGCTACCTTCACTCCAGGGGCCTTAGACAGTATTTCACGTGCCTCTTCTGCAGTTAGTTTTTCAACCGTTTCGATATTGACAGATTCCGAATGCCCGTTGAAAACTGGGACTCTCACTGTCGTTGCCGTAACAGCTATGCTTTCATCCCCCATTATCTTTTTCGTTTCCCTAACCATTTTCCATTCTTCCTTACTGTAACCCGTTTCGTCAAATACATCTATGTGGGGAAGGATGTTAAAAGCTATTTGATGGGGATAAACTTTGGGCTCGGCTGTTCCTCCGTTTAAAAGCTGCCTGGATTGCAGCTTCAATTCTTCTATGGCCTCAAGACCAGTCCCTGAAACAGCTTGATACGTGGATACCACCACTCGCTTTATTTTTGCCCTGTCGTGAATTGGCTTTAAGACCACCACCATCTGGATGGTGGAACAATTGGGATTTGCGATAATTCCTTTGTGCCAGCGTATATCCTGCGGATTCACTTCAGGCACCACCAGGGGAACTTCTGCATCCATTCTAAAAGCATTGCTGTTGTCGATAACCACCGCTCCTCTTTTGACAGCCTCTGGCGCAAGATTCCTGCTTACATCCTGGCCTGCAGAAAAAAGAGCTATATCCACACCCTCAAAGGCAGCCGGGGTGGCTTCACCTACCAATATTTTTTCGCCCATAAACTCTACCGCATGTCCGTTAGACCTGGCAGAAGCCAGTGGCAAAAGCCGTTTGACAGGGAACTTTCGTTCCTGCAAGATTTTTATCATGGTCCGACCGACCGCTCCTGTCGCTCCTACTACTGCAACATTGTAACGTCTCATAGCAAGCCTCTCCTTTTTATAAAATGTAAATATGAATGCTCGATGAGTAGCCTCGCTCATCATTAAAATAATTATATGTTAAATATATTATTACAGTTACAATCGTTGTGTCAATATTTATAATTGAAATTTAACATTTTAAAATACAATATTGTATTTTTGTCTTTATTTGATGGATTATTGTTCTTCATAAAAAGACAATTGAGATTTATTATTCTACACATATTTCGATAATCCTTTTTTTAAAAAATATTTCCTAGTTATTATGTTCTGAATTATTTTGTTAAATATTTTTTTGTCGATAATCCCGTATAAAATTTAAAACGGCAGTTAAAACTGCCGTTCAGGGGAGTTGTTTATTTTAAACAGAATGGATTGTCAACGGCTGCTTTTAAGCAGCCTATATGTTAAAGGGAGGGTCAACGTATTTTTCGATTTTATTATCGCATATATAATTTAAGAAAATATTAAGCTCATATTAAATATTTGTTAAATCTTACACAGAAATCTTAAATTTTTTTGTTAGACATCTGCTGGACCGCCTGCTCAGCTGAGTTTTTTATATAGGTGAATCTGCACAGCCTTTACCCTTTTTTTGCAAAATAAAAGCCGGAGTTATTATCTCCGGCAAATACAATATTTGGTTATCTCGAAACTTTCATATCGGAGATCGGTATATAACCCAACTCTGTCACTAAAGATTTAACTTCGTCGCTGACCATGTAATCCAGAAAAGCCTTTGTCAGGCCGGTGGGTTCACCTTTTGTATACATATGTTCATACGACCATATGGGGTATTTACCGCTGGTGATATTCTCCACTGTGGGCTCAACACCATCCAGTTTCAGCGCTTTAACACTGTTGTCTACATAAGACAAAGCAAGGTAACTAATGGAGCCTGGAGTATCGGCAATAGCTTTTTTAATAGCACCGGAGCTCTCTTCTGTCAGTGCAATACCCTGAGCTTCTTCCTGACCATCGAGGGCATATTTTTTGAAGGTTGCTCTGGTGCCGGAGCTGGGTGGCCTGTTTAGTATAACTATTTTTTGATCATCACCGCCGACCTCTTTCCAGTTGGTTATCTTGCCGGTGAAAATGTCGATTAACTGCTGTTTGGTAAGATTATCCACCTTGACATTGGGATTTACAACTGTGGCAAAACCTACTACGCAAACTTTATGGTCAACCAATTCTTTCGCCTTATCTGCATCTAATTTTTCTTCCGCAAAGATATCAGAATTCCCGATGTCCACGGAGCCTTCTGACACCAATTTAAGCCCTGTTCCACTGCCTCCTGCCTGCACATTTATTTTAGCATCTGGGTGCTTGCTCATAAACTGGGATGCGGCCTGTTCCACCAATGGCAATAATGCTGAAGAACCCGCAGCAGTAATGCTTCCTGATACCTCACTGTTCTCGCTGGAGTTCTGATTCTGAACTTGGCTCTGGTTTTCACTGCTGGAATTTTGATTTTGATCGGTTGACTGTTTTCCACAACCTACCAGCGTCATGAGAACAATGATAAAAATCGCTATTGCCGATAAAAACCCTTTTTTTCCTTTAAACACAATTACACCTCCATAATTTTTTACTTACAGGAAGAGTATACTAGTTTATTGTAAAATGAGTATTAATTTAATGTTAAGTTTTAGTAAATTCTTTAAAAATACGCTGAACAATAAAGAAAAGGAAGCGGGTAACTCCCGCTCCCTTGCGGATTCAGCCATAAAAACCATCAAAAACAGCTCTGACAGCCGATTGAACATAATTATTTGGAACCACTGCACAAAATATATTCGCCACGGCTTTACGGTTTTTTACGGGAATATTTGCTGCTTCCAGCAGGGATTCTATTTTTTCGCTTATGGCGACAGCATTTACAGCTGCATCGCTTTCATTGTATACAACCGAGATAACAGAAAGGTCGTCCTCTGCTTCTTTTACAGATATACCTGAAATGGGGTAATCATTTCCCATAGGTCCCACCAAAGTCCCCTCTCCATCAGCAAAGGTGGATTTTATTCTGAAAGGCATGTTGAAGCTCATAGCTGCCTTTACAGCCCTAGGATGTATGACTTTTGCACCATTTTCCGCCAGGGCTAACATTTCCTTGAATGATATTTGGCTCAAAAAAGGCGCTTCAGGCACAATGCGGGGGTCTGTCACAGCCACTCCGGGCACATCTGTATATATCTCCACCAAGTCTGCTTTAAGATAGCCTCCCAGCACCACAGCTGTAGTGTCGCTGCCGCCCCTCCCCAGCGTGGTTATTTCTCCTTTTTCGGTCTGGCCCTGGAAGCCTGCTACTACCACTACTTTGCCTTGTTTTAGCTTTTCAAGCACTGGCTGAGGGTTTATGTTGATAATATCGGCATTGCCAAATTCTTCGGTGGTCAATATGCCTGCCTGAAATCCAGTCATAGCTTCTGCCGGAACCCCACTTGCTTCTATATTTGCTGCCATCACTGCCGATGAAATTATCTCCCCGCAGGACATTATAAGGTCTTTTTTCTTCGGGCATTCGGGGCCTCCCTGGGATTCCAAAAGCTGTATCAATGTATCAGTGGCATACGGGTCTCCCTTTCTCCCCATGGCTGATACCACTACTACCACATCGTTTCCTTCATCTCTTGCCTTTAAAATGTGCTTTAAAGCCGCTTTTCGGTTTTCAGGAGTCCTCACAGATGTTCCGCCAAATTTTTGGACTACAATCGCCATTATTTTCCCCCTTTTTGGATTAGACTTTAAACCAGGCCCATCTTAACAAGAGTTTCGGCGATTTGAACGGCATTGAGTGCGGCGCCCTTTCTCAGATTGTCTGCCACCACCCACATATTGAGGCCGTTTTCTGTTGAAATATCTTTCCTTATTCTACCTACATACACATCATCCGTGCCGACAAGCTCTGCAGCTAGAGGATAAAGGTTCTTTAATGGGTCGTCCAGCACTTTTACTCCAGGTGCTTCCGCCAGGATTTGCCTCGCTTCCTCCGGGCTCACCGGCTTTTCTGTCTCAATATTTATTGCCTCAGAATGGCAGCGTATCACAGGAATCCGGACAGCCGTAGGGCATACGGCAATGCTGTCATCGTGAAGCATTTTATGAGTTTCATTTACCATTTTCATTTCTTCTTTGCTGTAGCCGTTTTCAAGAAATACGTCTATGTGGGGCAAGGCGTTGAAAGCAATCTGATGGGGATAAACCGAAACTTCCATCGGTTTTTTCTCTGCATAAGCCTTGACCTGGTTTTCCAGTTCTGCAATGCCTGCAAGACCCGTACCCGAAACGGCCTGATAAGTGGAAACCACAATCCTTTTTATTCTGAAATGGTCATGCAGAGGCTTTAAAGCCACCAGCATCTGGATGGTAGAACAGTTGGGGTTTGCTATGATATTCTTGTGCCATCGCAGGTCTTCTGGGTTGACCTCAGGAATTACCAACGGCACATTCGGGTCCATGCGAAAGGCATTGCTGTTGTCGATAACTATGCAGCCTTCTGCTGCAGCTACCGGAGAAAGCTTCAGGCTGGCAGCCTCGCCAGCTGAAAAGAGCGCCATGTCGAGGTCCTTGAACGCTCCCTCCTGGGCCGTCCTCACCTTTACCTTTTCCCCTTTGAACACAACTTCCTTACCTTCATTTTCAGCTACGTCAAGCGGTACTATATGTTCTACGGGAAAATTCCTCTGTTCAAGGGTTTTTAGCATTTCGGTTCCTACTGCCCCTAAAGCTCCAACGACACCAATGTTATACTTTTTCATTTGTGTTCCTCCCAAAAATATTTTTTATTAAAACTGCCTCGATATTACCGGAAAAATTCAATAACACATTTCATCATTTGCCGGCGCAGTTTTTTTAAGAGGAACATCAGCAATATATATTCGACAAACCCTTTGCCAAGTCCTCTTTTTAAAAAATAATTACAATGAGTTTGGCAAACTGCGCCACCTTTTTCGGATAAAAACTGTGTCAGGCAGAAAAATAACCCATTTGGAGAGTTTTTTTGAAAGAGGGTTTAAAGAGATTTTTTTTTGAGATTATATGAGATTATAATTTCAAAACGCCCTGTGGGTCAATAATAAATATTGAAAAAAATGCTCAAATCCTTTATTCTAAAAGGCTTGAGCATTTCTATTTTTTTGATATAAATTTTAGAATAATGCAGTGCAAAAGGCAAGATTGAAGTTTCGCCAGATTTCAATGCTCCGCTTCCAGATTCCATTTTAAAGGAGTTTGAAAAATGAGGGTATTGCCGCCATAAATCACAAAACATGTGAAACCTTTGTCAGTACATCAAAAAATCCGGGGTATGATATTTTCACACATTCTGTATCATCTATTACAGTTTCACCTTCGGCTCCAAGAGCAGCTATTGCCAGCGACATGGCTATCCTGTGGTCGCTGAAGCTGCTTGCCCGGCAGCCTTTCAGTTTGTTCGGCCCCTGTATCTCCATCCCGTCATCGGTTTCCTTTATGCGGGCCCCAAGCCTGGAAAGCCCCTCCACGATAGCAGCTATCCTGTTGCTTTCTTTAACCCTGAGTTCCCCAGCATCGCGAATCACGGTAACGCCATCCGCAAAACAAGCTGCCACGGCAAGAACCGGAATTTCATCTATTATTCGCGGGATAATGGCTCCTTTTATTGTAATGCCTTTTAGTCTGCTGCTTTTTGCCCTGATATCGGCTACTTTTTCCCCGTTTACTATCCGCTGGTTTGCAATCTGAATGTCAGCGCCCATAAGCCTCAGGGCATCGATTATTCCGGTGCGAGTAGGGTTTATACCCACGTTTTCGATAATCACCTCGGAATCCGGCAACGCACAGGCTCCAACCAGGAAAAAAGCTGCAGAAGAAATGTCGCCTGGCACGCTTACTTTTCGGGCTATAAGTTTCTTTGCAGGCGTCAACATGATTTTGTTGCTTTTTCTGGAAATATTTACCCCGAAAGCCTCCATCATAAGTTCGGTATGGTTCCTTGAACTGCCAGGCTCTTCTATGACCGTCTGGCCTTCAGCGTAAAGCCCTGCCAGAAGCAGGGCTGATTTCACCTGGGCGCTGGCCATCGGTAACCTATAGTTTATGGCTTTCAGCCCGCCTCCCCTGATTTTCAAAGGGGCTTTGTTACCGCCTTCTGCTCCATCGATACGTGCTCCCATTAACCTCAACGGCTCGGTCACCCTTCCCATGGGCCTTTTCTGTATGGACTCATCTCCCGTAATTTCCGCCTCGAAGTCCTGTCCCGCCAGTATGCCCGAAAGAAGCCTTATGGTGGTGCCGGAATTGCCGACATAAAGCGGGCTGTCCGGTTTTTTAAGGCCATACAGACCTCTTCCGAAAATTTTCACCCGCGCGCTCTCCGCGTTGGTACCGAAGTCACATCCCTCTTCGCGTTCACCCATATACTCTCCATTTTCACGGATTATTTCTATATCAACGCCCATTTTCCTGAAACAATCAACGGTGGAAAGGCAATCCTCCGCCATCAAAAAGCCGTCGATTTCTGTAACACCCTCGGCGATGGATCCCAGCATTACGGCACGGTGAGAAATGGATTTGTCACCGGGCACCGAAATCCGGCCTTTCAAGCTCTGAATTCCCCTGAGCGCTTTATCCACAGCTTCACCCCCTGTTTTTATACGCTCTTGCATTTTGAAATCTTTCTATAATTGTGTCCCCATCGGAAGATTCTATGGCTGCCTCCAAAAGCAGAAGCTGCTCTTTAAAGCTTGATATCAAAGGTAGGATTTCATCTCTGTTATAAATGAGTACGTCTTTCCACATAAAGGCATTGGAACCGGCTATGCGTGTGGTATCGCGCCATCCTCCACCGGCAAGCTCCATTAGGCGGTTTTTCTTACATTTCTTGGATACTGCATTTACCAGGGCGGTGGATATGAGCTGCGGCAGGTGGCTTGCCGCCGCAGCCGTTTTATCATGCTCCTCGGGCGACATTACTACAGGCTTTGCGCCAATGGCTTTCACCAGTTTTGTCATGGCCCAGAGGGCTTCAGCATCGGTTTGGGCAGTGGCGGTGAGCACATACGGTGCCCCATCGAACAGGTCTTCCCTTGCCCATTCGAAGCCGGAATTTTCCGATCCGGCCATGGGATGCCCGCCCACAAAAGATACTCCGTCAGGTAAAACAGCCTCAATTTCACGGACAATGGCCTTTTTCACGCTACCGGTGTCTGTAATTATAGCGCCTTCTGGCAAAAAATCCGCTATAATCTTGGCAGCCTCACAAATACCAGATACCGGGAGTGACAAAATAACTATATCCGTATCGGCAAAAATGTGGGGCATGGCCATTTTATCGGCCATGCCTTGCGCGTCGAAGCGATAACTTTCTATCCCCTTGTGTCGAGCCATTTCCAGCACATTTCCATCCGAATCCAATCCATATACATGCATGCCGTTTTTCTTTAACGCCATGGCCAGGGAACCCCCGATAAGCCCCATACCGACAATCACTACTTTTTTATGGCCGTTTTTCTGTATATGCGCCATCGCTAAAGACCTCCTTTGATTGTTTCAATTGCAGCCACCAAAGTTTCTTCCCACTATGGCCGCCGTCTGTTTGAGCTCTCTGCTCAAAGCCATGAGGTTTTCGGGGTTGAGCGACTGCGGCCCGTCGGACAATGCCTGCTTGGGATTCGGGTGAACTTCAATTATAAGCCCATCGGCTCCGACAGCCACAGCGCCGCGGGATAGCGGTACGACCCAGCGCCAGTTGCCGGCTGCATGGCTCGGATCCACGATTATTGGAAGGTGGCTCAGATGTTTTACTATGGGCACAGAACTTAAATCCAGCGTATTTCTGGTCATGGTCTCAAAAGTCCTTATGCCCCGCTCACACAGTATTACGTTGAAATTCCCCTCATTCATGATGTATTCGGCAGCATTGAGCCATTCCTCTATGGTAGATGAAAGGCCGCGCTTTAACATCACGGGTTTATTCGTCTTTCCTACCGTCTTTAAGAGGGGAAAATTCTGCATGTTCCTCGCCCCTATCTGCAGTATATCTGCATACTCGGCCACCAGGCCTACAGTCTCTGTATCCATCACTTCGGTTATAACGGGTAGGCCCGTCTTCTCCCGGGCTTCAGCCAGAATCTCCAGCCCCTTTTCTCCCAGCCCCTGGAAGGAATAAGGCGAAGTTCTGGGTTTGAAAGCCCCTCCGCGAAGTATCTTGGCTCCTGCCTTTTTCACGATTTGCGCTGTTTCCAAAAGCTGCTCCCGGCTTTCTACAGCGCAAGGCCCTGCCATCAGAACGACCTCATTGCCGCCTATTTCCACATCTTTTACCCTAATGACCGTGGGCCGGGGGTGAAAACTCCTGCTGGCCAGCTTATACGGCTCCATAATCGGCACTGTCTTCTCCACACCGTCCATCAGTTCTATGGGCTTTTCTGCCAGCTTGCGCCTGTCGCCTATGACGCCTATGATGGTCACATCTTCACCCTTTGATATGTGAACCCCAAGTCCTGCATTTTTTATCACCTCACATACGTTTTCAATATCTTCCTGAGTAGCATTTTTTTCCATCACGACTATCATTTATGATTCCTCCTGACCGTTCTACATAATTTTAATTTTATTAATGAAATTAATTGCCTTCCTACCATCCTACACAGATTCTTCTCCCCCCGCAGGGGGATAAGCCTTCCTCACCGGTCCGTAGACGAGTTTTTCAAACGCCTCTTTTCTTTTCTGCAAAAGGACAGAATCCCTTTTGCCGTTCCCTTTACCGAATAAAACATCATCGCGAAATACCGGGTATGAACCCAGCATTTTTATAAATCCAGCATGTTGTTTTAGGGTTTCCAGTGCCTGTTTCAATACCCCATCTTCCCTGTGTCCCTCCACTTCAATGAAAAATACATATTCGCCCAGCATCTTTTTCGACGGCCTGGACTCAATCTTTGTCAGATTCAAATTCCTGCTCGCAAACACCCCGAGGCTGTTGAAAAGGCTTCCCGGCCTGTTTTCAGTGGAAAATACCACTGCCGTCTTGTCGCGGCCGGTCCTAGCTGCATCATTCGACGAAAGCACATAAAACCTCGTCATGTTGTTTTTATTCCCCTGTATATCCTCTGCCAGGATATTCAAGCCGTATATCCCTGCAAGGCGGCGGCTTCCAATAGCTGCAGTCCTTTCGCCCCGCTCTGACACTATTCTTGCGGCTTCAGCAGTGCTGAGAGTTTCTCTCGTTTTTGCCTGAGGCAGTCTGTCATTTATGAAACCTATGCTCTGATAAAGGGCCTGGGGATGCGAAAACACTTCTTCTATGTTTCGCAGCGGAATATTCTCTTTTGCCAGCAAGCACTGCCTTATGGGCAGCACTAATTCGCCCTTAATCATCACGTTGACTTCGTGTATCAGCATATCCACGGTTACATTCACAGAACCCTCCAGGGAGTTTTCGACCGGTACCACAGCCTCATCCAATTCTCCAGCAGCAAGAGCGTTTACGAGCTTCGGAATGGAAGAATATTCAATTCTGTTATGTTTATTTATTGTATCATGTTTTTGGCTTTCAATCCACATATCCATGGCTTCTTCCGTAAAAGTGCCCTGGGGGCCCAAATATCCTATATTTATGGGCATGCCATCCCTCCTGTTCATACTGGCATAGAATCTTTCAACCGCTTCATCGGCGCCTTCTTTAAAGCGATTGATCCTTTTCTAAAAACCGCAGGCCTGCGTGAACCAACCATATAACAAACTATATATATATCAAAAACCTCCCGCCCCTACGAAAGGGGCGGGAGGTTTTACTTTCCCGCGGTACCACCCAGCTTGGCCTTGAAAAAAGGCCCACTCATAAAGGGTACGAGACGTGAAACGCCTTTATACCCCCTTCCTTTTTACGGTGGAAGCTTCCGGTCAAGCCTAATAGCCTTCGGGACAAATCCCGCGCATTCAGCTGACAGCTCCAGGGGGAACTTCAACGGACCTCTTCATACCGGCTTTCACCATCCCGGCTCGCTTTAAATCCGATAATCCATCTACTTTCCCCTGTCATGGCTTTTATACTTTATATTAGTTTAATTGTTAAGATTATAAATCATGGATATGCCGTTTGTCAATAGGAAAATCCATTGAAATTCGACTTTATCTTATCGGTATTCCCTGGCCAGTTCCGCATACTCTATGGCCCGGTTTTTTGCCATCTCTATGTATTCCTTCGGCAATTCTTTCACCACTTTTGCCGGAACTCCAACAGCCAGCGTGTATGGGGGTATCTCTTTTTTTTCCGTTACCAGAGCGCCTGCTCCAATCAGAGCTCCTTCGCCTATCACTGCCCCATCCAGGATTATGGCACCCATGCCGATAAAGGCGTTGTCCTTTATGATGCACCCGTGGACTATGGCGCCGTGACCTATGGTTACATTGTTCCCAATGATGGCAGGGTATTCTCCCGCCACATGCACTATGGTGCCGTCTTGAACATTAGTCTGGGAGCCTATTTCAATCCTGTTCACATCCCCCCTCAGCACCGCTCGGTACCATATGCTGGAGTTTTCCCCTACGGTTACATCTCCTATCACATCGGCGGAAGGAGCTATAAAAGCTGTCTCGTGAATTTTTGGATTTTTATCCTTGAAGGTTGTGATCATAAAAAATTATCCCTCCATAATCATATTCGTTTTATCTCAAACGCTTGGTTTTTTGAAATTGCAACAAATTAACCATTCTCTGCACTGAAGCGTAAATTTTACACATCATTATCTTTCATATCCTGCATAATATTCTACACCCAAAGGTTTAATTCAACTTTTTTTTGTATTTTCCTTCTTTCCCCTCATATTTTTAACCAAAGCTTTTTAGCGCAAAATTTGATTTGGCAAAATGGGTCAATTATAATAAAACATAAAGTCAATTATAATAAACATAAAGCAGTATATCTGACATATATGCAAACCAAACTTCCCTGAGATTTAATATATTACCATAAATTACCATGAAACTTTATTCGATTTTTTACGTCTATATATAGTAGGGGAATAAAGAAAAGCGTTCCCGAAATTTTCATTTTCAGGAAGGAGGTTTTATTCTTTTGCTGCGGATAGTATAATAAGCGGGGGAGTCGGAACGATTATTTAGTTGACGGCTGCAGGTATCTGTTCGCCATCGGCCTGCTTTCAAAAATCTTATACAGCTCTTACATATGGAGGGAAAATAATGCTACATAATTTTTACCATACTAAGCTTTGGAGAAAATGCATCGTCGCAATTCTCCTAGCTGTGTGGAATTTAATGATTGCTCTTCCTGCTTTTGCCCAGGAAGTATCTCTTTATGAGGAATCCCAGGTGTTCCCTGTAACTGCAGGAGTAACTTATGAGGGGAAAACGCTTTTTACCTCCCTGGGATGGCAAAAAATTCATATTTTAAAAATTGACCTTTCCTCGGATAATGTAATCATTGATTCGCTTTTGCCTTCAAAAGGGCTTTCGCAGAGGGATTCCCTAGGCAAGATGGTTCAGGAAAGCAACGCCGTAGCGGGCGTAAACGGCGATTTCTTTATAATGGCCACGCCTTCATCCCCTGTAGGGGTCCAGGTGAAAAGCGGCAGGCTGGTTTCATCGCCTTCTAACCGCCAAGATATGGCTGCTTTCGGCTTGACACTGGACAAACTCCCGGAAATTCTCCGAATGGAATTTTCAGGAAAGGTTGAAGCCCCTGACGAAACAACCTTTGATATCGGTGCAATAAACAAGATTGGGGACAGTTACAGCAAGATTTTTGTATACACCCCGGATTTTGGAACAACCACGCCCGCTGTTGCCGAAACCGCCTCAGATCTGACTTTCGCCATAATTAAAAACAACCGTATAGAAAATATCACTGACGGAAAAGCCGTCGACATTCCGAAAGACGGCATGGTACTTGCTGCCAGGGGAGACGGTGCCAATTTTCTCAAAAGCCATTTTAAAGTTGGAGACCCGGTTAAGCTTGATCTAAATATCACTCCGGACATTTCAAATCTGAAAATGGCGTTGGGTGGCGGAGCCGTTCTGGTGGACAACGGGACTATTCCTGCTGAGTTTTCCCATAATATACCGGGAGCTAATCCCAGGACAGCGGTGGGTTTTTCTGCAGACAGAAAGACCATGTTCCTGGTAGTGGTAGACGGTCGTCAGGCTGCAAGCCGCGGAATGACACAAAAAGAGCTGGCAGAACTGATGGTGAAGCTAGGGGCCTCCTTTGCCTTGAACCTCGACGGGGGCGGCTCGTCCACCATGGCTGTGAGGCCTCTGGGAGAAAAGCAGCCTCAGGTGATAAACAGCGTTTCTGAAGGCGTCCAAAGGCTGATAGCCAACGGCATCGGCATTTTTTCCAAAGCTTCATCTGGCAGTGTATACGGTATTAAGATTGTATCCAGCTCCTTTAACATTCCAAAAGGCGGACACAGGACGTTTGAGGTAAGGGCGTATGACAAAAACTATAACCCGGTGGATATAGACCAGAGCAGCGTTAAATGGAGTGTCACCGGCAGCCTGGGCTCATTCAATAAAAATGTGTTTTACGCACTAAAGCCCGGATACGGCCAAGTAACGGCCAGTTTGGAAGGTATTATAGCCACCCAAGAAATAAAGGTGCTCACCGACGGTGCATCGCTTTCGGTGAACCCGGCAAAAGTACAATTGAATTCGGGAGATAAAAAGGCTTTTGATGTCACTATAACTGATGCAGAAGGTTTTAAAGCTCCTGTAGAATCCATGGACATAAAATGGGAAGTGAAGGGCGATATAGGGAACTTCAGTGCCGGTGAATTCATTGCAGGACAGAATCCTGCCAGCGGCGCCGTCATCGCTAATTTTTCGGGTCTTAGAGCTGGAGCTCTGGTACAGGTCGGAATGGGTGAAAAAATTCTGGAAGACTTTGAAAAACCGGAGGGCAAGGAATTTTCTTCATATCCGTCTGACATCGGGGGAGGCTTCTCGATTGTGACCCAGCCGGAACCAGTAAAACAAGGCAATTCTTCGGGAAAACTCGCCTATGAATTTCCCTTGAGCGATAGTACCCGGGCAGCGTATGTAAACTTTAGGGGCGGCCTTTCGCTCCCACAAGGCACAGTGAAGCTGTCGCTGATGGTGTATGGCCAAGCAAAAGGGCACTGGCTTCGCGGCACAGTGACTGATGCCGACGGAAATGATTACAATATAGATTTTTCAAAAAACATCGACTGGCAGGGGTGGAAGAAAGTCGAAGCTCAACTCCCCAACGGCAGGGAGCCGTTTATATTAAAACGCATTTATTTGGTGGAAACGGACCCGACCGACAGCGATGCAGGAGTCATATATCTGGACAGTCTTGCTGCTTTGGTGGCAGGAAAGTATGACGAATCCCTGCTGCCGTCTCCATCTTTCTGGTTTGATTCCGCTAACAATTCCTCAAAAATTGGAAATCTCACCTTCAGCGCCATTGGAGGCATAACGGTGGATTCCAGCGTTCAAAGCCAGAAGGCGGCAAACCTTGCAGCTTTTCTTGCAAACCAATATAAACCAAAGATAAATTTAATAGCCGGCAAATTTTCTGCAGGTGGAAAAGTATCATCCGCCAGCCTGCTGGGAACCTTTATTAAAAAAATGAAATCGACTGGGTCGGGCTATCAAACTCTAGCAGACAAAGAAGCCTTCTTCATACTACTGGATTCTTCAAAAGGAAGTCTGAGGCTTACGAATTACAATCAATGGTTAAAGCTCCAGCAGGATTTAAACGCGCTGCCGAAATCCAGAACCGTAATCATCGCAATAGATAGAGCACCGGAAAACTTTTCCGATTCTCTGGAAGGCAACCTGCTGAAAAAGATATTATCGGATTATGTTAAAAATAAAAATCTCGACATATGGGTGCTCTGCGGCGGTGCAAGTCGTTTTGGAGCAGGCATGGACAGCGGGGTGCATTACATTTCACTGCCAGGGACAAACGCAAAAGAGCCTTCCATCGCCATTTTCAATATAACGGGAGGAAAAGTTTACTATAAAGTAATTCCGTTGATAGAAAAAATAGTTTGTGAAACGCCTGCCGTAAAAAAAGGCGTCGCCGCCAGCCTGAAGGTCTACGGCATCTCCCCGGCAAGCCAGAAGATACTATTGTCTTACCCTTATGCGGTAGACTGGAAACTCTCCAGCGGCATGGGCAGTTTTGATTCCCACTCCCTTACGCTTACGGCTACCAAAACAGGCACTTTGAATCTGAATGCAAAGACCGCAGGGATATCGTCCTCCTTCAGCATAACTGTGGTGGATATAACAATAAAAGTCAACGGGAAAGAAATTTCCTTCCCGGACCAGCAGCCTTATATTAATAAAGACTCGCGCACCATGGTGCCGGTGAGGTTCATATCCGAAAGCCTGGATGCGACTGTCTCTTGGAACCAGAATACAAAAACTGTAAGCATAAAAGGAAAGAATAAAAAAGACGGCAGCGAGCTGGCAATTCTGCTCAAGATAGGCGAAAACAAAGCTACAGTAAATGGCAGAACCGTAATATTCGATACCCGAGCAGAGCTTAAAAACGACAGAACCATGGTGCCCTTGAGGTTTGTGAGCGAAGTGCTGGGAGCAAAAGTCACATGGGACCAGAATACAAAGACTGCTAATATCGACGAATGATTTCATAATGCAAATATTAACTGTAATTGGTGTTATGATCCATTTAATATAGCTTCCACTAAAACCTCAATGTTGCGGTCACTCTCTTCGGATTTTTAAAAAGCTCAAGAGCTTCAATAATGTTTTTCACAACTATATCGGCTTTGAGCAAAGCATTTGCCGCAGCGCCTTCATTCCCCAGCACGCATATTGAAAGGTCGTCTATTTCAAACATGCCGGTATCGTTATTGCCATTTCCTATACATGCTTTGCCGCCATGAAGCCTTTCAACAAATTGCTTTTTATCCTCGGCGCTGCCCACTATATGAATTTCGGCTTTCATTATTTTTTTTAGATCCCCGGCGGTGCCGTAAGTGTCTGAAGTCAGCACATAGATTTTATATTGTTCGCTTAATTCATTTATAATAGCAATTGCATCATCTATCGGCTTACCATCTTTCGCAAATGTACCGTTATAATCCAGCACAATATTCTCGATTTCCAGAGTACGGTAATTCGGAATATTCCATCTCACAGCTTAACACCTCTTTTCTCTTAATAATAATTAAATCTGCTAAAAAAGTATTATAGCATATAGAGTACAGACAACAAACTGGCCGGGCTGATATGTATGGGCCAGTTTGTTTAATTAGAAGGGTTAAGTAACTTTTTCGCCATTTCCGCATGGAGAACCACTGCCAGCGAAAGCCCCCTTTCGTCAAAATCAAAACGGCTGCTGTGATGGTCTGCAGCTATGGGAGTTATGACCTGATAATAAAGGGCCTTACCACCCCTGCTCCGGACTTTTTCCATGAAATATGTGGCATCTTCGCTGCCGCCCATAGAGCCTTCGTCTATAATATGTTCAACTCCTAATTCCCTGCCAATGCTTTTTATCATAGACGCCAGTTCCTCGTCGCCTTCGGCGCTCATGGCACATCCTACCTCGTGTATCGTATAATCCAGGTCATACATAGCGGCGCCTGCCTCTATTATTTTTAATGCTTTCTTTTTCACATAATCGTTCAGCGCTGTGGTAGCTCCCCGGGTTTCCAGCTTTATGACAGCCCTGTCGCAAATCACATTCCTCCCGGTGCCTGCCATCAGAGCACCAACATTTACCCTGGTGGCGCCATCGCTGTGGGGAGCTATGGCGTGAAGGTTCAGGGCAACGGTAGCCGCCGCCAGCAATGCATTTTTTCCCTCCTGGGGAGCGGCTCCGGCATGGGAGGCTCTACCGCGGTATTCCACATCCAGCTTCGATGTGGCAAAAAATCCGGCGCTCCTGGTTACGATTCCTATACCGCCGGATTTTCCAAAGCCTATATGCAGTGCAAGAAAATAATCGACGTCATCCACCACGCCTGCTTGCACCATTGCTCTGGCACCTCTTACTCCTTCCTCGGCGGGTTGAAAGATGAGCTTTACCTCTCCGTGAAGCTCATCTTTCAGCCGGGTGAGCACTTCCGCCAGGCCCAATCCTACAGCTGCATGGCCGTCATGGCCGCAGGCATGCATCACACCTGGATGCTCTGAAGAAAAACCTTCTTTATACGGTCTGTGATTATGCTCCCTTGCCTCATCCACTTCTACAGCATCTATATCGAACCGGTAAGCTAGGGTCGGCCCTGGCCTGCCGGTATCCATAATTCCCAAGACTCCCGTAAGACCATCCATTCTCTTTAGTATCTCCGGGTCAGCACCTTCTTTTACGGCGCGTTCCACATTTTTAGCGATGACCTCATCACCGGGCCTGCCCATAGCTGCCTCTTTTTTAACAACTTCATGCCCTACTTTCACTTCATACCCCAGCTTCATCAAAACTGAAGCTATTTTGCTGGAAGTCCTGAACTCCAGCCAGCCCGGCTCCGGGTATTTATGAAAATCCCGGCGGTATTTTTTGAGTTTATCTTCTAGGGAATTAACTGCAGCCTTAATATCCATTTTCTTCCTCCTGGTTGGGCAAAAGGCTACATATGCCGAATTGCCGGCAAAACTTCCACCATAAACAAACTGCGCTTATAAAAGCCCTTTTATTTTTTCTATTGCCTCTTTAATGGATAAAAACAGCGGCTTTTTTTCCGTGCCCAAAACCACTATATCTTCATTGTCCATGATGGGTATAAGGATTTTCTTTGCACCGCATGCCGTTATGGCCTCTGCGATTTTAGGTGTGATTTCCCCCATCATGGAATTGGGTATGACTATACCCAGGGAACCCACCACCACATCGGCTTTTTTTATGCAGTATATTATGGCGCTTTCCCCGGTGGCTCCCCTGTTGGCTTTTTCTTTCATCATGTTTGTGGTGGCGGCGGAATTGGTACCCAGGGCATATATCTTTATATCCGGCGGCAGGTCTTGCCTCAACAGGGCAATGACCTGAGCGCCTATGCCTCCTCCCATGCCGTCAACTACTGCTACTATCATTTTTTATCTTTCCTGTTCTCCAGTATTATCTTGTGTTCGAGAAGCCTTACCTCTTTTATTTTCGCCTCCACTATTTTCTGCTCGCCCAGCAGGTCAGACATAAATATTTTATCGTCCTGGGGCTCGATGTAAATCACATTTTCCATAATTGGTACTTCAGAACCATTTTCCATGAGATAAACCCTGGACTCGCACATATCTTTTTCACCTCTTTTAATGTTTTCAATACCATTTTGCCTCATTTTGTTCTTATTGTCTAGATGTGTTTTTTTGCTTCCAGCAGGTATAGGCTTGCGGCATTGAGCGAGTCTGCAGCTTTTGATATCAACTCTGAAACCTTCGGTTTTCCGAGTTTTTCCGACTTATGGGCCCATTCTCGGAAATTATCCTCATGGGATTTATTGTGCTCTATCCAATGGGCCAGAAGAATGCGCAGGGTTTCCATATCCTTATCCTGCCGAGAATCGCCTTCAGGTGGATGATTGTGTTCGCTCATAGTTCAAACCTCCATTTAAATATTGATTTACTCAGATTTTACCACTATTTAATACCTAATTCTAGTGTACAAACCAAGTCCGCTGCCGGAGATAGCCGAAAGCACCGGAAAGCTGCTCCGGCGCCGCTCTTTAAGTTTAGAACAACATCCGCCCCGCGGACGAAGCGAAAGGCACATGCCGAATTGCCGCCGCTCCTCCACGAAGCGCAGAGCTAAACGCAAGAAACATCAGAGAGCTGCAGGCCGTGCCATCTCCGGCAGAAAAGTGGCTTTTACACCAGAATCCCACTTTACTTTATCTATATCCGTGCCTGAACGCTGGGGAATAAGCTTATGTCGGTATGGGGCAGAAAGCAAGCACTGACGAATTCTTCCATATAGGCTGGGTCCGCGCTGAGCTCAATATAAGTCATCAACTCGGCGATTTGAGAGGCTGCTTGTCGGGCTTCATCGCTTATCAGGCACAGATATGCTCCCATAAGCGAACTGTTTCCTATAAACTCAAACCTGCTCCTGTCGATATCTGGCAGCAGGCCTATCTGAATGGAGTTTTCTATATCAAGATTCTGGCCTATTCCTCCTGCAACTATAACCTTTTTTATGTCTTCCATACCGAGTCCAACGCTGTTTAGAAGGGTTTTTATTCCGGAAAAAACAGCACCCTTTGCCCTCAAGAAATTGTCAATATCAATCTCGTTTATCACAATTTCGCGGCCGTTTTCGGTATCTTCTGCTGGCACTAGCAAATATTCGCGGCAACCTGAATGCCGGTCAAAGCGTATCCTGCAGCTTTTTGAAAACTGCTTAATCTTGCCTTTACCATCGATTATGCCGGAAAAAAACATTTCCGCTATCAAGTCTATTATTCCCGAACCGCAAATACCCGCGGGTTTTGTATTTCCTATAGTAACTATATCTGGAATTAGAGTTTTATTATCAATCCTTACCGACTCTATTGCACCGGGAGCTGCTCTCATGCCACAGCTGATGTCTCCGCCCTCAAAAGCCGGTCCTGCAGAGCATGCGCACGCCACCATCCATTCTCTGTTCCCCAGCACCAGCTCTCCGTTAGTGCCAAGATCCATGAACAGCGTGACTTCGTCGCTGTTCCAGAACCCTGCAGCCAGGACCCCGGAAACTATATCTCCTCCTACATAGCTTGCTACATTGGGCAGAACATAAACCGGAGCGTTTGGATTGATATCGAGGGCTATGTCTTTCGCCCTGAAAACCGGGGAATTTCTGAACGCAGGAATATACGGCTCAAGCCTTATGTTTTCAGGCGGCACCCCTAAGAAAAGATGTGTCATAGTAGTGTTGCCGGCAAAAACGGAACATACTATATCCTCCGGCTTGCAAGCATTATTTTCCATCATGCGCCTTATCATTTTGTTCACATTGCCCTGGACTATAGCATCGTGAAGGTTTTCAAGCCCTCCGGGCTTTGTGGAATGAATTATCCTGCTTATGACATCCGCACCGTACTGCATTTGGAGGTTGCCTGAGTTAGCTGATGCTTCAATTTCACCGGTGCTTAAATCCACCAGGCAGGCTGCCACAGTTGTGGTGCCTATATCCACGCAAAGGCCGTATATCTTCCTATCTTTCTGCGCCGCAACATCCAGTATCTCATAGTGTTTTTCATCTTCCCTAATCACAAGGTTCACATCAAAACCGGTTTCCCTGATTATGCGCGGAATTTTCCTCAAAAGTTCCACCGAGCAGACCGGTTTTTTTGATTCCATCAATGGGGTTAATTCTCGTGCAATCCTTTCTAAATCCGGAATATTGTCGTCAAGAGTGGGTTCTTTAATTTTTATTTTTATCGACTTAAAGCTATTTTCAGCCTTCATTCCGGAGTCTTTAAGGACCTGAACAGCTCTTTTTACTCTTGATTTTTTTGTTGAATCGGCTGTAATATCTTCTACTATTATATCATCAACGCCGACGGTTTGCACAATTTCCACCGTCATATCGCCTTCTACAGTTGTCAAGCACGCAAGCCTTATGCCCATATTTTCTTCTTGGCGGGCAATAAGACGGGAAGGCTGATAACGATGTTCCCCTTCGATTACTTTCACCCTGCATTTGCCGCACTGGCCCTTTCCCCCGCACGGAGCGTCTAAAAATACCCCCGCTTTTTGCGCCGCATCCATGAGGCTGGTACCTTTTTCCACTTCCACGGTCTTTCCCTGCGGTTTAAAATAAACCGAGTATGTGCGCATATATATTCCACCCTTAAAATAAATTTTACAAGCCACTTTTTCAAGTGGCTTGTGCGAAATTATAAACTCTTTTCGTACGCGGTACTATCCATCAAATTGTTAAGTTCGTCGGGATCTGCAATCTTTACCTTAATCATCCAGCCTTTTTCATAAGGAGATTCGTTCACCAACTCGGGGCTATCCTCCAGTTCGCCGTTAACCTCAATGACTTCGCCGCTTACAGGTGCATATAAATCCGACGCCACTTTGGCGGACTCGATGCTGCCGAAGACTTCACCTTGCTTAACCTTTTTCCCTGTATCCGGCAAATCCACATAAAGGATTTCTCCCAGCTGGTCCTGGGCGTGGTCGGTAATGCCAATGATGGCCACATCACCTTCTACCCTTGCCCAGGTGTGCTCGGCATGATATTTGATGTTAGATGGAAATTCCATGCTATCCCCTCCTATTATTTTTTTATAAATAACCAGCAACATTCACTGGTGCAATGGTTTTTTGCTCGCTCCAAGTTCGCACCGACAGCACCGCGGCTTGTTCGGACCGAACTTGCGGCACTGCAAATGCGGCATGAAACCTCCTGCCATATAAGCTATATTTATTTGCAAAGCTAGTTTTGATATATATGTTACTTTTATCTGCCGCTAGGTTTCGTGCCGCAGACCGGTTACCCTCACTGCGCCGGGTGCTGTTACCGGCGCTGCACAAGTCGCTTGGCTAAAAACCACTTGCACCATCGCAAGTAGCTGCTGAATAATTACATTTTTTATAGCATCGGATCCATGGTTAGGGCAGGATGGCCGACTTTCGTGAGAAATTCCACCACAGTATCCGGATCCGTTCCCACAGTCTCATCGGCTATCATGTCGTAGAAATTATCTATGCCTATTTCTTTGGCTCTCTGCTCCAGTTTATCCTTCAGGGCTTCTTTCAACTCTTTGGGCATCCATACAACTCTGGCCAGTCCGCCGTCAGCATACAGGAATTTCTTGCTGGTGATGAACTGCCGGCCGTGGCCCATGAATCCAGGCGTCTGCACTCCACCTCCCGTGGTGGATGCCAGCTCTCCGAAAGTCATGCCAAGGGGGGTCATTCCAGCGTACTCTCTGTTGACTATTATAACTCCGTTGGCTTCGGGCATAATGCCACAGATGCATTCAAAACAGCCACATGAGGTCATGGGGTCTTCCATTATGGTATAAATATTCACCTTGTTGACGGCTCCGTGAGAAAGCTCTGAGACCGCCTTATCCACCGCAGGCCAGTTGCCTTTTACTTCGTCTGTGCATGTGCCCTTTTCTATAGGCTGGCACGGCCCAGCAGGATTGAGTTCCTTTGTGGCTTTGGCATCCAACCAGCTCACCGCTCCACAGAGGCCCAATCTTTCCGGTGTTACGATGCACACATGGGCAGGCGCAAAAGACTGACACAGCAGGCATGAGTAGAAAGTGTCTACGCTCTCGTCGGTAAGCCCTGCCAGCCTGGCATCCCTGGCTTCATACCTCGGCTTTGCTATTTCATCCAGAAGTTTCTCCACCCTTTCCTTATCGGTAATTATGGTCACCTGCACTTTATCCACTATGCTGCCGAATTCATCCAGCATCTTGGCGTATAGAACTTCTCCGATATGTTTCAATCTGAAACCTGCTTCATAGGTGGATTTGCTTATCCTCAGCCATACGATATCCCTCTGGCCCAGATGCATTACACCTTCAGTATAATTGGCAAAATAGTGTATTCTTCTTTCCATGACAGGTTCAAAATCCTGCTGCATATTCCTGCCTGCCACTTCCACCAGCAGTGCCAGCGGAAGTTTGCCTCCATTGGGCTCAAGAGTGTCTAAATCCGGCCCGATTACTTCTATCTTATGGTCCTCTACTTCAGACATCTCCCTCATCTTTACCAATTCCCAGGCGACAGTTCTGCCTCCTCCGAATTCGGCGAACATGTCTTCTTTTCTAACCCTCTCGCCCTCAAAAGCCGCTGCAAAACCTACGGGAATGGGAAGTTCAGTAATTTTTATTTTTATTCCACGGGCTTCTAGGGATGTAGCCACGATTTTGTCGTAATCCTTTTGGACTATGAGGTTTTCAGGCACTTCCTGTACATCCTGGTCAGTTATTACAGGGAATCCCAGAGCTATGGCTCCGGCTCCAGCGGACACCACAAGTTCGCTCAGGGGGCCTAAGGCATTGACAAAAGCAGGTACTCTTTCTTTCGTGTATTTGAGAAGCTCACCGAGGTTGCCCGGCTGAATATTGCCGAAGATTAGGGCTGCCCTTATAGCTACAGTCACCACATGTATGACTGAGGTTACATCATATCCTAGCGGTATCACCCGAAGCTCCAAACCCATTTTTACTTTGGCATTAATAGCCTGGTCAATGATTTTCCCCACCAGGAACACCAAAAGGCCTTTTGTCTGATAACCCTTTATTACTTTAGCTGCCTCTTCATCGGACGGAGCTTCGCCTATCACTACCGCCACTCCCGGGATGTCTCCGGTCACCAGGGGAACTCCGAGGGAACGAATGACTGTATCAGGAACAAATCCTACGCATGGTTCAGCATAGGGGGTTTTACCACCCGCATACTTGCAAGCCTCTATTACTTCTGCTGCCACAGCAGTGGCAAGGCCAGCATTGAGAGCTTTTTCCAGGTTTTGCTCCCTGACTATGAGGCTCTCGATCACCGGTATGACACCCTTCAAATCAGCAAGAGTGTTGATTTTATTGCCCGTAGCTGCGTATATGGTGGGCAGGCTGTAAGCGGTGCCGGGAAAAGCCACTTTTTCATTTTCCCCCAGCTCCGACACCGTTTTTTCCACAACTGACTTGCAGGCAGCCAGAGCCTGCTCAGACCCCGTGAAAATAATATCAAATAAGCTCATGATATGCTCCTCCTTTTTCAAATATAATATTGGTGTAGAAAATAAGTCCGCTGCCGGAGATGGCCAAAAGCACCGTTTAGCGAAGCCGTCGCCGCTCTTGAGTTTAGAACAAGCGGAGTGGAGGCAGCGGGCACGGATGCCCGCTGGCCGGCACCTGAGGCAGGATGCCGAATTGCCGGCGAACCTCCACGAAGCGCAGGACTAAACTCTAGAGCGGCAGGATGAGCGGAGGTGCCGGGCCATCTCCGGCAGCGAATTTTAGTTTCTTCACCAAAATCAAATTACAACTCCAGGTAGGAATCGCAGTACAGGTTTCTGCCTTTTATCACATCCGCAGTCTTGATAATGTCCATGAGCATCTTGTTTAACGGGTTTACAATAGCTGAGGTAAGGCCGCACTGGATGGCCATGGCGCAGAAAGTAGCTTCAATGAGCCCTCTCAACTCTTTTGGGCAGCCATTAGAGACGTTGCTAAGACCTCCGGTGGTCTTGAATCCCATTTCGGTAATCTGGCGCAGTGCCTCCAGAACCTCCTGCTGTTTATCCTGCATTCCTTTTACCACCACAAAAAGCGGGTCAAACAAGATATTCTCGGGATCAAGCCCGGCTGCCATCGCCCTGTCCAGGATTTCTGTGCAGTATTGGATTCTTTCATCATTGTCTCTGGGTATTCCCTCTTTTGCGCAGAGGCCTATGACCATGGCATCATATTCTGCCGCCAGATCTATCATACCTATTCTGGAACCGGCATCGGCTGAATTTATAATGGGCTTTCCGGCCTTACGGTCGTAAACTTTTATTCCTGCCTCCAGAGCTTTAGTATTGGCGGTATCAAGGCAAAGAGGGGTGTTGGGAAACTCCTGCTGAAGGAGTTTCACCACCCACGGCATCAATTCTTCGCCATCTCTGTCCGCAGGCCCTATGTTCACATCCAGATAATTGGCTCCCGCTTCCACCTGTTCCCTCGCCCTTTCAATGATGGGCTTCGGGTCCCTTTCCTGAAGTGCTTTTCTTATTACAGGGGATATTACATGAATACGTTCTCCGATTGTAATAAATCTCGCCATACATTTATCCTCCTGACATGCGTATTTTTATGATGCGCTTTTCTGGCGGTAATCCTTTAAAAATGCCGGCAGAGAAGCGGCTTCGCGGGTTCCCACTATTACCTTCCAACCCGGCAGCTCGTCTTCTATATCGGATTTCAACACCGCCACTTTCCCGGGTATGATGAGTTCTCGGGTTTTGAGCTTGCCTTCCACTTCAAAATCCTTTATCGCTTTTGCGATGGATTTTGCATTAAGTTTACCTGACGCCCAGGCAGTCAGCACCGAATACCCTCCCGCATCGGGTATCAGTATCCACGACGGCACTTTGGACCTCTCCACTTCTCCGGAAACTATGAAATAGGTAAGGGCAAAATCGACAGTAACCAGGAGAGGCGAGCTTTCATCCGCCTGACCTATCTTGTAAATGCCCTGTTCAATCCTCATAGGCCTCTGTGGATCAGTATAAATATTCTGTCTCAGGGCAAAGAGGGGCAGAGCCATTGAGTAATCCATATCGCTCAATACTATAATTGACGCATATTTTTCCACAAACAGCGTTGCCATAGCGACTTCCATCATTTTATCTTGCGCCATGTCGCACACAAATGTCACAGTCGGATAGCCGAAAGTCCTGTCTTTTGAAAGAAGCGCCGTACGCCTTATATTGACAGCGTCATCAAAGGCGTTTTTCAGACTCCTGCCGCCGGCGTCCAGGAGGAGTTCCTTGTAACCCATATTCTGTATCTTCTGGACTGTGTCATAAAGCTTTGCCTGATTTTCGGCTTTTACTCCTAGCAGAAGATTGTGCTTCTTTGCTATGCCTACCATGGCTTCGCAGTTTTGTTCATTTGCACCGTAAATTATTGGCCCCAGGGCAGCAAATTCTTCCGCAGCTGCCGAAGCTATATCCGGATCTTCGGAAATTATCATGGGCACCACTTTTTTGCACTCAGAAGTTACTTTTTTAATTAGCGAAATAAATTTCTGCTTATCCTGCGACGAACACCTGAATGCCGCTATTTCCACATACATTTCCTCGCTGATGCGGGTATAATTCACTGAGTTTATATGGTTTATCTTTTTTGCCACCTCATCAGCATTTTCTGCATCGTCGAACATCACAGCAAACCTTGGCCTGTTCACAAAAGTCTTTTCGTGCCTGAAAAGTACAGTTTCCCCTCCCAGGGAATATGTCCTTTCCCCGGCACCGAAGGTCACTGTTCTCATCGGGGGGGCGGTGGCCTCCGCCAACTTTCCCTTCGCCTCATCGGACATGTATGGGCACTTTTCCGCCTGGGTCCCACCCTGAGCCAGCTTCATGGCGAAGGCGAGGCAGGTGGGAAACCCGCATTCCTTACAATTCTTCTTAGGAAGCATTTTATATATTTCCATACCATTCAAAGCCATGTTCATCTCTCCCATCATTATAGCAGTTCATCTATAAACTTTCGGATAACTTCCACGGACTTTGGATGCCTCAAAATTACGGCATTGGAACCCGCAGCCAGCACTCCAGCTGCTGTGGAAACCTCCATGGCAATACCTCTTTCTTCCTGGCCGCCCCACTCGGGCATATCCTCCTCAGTGGCTATAGCTTCTTTCGCTTTCCATGTTTCAAAAGATACCGGGCTTATTATCGGCATCTGCAGGGTGGAGTCATTCTGATCCAGTGCTGCCAATTTTATCCTGTCCATGGTAGTGACTACATACTCGAATCCGTACCCCACGGCAGCGCACCCCGGGTTCATCACCATTTTTTCCGGTTTTACCCCCAGCTGGGTTATGAGTATGTTCAGCTGTTTTGCAAGATTTAAATCCACTGAAGATTCGGCGCTCACGATATTCCCGTATGCCATGCCGCAGGCGGCGCCTATCTCTTTATAATTAGCTTCAATCGCTGAAAGAAATACATAATTTTTGTCAGGCAAAGCTTCAGCTACTTTTGTAAAAACTTTGGCATTTTTTTCATCGGAATCGCATCCCGCTATAACCAGCGGAACAGGTACCTCGCCGGCAAGCCTCTCGGCTATGCGGGCGCAGTCTTCAGGAGATCTGTCATCTCCTTCCGGGTTGGCTCCTTCAAATTTAATGCAAATGAAATCCGGATTGTATTTTTCCACGCAGAATTTAGCCCATTTTACCGGATCGTCGGCATATGGCCCGAATATATCCTTCAGGCTCTGCGGCCAGCTCTCGGGAAAAACATCCCATATTTCCATTCCCACGGCCGGTTTTGCTCCGGTGTCTCCATCGAATTTATAGAACGGGAGCACCGATTCGCCTCCGAGTTTTAGCCCGGAGCCCACAGTCACTTCCCGTATTTTTCCGCTGAATTTTTGAGAAGGCTTTTTGTAAGCCATACAGATCACTCCTAAGTAATTTTTTTGCTGCAATGGATTGTCTCAAATTCAAACAATCTCGATAGACACCAAATAAGAATCGAAAATTTTCTCGGCGGCTTTTCTAGCAGGTACATCAAGAGGAAGCTGCACCAGGGGAATGCCGCGATTGTCGTAATCAAAGATATTGCTGTCCAGCGGTATGGTGCCCGCCAGCTTCAGGCCGTAATCCTCAGCTGCGCGCCTTATTTCTTCGGTAACACCTCCTTCCGGCACCCTGTTTATTATGAGATAAAGCTGTTTTACATCTAGAGCTAGCTCTTCTATAAGGCTTTTTACCCTTGCCGCAGCATCAATCCCTCTCTTTGAACACTCGCTGACAGCAAACATCAAATCCACTTTTTTTGTGGTGCGCCGGCTGAGATGCTCGAGGCCCGCCTCGTTGTCGATCACCATAAATCTGTAACTGTCTGCCAGCCTGTCGGTGGCCTCCCTCAACAGGCCGTTGGCAAAGCAGTAACACCCTAACCCTTCGGGCCTTCCCATGACTATTAGGTCGAAACCGTGGCCTTCAATGACGGCCTGCTGAATTTTTAAATTTATATAATCAGCTTTCGACATCCCGCTGGGAAGTTTGCCATCCCTGTTGTTTATGCTTATTTCTTCTCTAATTTCTCCCAGCGTGGTTTCAACTTCCATTCCCAATACCTGGTTTAAATTTGAATTTGGGTCGGCATCTACTGCCAGGATTGGAGTCATCTTTTTTCTTACAAGATAGTCCACTAAAAAGCCTGCAATCGTGGTCTTCCCTGTACCTCCCTTGCCCGCTACTGCTATTGTATATGCCATTTAACCGCCTCCATGATGTTTTGAACTGTAGTCGTTCAGCTCACTAGGCAATGCGAAGGTTTCCATTCGCATCGCCTATAAGCTGCAAAATGATAATCTATTTGTTTTACACTTTGTGAATGGCATCGCCGTTTACGTCTTTTAACGCTTCCATGACTGCTTCGGACAGGGTGGGGTGCGAATGAATGGCTGACCCCAGTTCGTCTGCCGTAAGGCCGTACTTTATGCCTGCCACCAACTCCTGAATGAGGTCAGTAGCATGGGGTCCCAGAATGGATGCTCCCAGTATCTTTCCGGTTTTTTCATCGGCTATCACTTTTACCTTTCCGACAAGCTGTCCCATAGCCTGAGCTTTTCCAAGGCCCCTGAAATCAAATGTCCCTTTTTTAACGGTGTAGCCCCGGGAAAGAGCCTCTTCTTCTGTAAGCCCCACACCGGCCACCTCCGGATCGGTGAAAACGCCTCTGGGCACTGCGGAATAATCCATAGTACATTTTTTGCCCATAATGTTTTCCACCGCGCATTCCGCCTCTGCGGAGGCGAGATGGGCCAACTGCGGTCCTGGGACTACATCACCTACAGCGTAAATACCCTCTATATTTGTCATCATATGTTCATCCACTGCAATTCTTCCATTTTCTATCCGGACCCCTACCTGTTCCAATCCCAGGCCCTGAATGTTTGCCTTCCTGCCGATGGCCACCAGCATCATTTCTGCCTCTATTCCATCGCCATTTTCAAAAATGGCTTTTACTCCCTTGTCGTTTACTTCGACTTTAACAATTTTTGTGCTCAGCATCAGCTTTATCTTTTTCCTCTTTAATACCTTTTCCATCTCCCGCCCTATTTCTCTGTCTTCTAGCGGCAGGGCGTGGTCCATCATTTCCACCATGGTAATTTCAGTGCCCATATTGTTGAAGAACATGCCGAATTCGCAGCCGATGACGCCTGCTCCAACTATTATCATGCTGGAGGGCAATGTCTTGAGTTTCAGAGCCTCATCGCTGAGAAGCACCTTTTTGCCGTCATATGGAAAAATGGGTATCTTTGCCGGCGAGGAACCGGTAGCCACAACTATAGCATCAGCTGTCAAAGCCTCGGATGAACCGTCGTCTTTTAT